>NZ_JBIAZN010000020.1:0-149788 GCF_042899225.1 Streptomyces sp. NPDC000134
GACTCGAACGAGGTCTCAGCAGAGACGACGACCTCACCTACGCCTACCGCGACTGGCTGCAAACCGCTTGACAGCAATAGGAGCATCAACGGCCCGGGAACCGCCCCGACGAGCACGGGCGGAGGGGAGCGGCGGCGGTCAGGCCGTGACGGAGGCCGGCGCCGTCCGCCGCCGCGCGGCCCGGGTGCCGAGCAGCGTGATCGACACCACGCCCAGCACCGCCAGCAGCCCGACCCCGACGGTCCCCGCCCAGCCCCCGGCGTGGAAGGCGGTCGCGCCCACCGTGCTGCCGGCGCTGGAGCCGATGTAGTACGCCGACTGGTACAGCGCCGACGCCTGCGCCCGGCCGTGGGTGGCGGTCCGGCTGACCGCCGAGGAGGCCACCGCGTGCCCCGCGAAGAAGCCCGCCGTGATCAGCACCAGGCCGAGCAGCACCAGCGGCACGGAGTCCGCCAGCGACAGCAGCAGCCCGGCCGCCGTGGTGCCGCCCGCCAGGTACAGCGCCCCGCGCCGCCCCAGTCGCCCGACCAGCCGCCCGGCCGTGGACGCCGAGACCGTGCCCACCAGGTACACCAGGAAGATCGAGCCGACGATGCCCTGCGGCAGCGAGAAGGGGGCCTCGGTCAGCCGGTAGCCGATCACCGTGTAGACGCCGCCGAACACCGTCATGAACAGCGCGCCGATCGCGTACAGGCGCCGCAGCAGCGGGTCGGCCAGGTGGTCGCGGACGGTCCGGGCCAGAACGCGGGGGCGCAGCGACCCCGGCGTGAAGTGCCGCGGCTTCGGCAGCAGCAGCCGGAACGCCACCGCGCACACCACCGCGACCACGCCGATCACCCCGACGGCCACCCGCCAGCCCCACTCCTGCGCGACCCAGCCGGTGATGACCCGGCCGCTCATCCCGCCGACGCTGTTGCCCGCCACGAACAGGCCGATCGCGGTGACCAGCGCCTTCGGCGTGACCTCCTCCGCGAGGTACGCCGTCGCCGAGGCCGGCAGCCCGGCCAGCGCCGCGCCCTGCACCGCGCGCAGCGCCACCAGCGCGGGCAGCGAGGGCGCGAACGGCACCAGCAGCCCCACGGTCACCGCCACCGCCAGCGACGCCGTCATGACCGTACGACGCCCGTACCGCTCCGACAGGGCGCTCATCGGCAGCACGAACACCGCCAGGCCACCGGTGGCGGCGGCCACCGTCCAACTGGCGTCGCCCGCCGAGACGCCCAGGTCGCCGGAGATCAGCGGCAGCAGGGCCTGCGTCGAGTACAGC
Organism: Streptomyces sp. NPDC000134; assembly: GCF_042899225.1. Taxonomy (NCBI): domain Bacteria; kingdom Bacillati; phylum Actinomycetota; class Actinomycetes; order Kitasatosporales; family Streptomycetaceae; genus Streptomyces; species Streptomyces sp. NPDC000134. The sequence goes on from NZ_JBIAZN010000020.1 coordinate 1,268, forward strand.
AGCGCGAAGGTGGCCACGCCCGCGAGGAACAGCGCGAAGCTCATCCGGCGGTAACCGGGACCGCCCGGGGCCACCCGCGCGCCGGAAGCGCCGGAAGCGCCGGAAGTGTCGGAGACATCGGGGGCGGAGGCGGCGGCGCCCACGGTGGTGGGCGCCCCGGTATCGGCGGGAGTCATGCCAGGACCGTACGAAGCCCCTCACTCATCCGTCCAATGCACGGAACGGTCATAATCGTTCCCATGGCGCATCAGCAAAGCTCACCGGCCCGGCTGTCACGAACCAGTGACACAGAAGACATCGTCGCGCTGCTCGCGCCGCGCCTCGCGCACTTCGCCGGCGTCGCCCGCACCGAGCACGTCACCCGCGCCGCGCAGGAGATGAACGTCCCCCAGTCGACCCTCTCCCGCGCCATGGTCCGCCTCGAACAGGACCTGGGCGTCGACCTGTTCGCCCGGCGCGGCCGCACCGTCTCCCTCACCCCGGCGGGCCGGACCTTCCTCGCTTCCGTCGAACGCGCCCTCGCCGAGATCGAGCGGGCCGCCGACGAGGTCCGCGCCGACGCCGACCGCACCACCGGCAAGGTCGCCTTCGGGTTCCTGCACACCATGGGCGCCGAGACCGTCCCCGGTCTGCTGCACGCCTTCCGCGCCGACCACCCCCGGGTCCGCTTCAGCCTCGTCCAGAACTACGGCGAGGCCATGCTCGAACGCCTGCGTGCCGGAGAACTCGACCTCTGCCTCACCTCACCCGTCCCCGACGCCCCCGACCTCGTCGCCCGGCGCCTGGACGAGCAGAAGCTGCGCCTGGTCGTCCCCGCCGACCACCGCCTGGCCGGCCGCCGGCGCATCCGCCTCGCCGAGGCCGCCGACGAGAACTTCGTGACCCTGGAGCCCGGTTACGGACTGCGCCGCATCACGGACGACCTCTGCAAGGAGGCCGGTTTCCGCCCCCGGGTGGCCTTCGAGGGCGAGGAGGCGGAGACCCTGCGCGGCCTGGTCGCGGCGGGGCTGGGCGTCGCCCTGCTCCCGCCGCCCACGGTCCCCCGCCCCGGGGTGGTGGAACTGACGGTGACCTCCCCGAAGGCGGCCAGGGAGATCGGCGTGGCCTGGCTGGCCGGGCGCGCGGACACACCCCCGGTCGCCGCCTTCAAGAAGTTCCTGCTGTCGCGCAGGGGCAACCTGCTGCCTTGAAGAACCCCTGAAGGACCCCTGATGAGGTACTGAAGGGGGCCCGGGGGAGGTCCCGGAGGGCGTCACCGCCGCAGCGTCCCCCCGAACCCCGCCGCCAGCGGCATCCGCAGCCCCAGCGGCGGCGGCGCCGCCAGCGCGTCCACCACCGGCCGGGAGAACGCCCGCCCGAACAGCGTGCCCAGCACGAAGTCCTCCGCCAGCGCCGCGACCTCGTCCCGGTAGTGCCGCAGCCCGTGCCCGTCCGAGTGCACCTCGAACCGGCACACGTCCCGGTTCGCCTTCTTCGCCCGCGCCGCCAGCCGGAAGGACAGCTCCGGGTCACTGCGCCGGTCGTTCGTGCCGTGCACGATCAGCACCCGCCGCCCGGCGAGCTGCTTCACCGGTTCGGGCGGGGCGGCCATGTCCTCGGCGGGCAGCCAGGGGGCGATCGCCAGCACCGAGTTGACCGCCTCGTGCCCGGCCGCCCGCAGCGCCGCCCGCCCGCCCATGCCGACCCCGGCGAGGCAGACGCAGACGTCGCCGTAGCGCCGCAGCACCTCGTCGGCGGCCCAGGCGGCGTCCCGCGCGAGCTGCGCCTCGCTGCCGTTCCAGCCGCGGCAGCGGTAGTGCACGACATGGGCCGCGAGCCCCTCGTCCCGCCCGGCCCGCGCCAGCTTCCGCCCGAGCGAGAACATGGACGCGGTCGCCAGCAGCGGAGACGGCCGCCGCTCGGACACCTCGTCGCCGCCCGGGAGCAGCAGGACCACCCCGCCCACCGCGGACGGCTCCACCCCGAACGCCCGCCCCAGTTGTGCCGTACGCACCGGCGTCGCTTGCTGTGCCATGACAGAACAGTGTCAGAAGCGCGGGTGTACGCCACCCTTCCCCGCGGTCACCGTTACATTTCGGCTGAAGTGATCTACGCGCGTAGGAGTTAGAGTGCGGAGATGACGAGCCAGACCACCGCGAAGTCCCCGACGCCGGACCAGATCCGCCGGGCGCCCAAGGTTCTGCTGCACGACCATCTCGACGGGGGGCTGCGGCCCGCCACCGTCGTCGAACTCGCCAGGGAGGCGGGCTACTCGGGACTGCCCGAGACCGATCCGGAGAAGCTCGGCATTTGGTTCCGGGAGGCCGCCGACTCCGGTTCCCTGGAGCGGTACCTGGAGACCTTCTCCCACACCGTCGGGGTGCTGCAGACCAGGAGCGCGCTGGTCCGGGTCGCCGCCGAGTGCGCCGAGGACCTCGCCGCGGACGGCGTGGTCTACGCCGAGGTGCGGTACGCCCCCGAGCAGCACCTCGACGGGGGGCTGACCCTGGAGGAGGTCGTCGAGGCGGTCGACGAGGGGTTCCGGGAAGGGGAGCGGCGGGCGCGGGAGAACGGCCACCGGGTCCGGATCGGCGCCCTGCTCACCGCCATGCGGCACGCCGCCCGCGCCCTGGAGATCGCCGAGCTGGCCAACCGCTACCGGGACCGCGGCGTGGTCGGCTTCGACATCGCGGGCGCCGAGGCCGGTTACCCGCCCACCCGGCACCTGGACGCCTTCGAGTACCTGAAGCGGGAGAACAACCACTTCACCATCCACGCGGGCGAGGCGTTCGGGCTGCCGTCGATCTGGCAGGCCCTCCAGTGGTGCGGCGCCGACCGGCTCGGGCACGGGGTGCGGATCATCGACGACATCCAGGTACGGGAGGACGGCACCGTCGCGCTGGGGCGGCTCGCCTCCTACGTGCGGGACAAGCGCATCCCGCTGGAGCTGTGCCCCAGCTCCAACCTCCAGACCGGGGCGGCCGACTCCTACGCCGAGCACCCCATCGGGCTGCTGCGCAGGCTGCACTTCCGGGCCACCGTGAACACCGACAACCGGCTCATGTCCCACACCAGTATGAGCCGGGAATTCGAGCACCTTGTCGACGCATTCGGTTACACGCTCGACGACATGCAGTGGTTCTCCGTCAATGCGATGAAATCAGCGTTCATTCCTTTCGATGAACGACTGGCCATGATCAATGACGTGATAAAGCCCGGATATGCCGAGCTGAAGTCCGAATGGCTGTTCCAGTAGGCCGTTTCGACCAGGGGTTCTTCGGCGGGCGAGGGTTGGCATATGCCGGGGGAGCGGCGGCCCGGCGGGCGGCCGTTCACCATTCGTACGCATTTCGGTGTTTGCGGTGGCGGGCCTCGCGTGTTTACGGTCGGGAGCCGCTCCATTTCCCGACATCCCCTTCGAGGACGCATTTCATGAAGCAGTCTGTTGCCAAGACCCTCGGTGTCGCCGCTCTCGGTGCCGCCTTCGCCGCCGCCGGTGCGGGTGCGGCCCACGCGGCGCCGGACCTCCCGGGCGTCGCCCGGACGCTGGGCGGAGTCGCCAAGGCGGTCCCCGCCGAGCACAGCGCCCGCACGCTGCCCGCCGTCGACGGCGGGCAGGGCGCCGCCACGGGCAAGAGCAAGGGCAAGGGCAAGGCCGCCAAGCCGCCCGCCACCGGAGCGCTCAAGCCGATCACCGGCCTGCTCGGCGGACTGCCGCTGAACACCCTGCCGCTCGGCTGAGCCCCGCCCGTCAGACGTGCCGCTGGGGCGCGCCCGGTCCGTACCGGGTGCGCCCCAGCGGTGTGCCGGAGGGGTGAAGCAGGGGCTCACCAGGCGGTGCGGGCCGCCTTCTCCTCGGAGGGGAAGAGGACCCACAGCGCCAGATAGAGCAGGAACTGCGGGCCGGGCAGCAGGCACGAGACCACGAAGGCCACCCGCATCGTCGTCGCGGAGGTGCCGAAGCGCCGGGCCAGCGCGGCGCACACTCCGCCGATCATGCGGCCGTCGGTGGGGCGGGCAAGGCGGGACATGGCGGCTCCTTCGCGAGCGTGGTCCGAGGCGTCCCCGTCGGTCGCCTCATCTGCCCTCCACGCTAGGCGGACGAACGGGGCGAAGCGTCGCTCTACGGGGCGATCCCGACCCTGGGAATCGTCGGGGTCCGACCCTGAGCCGGCTCCTCCTGGCGGAGGTCACCGGGCCGCCCCCGCTCGCCCTTGCGGCGGAGCCAGGCCCGCCCGGCGGGCACCACGGCCAGGTGCGCCAGGGCCACCCCGGCGGTGTTCAGCAGCAGTGAGTCGACATCCACGACCTGTCCGGGCACGCCGGTCTGGAACAGTTCGATGCCCAGCGACAGCAGGGCGCCCGCGGCCGTGACGCGCAGCAGCGACGCCAGCGGCGAGACCGCCGTCCGCCCGTTCACCGTCGGCAGCAGCACGCCCAGCGGGGCCAGCAGCGCGAGCTTCTCGCCGATGCAGCGGGCCGCCTGCGGCCAGCCCAGCGCGAGGTCGGCCCGGATGCCGTCGAGGGGACGCAGATTGGCGGGCATCACCCAGGGGACGTCCAGGGGACGCAGCGTGAGCCAGGCGACGAACGCGAGATGCGCGACCAGGAGGACACCTCCCGTCACCCGGATGCGGATCGCGGCGCTGCCGCCGATGGAGCCTAGACGCTGCACGCCCCCCAAGACGCGGTGTCCGGTGCGCGCGGTTCCGCCCCCCTCCCCGCACGGGTGAGTCCTGCGCCACAGGACCCGCCGGGCGGCCGGTCAGTCCCCGGTGACCGCGGCCGACGGCGGCTCGTTGCTGCCCGGCCGGGCGCGGACCTCGTCGGTGCAGGTGTACCGGCGCGGCTCCGTCCCGCCCGGCCCGCCGAGCACGACCGAGCCGTCGCCATCGGCCGCCGCCGAGTCCGAGAACGTACAGACGATCTGGGCCAGGGCGTACGAGGTCAGCCCGTCCGGGGCGGTGCTGAGCCGCAGGGTGTCCTCGGGGTCGCCGGGGTGCGCCCCGGACACGGCGGTGCCCGCGCGGACGTCGGTGGTGTACCCGGCCTGCTTCTCGGCGGGCGACGGCGGCGCCGCCAACTCGTCCAGCAGCCCCTGCGCGACCAGCACCCGCCGCGCGGAGTCGGCGGTGCCGTCCGGCACCCGGACCGTCCGGTCCACCGACACCAGGGAGGAGCCGCAGAGCAGGAACACCTGGACCGCCATGCCCGGCGCGGGCCGGCTCGCCCCGTCCGGCTCGCCCAGCGAGCAGCGCACCCGGGACGGCGCCGGCCCGTAGTCCGTCGGCACCTCGGTGGCCCGGATGCCGCACCCGGCGAGCAGCAGGCCGAGCACGGGGAGCGCCAGCAGGCGGCGTACGGTCATCAGGCCCGTCCCTTCGCGTCCTTGCCCCGGCTCCCGTCGCCCGCCGGGCCGCCGGAGCCGCCGGAGCCGTCGGGGCCGTCGGGGCCGCGGGACTCCGGCTTCTCCGCCAGGGCCGAGGCGTCCCGCGGCAGGCACAGCGTGAACACCGCGCCGCCGTCGGGCGAGTTGGCCGCGGTGATGTCGCCGCCGTGGATGTGCGCGTTCTCCAGGGCGATGGAGAGGCCCAGGCCGCTGCCCTCGGAGCGCGGCCGGGAGGCGCTGGCCTTGTAGAAGCGGTCGAAGACGTGCGGCAGGACGTCCTCGGGGATGCCGGACCCGTGGTCGCGCACGGCGATCAGGACCGCGTCCTCGGTCTCCCGCACCGACACCCGCACCGGCGATCCGCCGTGCTTGAGGGCGTTGCCGATCAGGTTGGCGAGGATGACGTCCAGGCGGCGCGGGTCCAGGCCGACGTGGATGCCGCGCTCGGCGTCCAGTTCGACCGCGTCCAGCCAGGCGCGGGCGTCGACGCAGGCGGTGATCTGGTCGGCGACGTCCACCTCGTCGACGACGAGACGGGCGGTGCCCGCGTCGAAGCGGGTGACCTCCATCAGGTTCTCCACCAGGTCGTTCAGCCGCCGGGTCTCGCTGACCACCAGCCGCACGGCGGGCTCGATCATCGGGTCGATGGTGCCGCCCTCGGTGTCCAGCTCCTCCTCCAGCACCTCCGTGACGGCCGTGATCGCCGTCAGCGGCGTGCGCAGCTCATGGCTCATGTCGGCCACGAACCGCCGGGACGCCTGCTCCCTGGCCGCCATGTCCGCGACCCGTTTCTCCAGCGCCTCGGCGGCGGCGTTGAACGTCCGGGACAGATCGGCCAGTTCGTCGGTGCCGGAGACGCGCAGCCGGGTGTCCAGCCTGCCCTCGCCGAGCCGGCGGGCGGCGGTCCCCAGCCGGTGCACCGGCTTCAGCACGGTCGTCGCCAGGGCCTGCGCGAGCAGCGCGGAGCCGATCAGCGCCAGGCCCGAGGCGATCCCCAGCGACCAGGCCAGCGAACCCAGGTCCTTGGCCTCCGGCTCCAGCGACTTCAGCAGGTACCCGGTCGGCCCGCCGCCGATCACCCGGGTCCCGGCCACCAGGTACGGGGTGCCGTCCTCGACGATCCGCTGCCAGTACAGGTGGTACGGCGACTTGTTGGCCGAGGTGACCTTCTGCTCCTTGTTCACGGCCGTGCGCAGCGACCGCGGCACGTCCGCCAGCTCGAAGCCGGCCAGCCCGCCGGAACTGCCGTACACCGTCCGCCCGTCCGCGTCCCGGGCCACCAGCAGCACGCCGAAGCGCTGGCTGCTGTTGGCCATCTGCCCGGCCGTGTGCTGCAACTCGTCCTGCGTGGGGTGCTCGGGCAGCGCGCCCGCCCGGTTCTGCATCTCCTGCGCGAAGTCCCGCAGCACGGCGTCCTGGGCGCGGGTGAGCACGGCCTCGCGGTTGAGCCAGTACGCGATGCCGGACGCGGACACGGCGGCGGTGAGCGCCACCAGCCCGAAGACGACGACCAGCCTGAGCCGCAGGCTGGTGAGGCGCAGCCGCGACCGGACTCCCTTGCGCGCCGCGGACCAGGTGCGCGGACCCCCGGGACGTTCCTCGGTCACTGAGGCGGGTCCAGCCGGTAGCCCACGCCCCGCACGGTACGGATCAGCGTCGGGGACGACGGCACGTCCTCGACCTTGGCGCGCAGCCGCTGCACACAGGCGTCCACCAGCCGCGAGTCGCCCAGGTAGTCGTGCTCCCACACCAGCCGCAGCAACTGCTGCCGGGACAGCGCCTGACCGGGCCGCCGGCTCAGCTCCAGCAGCAGCCGCAACTCGGTCGGGGTGAGCTGGAGGTCCTCGCCGTTCTTGGTGACGGTCATCGCGGAGCGGTCGATGACCAGGCTGCCGAAGCTCGCCGAGTCGCTGGACTCCCGCTCCCCGCGCCGCAGTACGGCCCGGATGCGGGCGTCGAGGACCCGTCCCTGCACCGGTTTCACCACGTAGTCGTCGGCGCCGGACTCCAGGCCGACGACCACGTCGATGTCGTCGCTCCGCGCGGTCAGCAGGATGATCGGCAACTGGTCGGTGCGCCGGATGCGCCGGCACACCTCGAAACCGTCGATGCCGGGCAGCATCACGTCCAGCACGATCAGATCAGGCCGCTGTTCGCGCAGCAGCTTCAGACCGTCCTCACCGCTGGCAGCGGTGGCCACCCGGTGTCCCTGGCGCGTCAGGGACAGCTCCAGGGCCGTACGGATGGCGTCGTCGTCCTCGATCAGCAACAGGGAAGGCACGGGCTCATTCTGGCCCATGGAGGGGGCACGGTTCGACCGGTGGGTCCAGGCGGGCCGGTCCGGGGCCCTGTTCGCCGCCGGACCATGCGGAGAAACGGTGTTGCTCCTGTGACAGGCCGTTGTGACAGCTCTGTGACAGACGACGGACACGGCGATGAAGTGGCCCCGGCAGGATTTCCGGCACAGGCGGCACATGAGCCGGACACCGGAACTCCACGACGGGGGGCGCGAGATGAACAAGCTGCACGGCAACAGCACCAGCGCAGTGGTCACGCGTCTGCACGACGTGCAGGGCCGGGGGCCGGAGCGGTCCGGTGCCGAGGGGGGCACCTCCCGTGCGAGCGCGTTCGAGCGTGGGGGAGGACGGGGGTGCGCTCGCGGCACCGGGCGTCAGCACACCGCGTACATGACGGTGATCGACGCCCGTGGGGGGGAGACGCCCGGGGGAGCCGCGTACGGGGAGGCCGAGGGGGAGCGGCGCTCGCTGTCCGAGGCGGAGTTCACCGCCTACGTCCAGGAGCGCCGCGCCTCCCTGTACGCCACCGCCTACCACCTCACCGGGGACCGCTTCGAGGCCGAGGACCTGCTGCAGAGCGCGCTGTTCTCGACGTACCGGGCGTGGGACCGGATCAGCGACAAGGCGGCGGTCGGCGGTTATCTCCGCCGGACCATGACCAACCTGCACATCAGCGCCTGGCGGCGCCGCAAGCTCAACGAGTACCCGACCGAGGAACTGCCGGAGACGGCCGGCGACACGGACGCGATGCGCGGCACCGAGCTGCGCGCGGTCCTGTGGCAGGCGCTGGCCAAGCTGCCCGAACTCCAGCGCACCATGCTGGTCCTGCGCTACTACGAGGGCCGCACGGACCCGGAGATCGCGGACGTCCTCGGCATCAGCGTCGGCACGGTGAAGTCCAGCATCTGGCGGTCGCTGCGCCGGCTGCGCGAGGACGAGGTCCTCAGCTTCGGCCGTGACCGGGAGGACGCCTTCGGCGAGCTGGTCGCCTGAAGGCCGGGGGGAAGAAAAAAAGAAGAAAGAAAGTACGGGCCCGGGTGTATCAGGGGGACGGTCCCGGGCTCTTACTCACGAGGGAAGCCCCACGGGGGACACGGGGGGTACGGGGGAACACGGGGGAACGCAAGGAAAACGGGGGGGAGATCGGGGGAAACGGGGGGAGATCGGGGGAAGCACGGGGGAGCACGAAGGGAGCGGGACTGGAGGGCCGGGGGGTCCGTCCAGTCCCGCTTCTGCTGTGTCCTCTTCCGCTGTGTCCTCGGACCGTGGTACCGCTCGGACCGCGGTACGGCTCAGACCGCGGTACGGCTCGGTGCGCGGCGGCCCGCCGCGGCGGCGGCCAGCCGGCCCAGCGCCTCGTCCCGGTCGCAGGCGTGGGCGCCCAGGGCCGTCTGGCGGGCGACGATCGACCGTTCCTGCCGCATCAGCCGCCAGCCCCGGCGCAGCAGGAACGGCACCGACTTGCGGCCCTCCCGCAGATCCCGTACGAACCGGCGGCGGAACGTCGTCAGCGGGCCGCGGCTCAGGCAGAGCGCGTCGGCGAGCACGCCCAGTTCCCGGCAGCGGGTGACGATCTCGGCGGCGAAGACGCCCTCCGCGATGAACAGCGGGGTCCGCCCGATGTCGACCGCCTCCTGCCCGGTGCGGGCGCTCAGCGCGAGGTCGTAGACGGGCACCCGGGTACGGCCCGTGCGGCACAGCTCCACGATCGCGGCCACGGCCGTCTCCGCGTCCCACGAGTCCGGGTGGTCCCAGTCGATGTCCGTGCTCCCGGCGACCAGCGGCAGCGTCGGGTCGGTGCCCTCCTTGTAGAAGTCGTCGAGCCGCAGCACCGGCAGACCGGAGCGGGCGGCGAGGAGGGACTTGCCGGAGCCGGAGGGGCCGCAGAGCAGCACGACTCGCGCGGGTACGGGCGCAGGGGTGGTCACGGGACACCAGTGTGCGGCATCCCTCGTGGGGGGTACGACCCCCCGGTCCGGCTTTGCCGCACGCGTCACACCTCCACTACGCTGTGCGCCAATCCGATTACCCTCCGAAGTGACCTGATGGTACTTCCCGGCACGAGGCGGCAGCAGCAGCGATGGCCCGACACGCGACCCCCCGCCCCCCGACCGTCCGACGCGCCCTGGCCGTCCTCGCGACCACCGGGGCGGCCCTCGGCGCGGGCGCGGCGCCCGCGCCCGCACTGCCCCCTTCCGCTTCATCTGCTTCGTCTGCTTCGTCCGACTCCCCGTCCGCGGCTTCGCGGGAGGCGCGGCCGGCCCGGCTCGGGGACACCGATGTGGGGGCCGGTCTGCGGGCGGCGGCCGGCTCGCTCGGCCACGCGGCCGGCCCGGTCGCCGGGCTCAAGCCCAACCCGCTGGCCGGCACCGGCGTCGATCCGCTCGACAACGGCGTCGGCACGGAGGTGGCCGACTTCCCGCCGCTGACGTCCACGGCCCTGACCGGGCCGGTCGCCCAGGCCGAGTCGGTCGCGGCGGTGCCGGTGCTGGGCCGGGCGGCGGGCCTGCTGACCACGGCCACCCGGGACTGACCGGCGCCGGGGGCACTGCCCTCGCGGCGCCGCCCGGTGCCGGCGCAGGGTCAGTACGACGAACCGGAGGCGCCCAGCGCCCCCGTCGGATGCCAGACCGTCTTGGTCTCCAGGAACGCCGTCAGGCGCTCCGTGCCCGGGGTCGCCGACCAGTCGTCCACAGGCTGTGGACGCAGGACCCGCTTGAGGTTGTCGGCCGCGGCGATCTCCAGCTCCTTCGCCAGCGCCTCCTCCGCGCCCGCCAGGTCGATCGCGTTGACGTCCTGGTGCGCGGCCAGCGGCGCGGCGATCTCCGCCGTACGGCCGGAGAGGATGTTGACCACCCCGCCGGGGACGTCGGAGGTGGCGAGCACCTCGGCGAGGGAGAGAGCGGGCAGCGGGGACCTCTCCGAGGCCACCACGACCGCCGTGTTGCCCGTGGCGACGACCGGGGCGAGCACCGAGACCAGGCCCAGGAACGAGGACTCCTGGGGGGCCAGGACCGCGACCACGCCCGTCGGCTCGGGGGAGGAGAGGTTGAAGTAGGGGCCCGCCACCGGGTTGGCGCCGCCCACCACCTGGGCGATCTTGTCGGTCCAGCCCGCGTACCAGACCCAGCGGTCGATCGTCGCGTCGACCCGCTCGGCCGCCTTGGACTTGGACAGGCCCTCGGCGTCGGCCACTTCGTGGACGAACTGTGCCCGGCGGCCCTCCAGCATCTCCGCGACCCGGTACAGGACCTGCCCGCGGTTGTACGCCGTGGCGCCGGACCAGCCGCCGAACGCCTTGCGGGCGGCGACCACCGCGTCCCGGGCGTCCTTGCGGGAGGCCAGGGGCGCGTTGGCCAGCCAGTTGCCCTTTGCGTCGGTCACCTCGTACACCCGGCCGCTCTCGGAACGCGGGAACTTCCCGCCGACGTACAGCTTGTAGGTCTTCAGGACGTTGAGCCGATCAGACATCGAGGTACGCCTCCAGGCCGTGGCGGCCGCCCTCGCGGCCGAAGCCCGACTCCTTGTAACCGCCGAACGGCGACGTCGGGTCGAACTTGTTGAACGTGTTGGACCAGATCACGCCCGCCCGGAGCTTGCTCGCGACCGCCAGGATGCGCGAGCCCTTCTCCGTCCAGATGCCCGCGGACAGCCCGTAGGGCGTGTTGTTGGCCTTGGCGACCGCCTCGTCCGGCGTACGGAAGGTCAGCACCGACAGGACCGGGCCGAAGATCTCGTCGCGGGCGATGGTGTGCGCCTGGGTGACGCCGGTGAACAGCGTCGGGGCGAACCAGTAGCCGGCCGACGGCAGTTCGCAGGGCGCCGACCAGCGCTCGGCGCCCTCCGCCTCGCCCTGGTCGGCCAGCGCGGTGATCCGGGCGAGCTGCTCGGCGGAGTTGATCGCGCCGATGTCCGTGTTCTTGTCCAGCGGATCGCCCAGACGCAGGGTGGTCAGGCGCCGCTTGAGCCGGTCGAGCAGCTCGTCGTGGATCGACTCCTGGACCAGCAGGCGGGAGCCCGCGCAGCAGACCTGGCCCTGGTTGAAGAAGATGCCGCTGACGATGCCCTCGACGGCCTGGTCGATCGGGGCGTCGTCGAAGACGATGTTGGCGCCCTTGCCGCCCAGCTCCAGCGTGAGCTTCTTCCGGGTCCCGGCGAGGGTGCGGGCGATCTCCTTGCCGACGGCCGTGGAGCCGGTGAAGGCGACCTTGTCCACGCCGGGGTGGGCGACCAGGGCGGCGCCGGTGCGGCCGGCGCCCGTGACGATGTTGACGACGCCCCTCGGCAGCCCGGCCTGGCGGCAGACGTCCGCGAAGAACAGGGCGGACAGCGGGGTCGTCTCGGCGGGCTTGAGCACCACCGTGTTGCCGGCCGCCAGCGCCGGGGCGATCTTCCACGCCAGCATCAGCAGCGGGAAGTTCCACGGGATGACCTGGCCGGCCACGCCCAGCGGGCGGGGGTCCGCGCCGCTGTGCCCATTTGTCGTCCTCCGGCCGAACCCGGCGTGCTCCAGCTTGTCGGCCCAGCCCGCGTAGTAGAAGAAGTGCGCGGCGACCAGGGGGAGGTCGGCGTCCCGGGTCTCCTTGATCGGCTTGCCGTTGTCCAGGGTCTCCAGCACCGCCAGTTCCCGGCTGCGCTCCTGGACGATGCGGGCGATGCGGAACAGGTACTTGGCGCGCTCGGCGCCGGGCAGCGCCGACCAGGCCGCGAACGCCTTGCGGGCGGCGGCGACGGCGCGGTCGACGTCCGCCTCGCCGGCCTCGGCGACCTCGGAGAGGACCTCCTCGGTCGAGGGGGAGACGGTCTTGAAGACCTTGCCGTCGGCCGCCTCGGTGAACTCGCCGTCGATGAACAGGCCGTAGGACGGGGCGATGTCGACGACCGCGCGGGACTCGGGCGCCGGTGCGTACTCGAATGCGGATGCCATGGGGATCAGTCCACCGTCACGTAGTCGGGGCCGGAGTAGCGGCCGGTGGCCAGCTTCTGACGCTGCATCAGCAGGTCGTTCAGCAGCGAGGAGGCGCCGAAGCGGAACCAGTGGTTGTCCAGCCAGTCCGCCCCGGCCGTCTCGTTGACCAGCACCAGGAACTTCAGCGCGTCCTTGGCCGTGCGGATGCCGCCGGCCGGCTTCACGCCGACCTGGACGCCGGTCTGGGCGCGGAAGTCGCGGACCGCCTCCAGCATGAGGAGGGTGTTGGCGGGCGTGGCGTTGACCGCGACCTTGCCGGTGGACGTCTTGATGAAGTCGGCGCCCGCCAGCATGCCGAGCCAACTGGCGCGGCGGATGTTGTCGTACGTCGACAGCTCGCCGGTCTCGAAGATGACCTTCAGGCGCGCGCTCGTGCCGCACGCCTCCTTCACCGCGGCGATCTCCTCGTACACCTTGAGGTACTTCCCCGCGAGGAAAGCCCCCCGGTCGATGACCATGTCGACCTCGTCGGCGCCCGCCGCGACCGCCTCGCGCACGTCGGCGAGCTTCACGGCGAGGGAGGCGCGGCCCGCCGGGAAGGCGGTGGCCACCGAGGCGACCTTCACGCCGGAGCCGGCGACGGCCTCCTTGGCGGTCTCCACCATGTCCGGGTAGACGCAGACCGCGGCCGCGGCCGGCGCGGTGCGGTCGGCCGGGTCGGGGCGGACCGCCTTGGCGCCGAGCGCCCGGACCTTGCCCGGGGTGTCCGCGCCCTCCAGGGTGGTCAGGTCGACCATGGAGATGGCCAGGTCGAGGGCGTACGCCTTCGCGGTGGTCTTGATGGACCGGGTGCCGAGCGAGGCGGCGCGGGCCTCCAGGCCGACCGCGTCGACACCGGGCAGCCCGTGCAGGAAGCGGCGCAGCGTGCTCTCGGACGCGGTGACGTCCGGCACCGGGCTCGCGGCGGGAGTATGAGTGGGCATGGTCACCAGACGAGCATATCTACGCGCGTAGCGGCTGTACACCCCCCGGCTCCCCGGGGCACTGTCCGAGCCGTCGGGCACAATCGGCAGCATGACCACGCCGGAGCACCCGCCACCACCGCCGCCCTCGGTCCCGCAGACCAGGGACCGCGCCTACCGTTCGCCCGCGGGCATCGCCGGCGGTGTCCTGCTGCTCGCCATCGTCGGCTGGCTCGGCATCGACGCGGTCGTCGCCGGCGAGGGCCGCACGCCGTGGCTGGCGCTGGCCACCCTGCTGCTCGTGGTGCCCCTGGTGGTCGCCTACACCGTGCGGCCGGCCGTGTTCGCCGGCGAGGACCGGCTGCGGGTGCGCAACCCGCTGCGGGTGATCGTGCTGCCCTGGGGCCGGGTGGCCTCGCTGCGCTCCGGTTACTCCAACGAGGTGGTCGCCGACTCCGGCACCAAGTACCAGTTGTGGGCGGTGCCCGTGTCGCTGCGCGCCCGCAAGAAGGCGGCCCGGCGGGAGAACCGGCGGGCGGCGGGCGCGACCCCGCGCGGGGGCCTGTTCGGCGGGCGAGGCGGCGGCGTGCCGGGCGCGGTCGGCGGCCCGGCGGTGGCCCCGGTGGCCGACGACGGGCCGGTACGGGCGGAGACCGACCGGATCATGGACGAGCTGCGCGCGCTGCGGGAGGCCCGGGAGGGCGAGCCGACCGCCCAGGGCGAGGTGACCGTGCGCTGGGCGTACGAGGTCATCGCCCCGGCGGTGACCGGAGCGGTCCTGCTGGCGGTGCTGCTGGCGCTGGGGTGAGCCGGGATCGCCGCAGCGGCCGGGCTCCGGTCTCCGGTCGGCCGGGCGGCCCCCGCCGAGGAGGCTGCCCGGCCCACCGGTGACCCGGGTCCGGCTCAGAGGCCGAGGGCCGCCGAGAGGTCCCGCTTGATGCGGGCCAGGCGGTCCGCCGCGTCGGCCCGTGCCGTGGGCAGAGCGGCCCGGGAGGCGACGGGGACGACGACCTCCAGGTAGCACTTCAGCTTGGGTTCCGTGCCGCTGGGGCGGACCACGACCCGGGCGCCGTCGAGCGTGTAGCGCAGCCCGTCCGTCGGCGGCAGGTCCGCGCTGCCGTGGGTGAGGTCCTCGGCGCCGGTCACCGGCAGGCCCGCCAGCGCCCCCGGCGGCCGCTCGCGCAGCCCGCGCATCGCCTCCGTGATCACGGCCAGGTCCGCGACCCGCACCGCCAACTGGTCGGTGGCGTGCAGCCCGTGCTCCACCGCGAGGTCGTCCAGCAGGTCGAGCAGCGTACGGCCCTCCTCCTTCAGCTCCGAGGCCAGCTCGGTGACGAGGAGCGCGGCGGTGATGCCGTCCTTGTCCCGTACGCCGTCGGGGTCGACGCAGTAGCCGAGGGCCTCCTCGTAGCCGTAGCGCAGGCCCTGCGCGCGGGCGATCCACTTGAACCCGGTGAGGGTCTCGGTGTGCCGCAGCCCGGCCTTCTCGGCGATCCGGCCGAGCAGCGAGGAGGAGACGATCGACTCCGCGAAGGTGCCGCGGGCGCCGCGCCGGACCAGGTGCGCGGCGAGGAGGGCGCCGACCTCGTCGCCGCGGAGCATCCGCCAGTCGCCGCCGTCGCGCACGGCCACCGCGAGGCGGTCGGCGTCGGGGTCGTTGGCGATCACCAGGTCGGGGCCGGCCTCCCGGGCGGTGGCGAAGGCGAGGTCCATCGCCCCCGGCTCCTCCGGGTTGGGGAAGGCGACCGTGGGGAAGTCCGGGTCGGGCTCGGCCTGCGCGGCGACCAGGACGGGCGCGGGGAAGCCGGCCCGGTCGAAGGCGGCGAGCAGGACGTCCTTGCCGACGCCGTGCATCGCCGTGTAGACGGTCCGCGCGGTGCGCGCCGAGCCCGGCGCGAGGACCGCGTCCGTGCGGGCGAGGTAGGCGCCGAGGACGTCGTCGCCGAGGACCTCCCAGCCGCTCTCCGGACGGGGTACGTCCTTCAGGGACCGCACGGCGTCGATCCCGGCGGCGATGCCGGTGTCCGCCGGGGGCACGATCTGGGAGCCGTCGCCGAGGTACACCTTGTAGCCGTTGTCGCGCGGCGGGTTGTGACTGGCGGTCACCTCGACCCCCGCGACGGCGCCGAGGTGCCGGACGGCGAAGGCGAGGACGGGGGTCGGCAGGGGCCGGGGCAGCACGGCGGCCCGCAGACCGGCGCCGGTGATCACGGCGGCGGTGTCCCGGGCGAAGTCGGCCGACTTGTGCCGGGCGTCGTAGCCGATGACCACGAGGCCCCGCTCGTGGCCCTGCTCCTTCAGGTAGGCGGCGAGTCCGGCGGCGGCGCGGATGACGACCGCGCGGTTCATCCGCATCGGGCCGGCGCCGAGTTCGCCGCGCAGGCCGGCGGTGCCGAACTGGAGGGTGCCGGCGAAGCGGGCGGTGAGTCCGGTGACGTCACGGGCGTCGATGAGCCCGGCCAGCTCGGCGCGGGTCTCCGGGTCGGGGTCCTCGGCCAGCCAGGTCCTGGCGGTGGCGATGACATCGGCGTGCACGGGAGTCCTTTCGTTCCGGCGGGTGGGGGTGCGCCTCGCCGGGGGTCCCGCCCCCGGGTCCCCGGCCGGTGCCCGCCCGCCACCCGTCTGCTGTCGGATCAGAGGTGAACCCGGCGCCTACAGCCGTCCCAGCACCCGCGTCAGCAGCGTGCCCATCCGGGCCGCCGAGTCCCGGCCGGCCTGGAGGACCTCCTCGTGGTTCAGCGGCTCCCCGGTCATCCCGGCCGCGAGGTTGGTCACCAGGGAGATGCCCAGCACCTCCGCGCCCGCCTCCCGCGCCGCGATGGCCTCCAGCACCGTGGACATGCCCACCAGGTCCGCCCCGATGACCCGGGCCATCCGGATCTCCGCCGGCGTCTCGTAGTGCGGGCCGGGGAACTGGGCGTAGACGCCCTCCTCCAGCGACGGGTCGACCTCCTTGCACAGCGCCCGCAGCCGGGGCGAGTACAGGTCGGTCAGGTCCACGAAGTTGGCGCCGACGATCGGCGAGGCCGCGGTGAGGTTGATGTGGTCGCTGATGAGGACCGGCTGACCGGGACGCATCCCCTCGCGCAGCCCCCCGCACCCGTTGGTGAGGATGACCGTCTTCGCCCCGGCGGCGACGGCCGTGCGCACGCCGTGCGCGACGGCGGCGACGCCGTGGCCCTCGTAGTAGTGCGTGCGGCCGAGGAAGACCAGCGCGCGGCGGTCGCCGAGCCGGTACGAGCGGATCGTGCCGCCGTGGCCCGCGACCACCGGCTTCGGGAACCCGGGCAGGTCGGTGACCTGCAGCTCGGCCTCGGGAGTGCCGAGCGCGTCCACGGCCGGCGCCCAGCCGGAGCCCATCACGAGGGCGACGTCGTGGGTGTCGGCGCCGGTCAGTTCGCGCAGGCGGGCCGCGGCGGCGTCGGCGGCGGCGTAGGGGTCGCCCTGGATGTCGTCCGGAAGAAGAGATGCGTTCACGCGGATGAGGGTAACCGCTCTCGGCCTACGCGCGTAGATGATGAACGCAACGGCGTCCCGATTGTTGTCCCGTCGTTTCCGGCCGGACGGTCCGGGCCGGGGAAGGCGGGCCTCAGCAGGGCCGTTTGCGCAGCTCCATGACGTAGTCGTGGGGGGCGCCCGCGGACTCCGCCGCGTCGGCGATCTCGCCGAGGTAGCGGGCGGAGGGGAGGCCGCCCTCGTAGGCGTTGAGGACGTAGGTCCAGGCGCCCTCCTCGCCGTCGAGGGTGTGGGCCCGTACGCGCGTGCGACGGTAGATGTCCAGGCCCGCGCCCTCCCAGCGGTCCAGCGCGTCCTCGTCCGGCGGGGCGATGTCGTACAGCGCGACGAAGACCTGGGACAGCGGGTCCTCCACCAGCGTCGCCAGCGCGCCCTCCCAGCCCATCTGCTCGCCCCCGAAGGTCAGCCGCCACCCGTTGAGCCAGCCGGTGGCGCGCAGCGGCGAGTGGGGGGCGCGGCGGGACATCAGCCGCGCGTCGAGGTTGGCGGCGTACGCGGCGTAGAGCGACATGGGGGAAGGGTACGGCAGCGGCGCCGGCCGCCATCCGGTAACGGGGACGCATCGGCGCGGGCCCCCGGGCGGTGCACCGCCGACGCGTACGGGACAATGGAGTACGTGACTCGGATCGTGATCATCGGTGGCGGACCCGGCGGATACGAAGCGGCGCTGGTGGCCGCGCAGCTCGGCGCGGAGGTGACCGTCGTCGACTGCGACGGTCTGGGCGGGGCGTCGGTGCTCACCGACTGCGTGCCGTCGAAGACCCTCATCGCCACGGCCGAGGTGATGACCACCTTCGACTCCTCCTACGAGGAACTGGGCATCATCGTCGCCGACGACACCCCGCACATCGAGCAGGCCGCCCGGGTCGTCGGCGTGGACCTCGGCAAGGTCAACCGCCGGGTGAAGCGCCTCGCGCTCGCCCAGTCGCACGACATCACCGCCTCCGTCACGCGGGCCGGCGCCCGGGTCATGCGCGGACGCGGCCGGCTGGAGGGCATGCAGTCCCTCGACGGCTCCCGCAAGGTCGTGGTCCGGGCCGCCGACGGCACCGAGGAGACGCTCACCGCCGACGCCGTGCTGATCGCGACCGGCGGGCACCCCCGCGAGCTGCCCGACGCCCGTCCCGACGGCGAGCGCATCCTGAACTGGACCCAGGTCTACGACCTCGACGAGCTGCCCGAGGAACTGATCGTCGTCGGTTCCGGCGTCACCGGCGCCGAGTTCGCCGGCGCCTACCAGGCGCTGGGCTCGCGGGTCACCCTGGTGTCGTCCCGGGACCGGGTGCTGCCCGGCGAGGACCCGGACGCCGCCGCCGTGCTGGAGGACGTCTTCCGGCGCCGCGGGATGAACGTGATGGCCCGCTCCCGCGCCCAGTCCGCCAAGCGGGTCGGCGACCGGGTCGAGGTCACCCTCGCCGACGGACGGGTCATCACCGGGTCGCACTGCCTGATGGCCGTCGGCGCCATCCCCAACACCGAGGGGATGGGCCTGGAGGAGGCCGGGGTCAAGCTCAAGGACTCCGGGCACATCATGACCGACAAGGTCTCCCGCACCTCGGCGCCGGGCGTGTACGCCGCCGGTGACGTGACCGGCGTCTTCGCGCTGGCCTCCGTCGCCGCCATGCAGGGCCGGATCGCCATGTACCACTTCCTGGGCGACGCGGTCACCCCGCTGGACCTCAAGACCGTCTCGTCCAACGTCTTCACCGACCCCGAGATCGCCACGGTGGGGTACTCGCAGTCCGACGTCGACGCCGGGAAGATCGACGCCCGCGTGGTCAAGCTGCCGCTGCTGCGCAACCCGCGCGCCAAGATGCAGGGCATCCGCGACGGCTTCGTCAAGATCTTCTGCCGGCCGGGCACCGGGATCGTGGTCGGCGGCGTCGTCGTCGCGCCGCGCGCCTCGGAACTCATCCACCCCATCTCGATCGCGGTCGACAACAATCTGACGGTCGAGCAGATCGCGAACGCCTTCACCGTCTACCCCTCCCTGTCGGGGTCGATCGCCGAGGTGGCGCGGCAACTGCACACCCGCAAGGCCGGTGCCGGGGGCTGACGGCCGAAACCGGCTCCCCGCCGGTGACGGGGAGTCGCCTGGCGTGCGGACGGCATAATCGGGCGGTCCGGTCCCTATACCACTTCGCCAGGGGTGTTGCGAACAACTTCTGTTATTCGGCGCATACTGCTGAAAGCAGACGGTCACCCGCGTTACTGTCAGTTTCGTGTTCGCTGCAGAACGTCGCCAATTGATCCTCGAAATGGTGCGAGCCAACGGGGCCGTGTCGCTCCGTGAACTCGCCCGCGTCGTCCAGACCTCCGAAGTGACCGTACGGCGGGACGTGCGGGCACTGGAGGCAGAAGGACTCCTCGACCGCCGGCACGGCGGTGCGGTACTGCCGGGCGGCTTCACGCGGGAGTCCGGCTTTCCGCAGAAATCCCATCTCGCGACCGCCGAGAAGACGGCCATCGCCGATCTCGCCGCGGGTCTCGTCGCCGAGGGCGAGGCCATCGTGGTCGGGGCGGGCACCACCACGCAGGAGCTGGCCCGCCGGCTCGCGCGGGTGCCCGGCCTGACCGTCGTCACCAACTCGCTGCTGGTGGCGCAGGCCCTGGCCCACGCCAACCGGGTCGAGGTCGTGATGACCGGCGGCACCCTCCGCGGTTCCAACTACGCCCTCGTCGGCAGCGGGGCCGAGCAGTCCCTGCAAGGGCTGCGGGTGTCCAAGGCGTTCCTGTCGGGCAGCGGCCTGACCGCGGAGCGGGGCCTGTCCACCTCCAACATGCTCTCGGCCTCCGTCGACCGGGCGCTGGTGCAGGCCGCCGCCGAGGTGGTGGTCCTCGCCGACCACACCAAGCTCGGCACCGACACCATGTTCCAGACCGTCCCGACGGACGTCATCACCCGGCTGGTCACCGACGAACCGCCCGCCCACGACGACCGGGCGGGCACCGAGTTGCAGGCCCTCGCCGACCAGGGCGTGCAGATCGCGGTGGCCGGCACGTCGGGGGGAGCACCGGGCCCGGGGAGCGCGGGAGGTGAGACCGGCCCGGCGCGGCAGCGCCGGGACGTGGCGCTCCCCGGACCGCGCCGCCAGGGCCCCGGCGCGGCGGCGGGGTTCCGGACCGCCGCGGCCCTCGGTGAGCAGGGCGGCGCCGCGGCGGAGCAGCGGGCCCGGGTGGCGGACCTGCGCCGCCGCTGACGACGACGAAGCGCCCGTACGGACCTGGAGTTCCTGGTCCGCCGGGCGCCTCGGGAGCGTCGTACGCCGCGTCAGTCCTTGATCTCGCAGATCACGGCGCCCGAGGTGATGGAGGCGCCGACCTCCGCGGACAGGCCCTTGACGGTGCCCGTCCGGTGGGCGTTGAGGGGCTGCTCCATCTTCATCGCCTCCAGGACGACGATCAGGTCGCCCTCCTTGACCTCCTGGCCCTCCTCCACGGCGATCTTGACGATCGTGCCCTGCATCGGGGAGGCGAGGGTGTCACCGGAGGCGGCGGGGCCGGACTTCTTGGCCGCGCGGCGCTTGGGCTTGGCCCCGGCGGCCAGGCCGGTGCGGGCCAGCGACATGCCCAGCGAGGAGGGCAGTGAGACCTCCAGGCGCTTGCCGCCGACCTCGACGACGACCGTCTCGCGGCCGGTCTCCTCGTCGGTGTCGGCATCCGCCGGGGCGGTGAACGGCTTGATCTCGTTGACGAACTCCGTCTCGATCCAGCGGGTGTGGACCGTGAACGGGTCGGTGGAGCCGGTCAGTTCGGGGGCGAACGCCGGGTCCTTGACGACCGCGCGGTGGAACGGGAGGGCGGTGGCCATGCCCTCGACGGTGAACTCCTCCAGGGCACGGGAGGCACGCTCCAGCGCCTCCTTGCGGGTGCGGCCGGAGACGATCAGCTTGGCCAGCAGCGAGTCCCAGGCCGGGCCGATGACCGAGCCCGACTCCACCCCCGCGTCCAGGCGGACGCCGGGACCGGACGGCGGGTCGAAGGCGGTGACGGTGCCGGGGGCGGGCAGGAAGTTGCGGCCCGGGTCCTCGCCGTTGATGCGGAACTCGAAGGAGTGACCGCGCAGCACCGGGTCGCCGTAGCCGAGTTCCTCGCCGTCGGCGATCCGGAACATCTCGCGGACCAGGTCGATGCCGGCGACCTCCTCGGTGACCGGGTGCTCGACCTGGAGCCGGGTGTTGACCTCCAGGAAGGAGATCGTGCCGTCCACGCCGACCAGGAACTCCACCGTGCCGGCGCCGACGTAGCCGGCCTCCTTCAGGATCGCCTTGGAGGCGCGGTACAACTCCTCGACCTGGGCCTCGGAGAGGAAGGGCGCGGGCGCCTCCTCGACCAGCTTCTGATGGCGGCGCTGGAGGGAGCAGTCGCGGGTGGAGACGACGACCACGTTGCCGTGGGTGTCGGCCAGGCACTGGGTCTCCACGTGCCGGGGCTTGTCGAGGTAGCGCTCCACGAAGCACTCGCCGCGGCCGAACGCGGCCACCGCCTCGCGCACCGCGGAGTCGTACAGCTCCGGGACCTCCTCCAGGCTCCGGGCCACCTTCAGACCCCGGCCGCCGCCGCCGAACGCCGCCTTGATGGCGATCGGCAGACCGTGCTCCTCGGCGAACGCGACGACCTCGTCCGCGCCCGAGACCGGGTCGGGGGTGCCGGCCACCAGGGGCGCGCCGGCCCGCTGGGCGATGTGCCGGGCGGCGACCTTGTCGCCGAGGTCGCGGATGGCCTGCGGCGGCGGGCCGATCCAGATCAGCCCGGCGTCGAGGACGGCCTGGGCGAACTCGGCGTTCTCCGAGAGGAAGCCGTAGCCGGGGTGGACCGCGTCCGCGCCGGACTCGCGCGCCGCGTTCAGCACCTTGCCGATGTCCAGGTAACTGGTACCCGGGGTGTCACCGCCCAGGGCGAACGCCTCATCCGCGGCGCGGACATGGAGCGCGTCCCGGTCCGGGTCGGCGTAGACGGCCACGCTCGCGATCCCGGCGTCCCGGCACGCCCGGGCCACGCGGACAGCGATTTCGCCACGATTGGCGATGAGCACCTTGCGCACGATTGAGGCTCCCTCCTTGAAACAAGCCGAGTTTAGGGACTGCCGACACGGCACTTCGACCCGTCCCCAATGGTGAGCTTGCCCACACGGAGCGTGATTCGAGGCCCGCTCGACCCGTGAAAGCCCTAGTCGCACCGCGGTACGCAGGACTCCTCCGGGAAACCCTAGCCCTCGGGTGTGGTCAAGGTCTCTGTGAGAGCGTGCTGCGCCCCACTCCGTTTCTTTGTGGAGTCCCTACGAATGGCCCAACGATTCTTTGCCCTCCGCAGGAGTCTTGTCCGCCGGTTTACCCGTGAGTAGCGTTCACGACGCTCGAAGGTACTCGGGGTAACCACAGTCGTGCTCGAAAGTGGGTGGGGGCCGGTGACGCGCAGACCGGTGGCATGGACGGTGTCGGTCGTGCTGTTCGCCGAGGCGCTCGGCGTCGCGGCGCTGAACTGGTTCCTCGGCATCGTCGTGGAGCGGCAGCGGATGTCGCTGGCCGGCCTCGACCCGGACACGATGTCCCTGTCCTCGAAGGCCGGCGGGGTGGTCTTCGGGCTCTACTTCGCCCTGTGCGGGCTGGTCGCCCTGCTGGTGGCGGTCGCGACCGCCCGCCCGCCGGCCTGGGGAAGATCCTGCTGGTCAGCGCCGCCGTGGTGCACGGACTGCTGGGCGCCTTCGCCTGGGGCCTGGCGGGCTGGCCGGCCACCCTGTTCATGGTCCTCGTCCTCGGGCTCGTCGTGCTGCTGCTGACGGCCTACGACGGGCCCGAGGAGCCCCGGGACCGGCCGGCGCAGGCCGACGGCCCGCCGGTCAGTCCGCCGCCGGCGCCCACAACGCGGTGATGCCCACGCCCAGTTCGGCCAGGAGCCGCCGCAGCAGCGGCAGGCTGAGGCCGATCACATTGCCGTGGTCGCCGTCGATGCCGTCGATGAACGGCGCCGAGCGGCCGTCCAGCGTGAACGCCCCCGCGACGTACAGGGGTTCGCCGGTGGCGACGTACGCCGCGATCTCCTCGTCGGTGGGCTCGCCGAAGCGGACGACGGTGGAGGCGGTGGCCGAGGCGTGCCGGCCGGAGGCCGTGTCCCAGACGCAGTGACCGGTCTGGAGGGTGCCGGAACGGCCGCGCATCGCCTTCCAGCGGGCGGTGGCCTCCTCGGCGTCGGCGGGCTTGCCGAGGGCCTGTCCGTCCAGGTCGAGGACCGAGTCGCAGCCGATCACCAGCGCGCCCCGCACCTCGGGCCTCGCGGCCACCACGGACGCCTTGGCCTCGGCCAGCGCGAGGGCCAGCTCGGCCGGGGTGGGGGCGGTGACGGCGTCCTCGTCGACACCGCTGACGATCACCTCGGGGGCGAAGCCGGCCTGGCGCAGCAGCCCGAGCCGGGCGGGGGACTGGGAGGCGAGGACGAGTCGCCTGGGGGGCTGAGCAGTCATGCGGATCAGGGTAGTCGTGGGGGTGGGGGTGGGGGTGGGGGGCGCTCACCTGAGACCGATGACGATCATGGCGAGGGTCATGGCGAGGGCCATGAGGAGACCGAGCCGCCGGAGCATGTCCTGCGTGTCGCGCAGTTCTTCCGGCGGCTCGTTCTCGGGATCGGACCACAGCATTCCACCAGCGTGCGGCCTGCTGGGGCGTCCGCGCCTGAGTAGGGGTACTCAGATCGGTGGCCCCTGACTTCATTTCCGCGCGCCCGCGCGGCGGAGCCGCGTGCCGATCCGGCCCCGCGCCCCCGAGGGGTCAGGCCGGCCAGTACGTGCGGGTCCACGCCGTCGGGCCCGGGTGGGGCACGCGGGTGCGCGCTATGCGGGACGGGTCGGACCAGGCCGGCCTCGGTTCCTCGGCGCCGGGCGGGTCGGCCGCTGCCGCCGCGGCGCGGGCGCGGACCACCGCCAGGGCGGCGGCCAGCTCCTCGGGGGTGGGGTTGCCCCGGACGACCTTGATGGTCACAGCGGCTCCTTACAGGGGGATGTTGCCGTGCTTCTTCGGAGGGAGGGATTCCCGCTTGGTCCGCAACTGACGCAGCCCGCGCACGATGTGGGCCCGGGTGTCGGACGGCAGGATCACCGCGTCGACGTAACCGCGTTCGGCGGCGACGTACGGGTTGAGGAGGGTGTCCTCGTACTCCTGGATCAGCCGGGCGCGGGTCGCCTCGGGGTCCTCGGCCTCGGCGATGGTGCGGCGGTGCAGGATGTTGACCGCGCCCTGGGCGCCCATCACGGCGATCTGGGCGGTGGGCCAGGCCAGGTTGAGGTCGGCGCCCAGGTGCTTGGAGCCCATCACGTCGTACGCGCCGCCGAACGCCTTGCGGGTGATGACCGTGATCAGGGGGACGGTCGCCTCGGCGTAGGCGTAGATCAGCTTGGCGCCGCGCCGGATGATGCCGTCGTGCTCCTGGCCGACGCCGGGCAGGAAGCCGGGGACGTCCACGAAGGTGAGCACGGGGACGTTGAAGGCGTCGCAGGTGCGGACGAAGCGGGCGGCCTTCTCGGAGGCGGTGATGTCCAGGCAGCCGGCGAACTGCATCGGCTGGTTGGCGACGACACCGACCGGGCGGCCCTCCACCCGGCCGAAGCCGGTGAGGATGTTCGGCGCGTACAGCGGCTGGGTCTCGAAGAACTCGGCGTCGTCCAGGACGTGTTCGACGACCGTGTGCATGTCGTAGGGCTGGTTCGCCGAGTCCGGGACGACCGTGTCCAGCTCGCGGTCCTCGTCGGTGACCGCGAGGTCGGTCTCCTCGGGGAAGGCGGGCGGCTCGGAGAGGTTGTTGGACGGCAGGTACGACAGCAACTGCTTGACGTACTCGATGGCGTCCTTCTCGTCGCCGGCCATGTGGTGGGCGACGCCGGAGACGGCGTTGTGGGTGCGGGCGCCGCCCAGCTCCTCGAAGCCGACGTCCTCGCCGGTGACGGTCTTGATCACGTCGGGACCGGTGATGAACATGTGCGAGGTCTGGTCGACCATCACCGTGAAGTCGGTGATCGCGGGGGAGTAGACCGCGCCGCCCGCGCAGGGGCCGACCACCAGGCTGATCTGGGGGATCACACCGGAGGCGTGGGTGTTGCGGCGGAAGATCTCGCCGTACGCGCCGAGCGAGGCGACGCCCTCCTGGATGCGGGCGCCGCCGGAGTCGTTGATGCCGATGACCGGGCAGCCGGTCTTCAGCGCGAAGTCCATCACCTTGACGATCTTCTGGCCGTAGACCTCGCCGAGGGCGCCGCCGAAGACGGTGAAGTCCTGGGAGAAGACGGCGACCGGGCGGCCGTCGACGGTGCCGTAGCCGGTGACGACACCGTCGCCGTACGGGCGGTTGGCGTCCAGGCCGAAGTGGGTGGAGCGGTGCCGGGCGAACTCGTCCAGCTCGACGAACGACCCCTCGTCCAGAAGGAGGTCGATCCGTTCACGGGCCGTCAGCTTGCCCTTGGCGTGCTGCTTCTCCACGGCGCGTTCCGAACCGGCGTGCGTCGCTTCCTCGATACGGCGCCGCAGGTCCGCGAGTTTGCCCGCGGTCGTGTGGATGTCAGGCTGCTGCTGTTCCGGTTCGGACATCGGGATGCGGCTCCCTGCCTGCTCAAAAGGGGGGACGGATACTCATCCGCAGCGTAGTGGGGTGCCTACCGATCGGCAGTGCGGCGTTTGCCACACCTAGGGTGGCTTGCATGACTGACCGAGATGACGCAGCCAGCGACCGCAGCATGTGGTCCGACCTGGACCGTCCGCCCCTCAACGGCGCCGCCCTGAGGCGCGGCCTGGTCCGGGCGGGCGGGCTGTGGACGGACGTGGAGGTGGTGCGGCGGACCGGCTCCACCAACTCCGACCTGGTGGCGCGGGCCGCCGAGGGCCGGGCCGGGGAGGGCGCCGTCCTGGTCGCCGAGGAGCAGACCGCCGCCCGGGGCCGCCTGGACCGGCGGTGGACCGCGCCGGCCCGCTCGGGCCTGTTCTTCTCGGTGCTGCTCGCGCCCGGCGCGGTCCCGGTGGCCCGCTGGGGCTGGCTGCCGCTGCTCACCGGGGTCGCGGTGGCCACCGGACTGTCCCGCGCGGCCGGCGTCGACACCGCCCTGAAGTGGCCCAACGACCTCCTCGTCACCGTCGGCGGCGAGGAGCGCAAGGCCGGCGGCATCCTCGCCGAGCGGGCCGGCGACGCGGGCGTGGTCGTCGGCGTCGGCATCAACGTCACCCTGCGCGCCGCCGAGCTGCCCGTCCCCACGGCCGGCTCCCTCGCCCTGGCCGGCGCGGTCAGCACCGACCGGGACACGCTGCTGCGCGGGGTGCTGCGCTCGCTGGAGGAGTGGTACGGCCGCTGGCGCGCGGCGGACGGCGACCCGGGCCCGTCGGGCCTGCAGGAGGCGTACGCCGCGGGCTGCGCGACGCTCGGCCGGACGGTACGGGCGGAGCTGCCGGGCGACCGCTCCCTGACCGGCGAGGCGGTGGCCGTCGACGGCGACGGCCGCCTGGTCCTGGCCACGGCCGAGGGCGTGCAGCGGCCGGTCGGCGCCGGTGACATCGTCCACCTGCGGCCGGCCTAGGGGGCGGCAGGGGGCGGTAGGGGGCGGCAGCGCATCGTCCGTCGCGTCCGGTCCGGGGGTCGGCACGGGGCTCGGGGAAGTGAGCTGGCCCACAGCTAACGTAAAGTTGGGGCCGGTCGATACCTGACCGCGGCAGATCGGAAGGGCAGCAGGCGTGACCGTCGACGACACGGGCTCCGGCGCGGACGGGGACGGCCGGGTGGACGAGCCCGCCGACCCCGCCGACGACCCGCTCGCGCTGCGCCTCGAAGGGCTGATCCTCGGGGCCGAGCGCCGCTACACCCCCTTCCAGGCGGCCCGCAGCGCGGGTGTCTCCATGGAACTGGCCTCCCGCTTCTGGCGGGCCATGGGCTTCGCCGACATCGGGCAGGCCAAGGCGCTCACCGAGGCCGACGTCCTGGCGCTGCGGCGGCTGGCCGGTCTGGTGGAGGCGGGGCTGCTCAGCGAGGCCATGGCGGTGCAGGTGGCCCGGTCCACCGGGCAGACCACCGCCCGGCTGGCCGAGTGGCAGATGGACTCCTTCCTGGAGGGCCTGACCGAGCCCCCCGAGCCCGGCATGACCCGCACCGAGGTCACGTACCCGATCGTCGAGCTGCTCCTGCCGGAGCTGGAGGAGTTCCTCGTCTACGTCTGGCGGCGCCAGCTCGCCGCCTCGGCCGGGCGGGTCGTGCAGGCCACCGACGACGAGGAGATGGTCGACCGGCGGCTCGCGGTCGGCTTCGCGGACCTGGTCGGCTTCACCCGGCTGACCCGCCGCATGGAGGAGGAGGAGCTGGGCGAGCTGGTCGAAGCCTTCGAGACCACCGCCGCCGACCTGATCGCCGCCCGCGGCGGGCGCCTGGTCAAGACCCTCGGCGACGAGGTGCTGTACGCCGCCGACGACGCGGGCACGGCCGCCGAGATCGCCCTGCGGCTGATCGAGACCATGGCGGGCGACGAGACCATGCCGGAACTGCGGGTCGGCATGGCCTTCGGCACGGTCACCACCCGAATGGGCGATGTCTTCGGCACCACCGTCAACCTGGCCTCCCGGCTCACCTCGATAGCTCCCCGGGACGCCGTGCTCGTGGACACCGCCTTCGCCGAGGAGCTGATCCGCACCGGTGACGCCCCCGCCTCCGAGGCGGCGGCCGCCGAGGAGGCCGCCGCCGCGGAGAAGGAGGGCGAGGCGCCGCCCGCGTACCGCTTCGCGCTCCAGCCGATGTGGCAGCGCCCGGTGCGCGGCCTCGGCGTGGTCGAACCCTGGCTGCTCACCCGGCGCGGCACCGGCCTCTAGGGCCTGCCCGGCCTTTCCCGGGCCGCTCCCGGCTGCGATGATCGGGGCGGACAGGCTGTTAACCCGCGTTAACCGGGAGGGTGTCATGAGCGAGGAGCGGTACGGGGAGTTCGTGCTGGTGCGGCGGCACGGGGCGGGACACGTGGCGGAACTCGTCCTGGACCGGCCCAAGGCCATGAACGCCGTCTCGACCGCGATGGCCCGGTCCGTCACCGCGGCCTGCGCGGCGCTCGGCATCGATCCGTCCGTCCGGGTGGTGGTGCTGACCTCGACCCATGAGCGGGCCTTCTGCGTCGGCGCGGACCTCAAGGAGCGGAACTCCTTCAGCGACGCCGACCTGCTGCGGCAGCGGCCGGTGACCCGGGCCGCGTACACCGGCGTACTGGAGCTGCCGGTGCCGGCGGTCGCGGCCGTGCACGGCTTCGCCCTCGGCGGCGGCTTCGAGCTGGCCCTGTCCTGCGACCTGATCGTGGCCGACCGCACGGCGGTGGTGGGGCTGCCCGAGGTGTCCGTGGGGGTGATCCCCGGGGGCGGCGGCACCCAGTTGCTGCCCCGCCGGGTGGGGGCCGCCCGCGCCGCCGAGCTGGTCTTCACGGCCCGGCGGGTGGCCGCCGAGGAGGCGCGTGAGCTGGGCCTCGTCGACCACCTGGTGGACGAGGGCCGGGACCGGGAGGAGGCGCTGGCGCTGGCCGACCGGATCGCCGCGAACTCCCCGGTCGGCCTGCGCGCCGCCAAGCGGGCGCTGCGGCTCGGACAGGGGCTGGACCTGCGGGCCGGCCTGGAGGTCGAGGACGCGGCCTGGCGCGCGGTGGCGTTCTCCGGGGACCGGGCGGAGGGCGTCGCGGCCTTCAACGACAAGCGCCCGCCGCAGTGGCCGGGGGAGTGACGCCCTCCCGCCCTTCCGGTCGAAGCCCGGTCGCCTGCGGGCTTCGACCCCGTTCGCCCGCTTAATGTCCGCGTTCGTCCCGAATCTCCCTAGCCTGGAGTGATGGGTGAGGATGCACGCCTCGCGGCCGTCGTCGCGCTGGCGCAGGGCATGGCGGCGGCGCACAGCTCGCGT
Organism: Streptomyces sp. NPDC000134; assembly: GCF_042899225.1. Classification (NCBI taxonomy): domain Bacteria; kingdom Bacillati; phylum Actinomycetota; class Actinomycetes; order Kitasatosporales; family Streptomycetaceae; genus Streptomyces; species Streptomyces sp. NPDC000134. Next base: position 30,206 of record NZ_JBIAZN010000020.1, read on the forward strand.
GGGGCGTGGCGCGCGGCGGCCCTCGGCGCGTGCCGCGCGCTGGGCGGCGGCTTCGCGGCCCTGTCGGTGTGGGAGCGGGAGCTGGGCCGGCTGCGGGTCCTGGTCAACGTCGGGGAGCTGGCCGCGGGCGAGGAGGAGTTCCCGGACGACGAGTCCTACCCGGTGCACCAGTTCGCCGAGATCACCGAGTTCCTGCACGAACGCTGGGCCGGCGGCGGCGAGCCCGACGCCTGGGTCGAGACGGCCGAGGGCCCCGCGGCCGGGCGGCCCGGTTACGTCCATCAGCGCGTCGCCGCGCTGCGCCGCCGGGGGCGCGGCTGCTGTGTGGTCGCCCCGATCGTGCTGCACGGCCGCGCCTGGGGCGAGCTGTACGTGGCCCGGCCGGTCGGCGAGCCCGTCTTCGGCCGGGGCGACGCCGACTTCGCCACCGTCCTGGCCTCGGTGGTCGCCGCCGGCATCGCCCAGACCGAGCGGCTGGAGGAGGTCAGGCAACTGGCGTTCACCGACGCGCTGACCGGCCTGGCCAACCGCCGTGCCGTCGACGCCCGCCTGGACGAGGCCGTCGAGCGGCACCGCCGCGACGGGGTGACCGTCAGCCTCGTCGTCTGCGACCTCAACGGCCTCAAGCGGGTCAACGACACCCACGGGCACGCCGTCGGCGACCGGCTGCTGGAACGGTTCGGGTCGGTGCTGTCGCTGTGCGGCGCGATGCTGCCGGGCGCGCTCGCGGCGCGGCTCGGCGGCGACGAGTTCTGCCTGCTCGCGGTGGGCCCGCCCGCCGACGCCGTGGTCCGGGCGGCCCGGGAGCTGTGCCGCCGGGCCGGCGAGCTGGAGCTGGGCGACGGGGTGGCCTGCGGGGTGGCGTCCACCGCCGACCCGATCGGGCCGGTGCACTGCGCGCGCCGGCTGTTCCGGCTCGCGGACGCCGCCCAGTACCGCGCCAAGGCCGAGGGCACCGACCGCCCGGTCGTCGCCGGCCGCGAGGGCCCCGAGGACCCCGTCGTACGCCTCGCGGACCAGCCGTCGGGGGAGGGCGACGGGGAGCGCCGGCGCTTCCGGGGACGGCACGCGCCGTAGGGGGGCGCCGCCCGGAGTCGGGGGCGGCACCGGTCGCGCCCGGCCACCCCGAGTCAAAAGTCCGTCAAGAAAAGCAAAGACCTCGAAAAACCGTCAGAAACCCAGCCGTTCGCGGCGGACCGAATACGCGACGAACCCGGCCCCCAGGGAGAGGAAGGCCGTGCCCCCGATCACGTACGGCGTGCTGTCGAAGCTGCCGGTGTCGGCCAGCCGGGTACCCCCGCCGACCGCCGCCGGGTCCCCGACGGCGGGCCTGGCCTGCTCGGTGACCTGGGGAGACGGGGCCGCGGAGGGGGTGTCTCCCGCCGAGGTCTCCGGGGTCGCGTTGGCGGACGGGACGAACCACAGGGCACACAGCAGAGAGCCCGCTGCGGCGGCGGTCAGCAACGGACGGCGAGCGGATGACACGGAATATCGATCCCCTTGTGGCGCTGGCGAATTGGCCGTGTGGGGGGATGTTAGTGAAAGGCGCGGGTCACGGGAAAGTCACGGGAGCGGACCGCCGTACGCTCCGGGCATGAGTACTCCGGAGACATCACGCTTTGTACGGGTTCGTGTGGAACTCGTGCTGGAAGTCGGGAACGAGGAGGCGGTCACCGCCGCCGCCCTGGAGCGGATCGCCGGCGAGGAGGGCCTGCCGGACGCCGAGCGGGCCCGTGCCGAGGGCACCGTGACGGCGGACACCGCGGAGGCCCTCGCCCATCTCGTCGACCCGTTCGACCTGGTCAGCGAGGTGCCGGGGGTGGAACTGCGCCAGGCGTCGTGGAGCGCCGAGCGCGTCGGCCGCGACCCCGATTCGCCGGACTGGGACCTGGACGAGGATGATGACGCGGTAGCCGAGGAAGACGGCGAGGAAACGACGGTGGGTTGACGCGCTTTGGGGAAAACGTGACCCCGGGCGGCAACCGCCACCCGGGGTTTCGTCGTCTCACCCTGCGCACTGACCGACACCCGTGCCACCGGATCAGCCGGGGCCGACGTGGTGTGCCCCACACCTGATGGCCATGTGGAACGGGACGAACCGGTCGTAGCGTTGAACGTCTTGTCGGGGAATCTCGGGTTCGGGAATCAGTAGCGATGGAGAAGCGTGTGATGACGAACAGTAAGCGGCGCAAGGGCCTGGTGGCCGCGTCCGCACTGCTCGGCGGGGTGCTGGTGCTCTCGGCCTGTTCGGGCGGCGACGACGGCGGCGCCGGGGGCGGTGGCGAGTCCTCCCAGGCCCAGGTCGACAAGGCGGCGGCCGAGAAGACCTCCGAGGCCCAGATCAAGATCACTCCCAAGGACGGCTCGTCCAACGCCTCCATCAACAACTCCGCCACCGTCAAGGTGACCAAGGGCACGCTCTCCGAGGTGAAGATGACCACCTCGGACGGCACCGAGGTCAAGGGCGAGATATCCGCCGACCGGACGAGCTGGCAGCCCAGCGTCCAACTGGAGCGGGCCACCACCTACAAGCTGGCGGCGTCCGCGAAGGACTCCGAGGGCCGCGTCGCCCACGAGAACGCGTCGTTCACCACCGTCTCCCCGGACAACAGCTTCATCGGCACCTTCACTCCGGACGACGGTGCCACCGTCGGCGTCGGCATGCCGGTCTCGATCAACTTCGACAAGGCGATCACCGACAAGGCCGCCGTCCAGAAGGGCGTCACCGTCAGCTCCAGCAGCGGCCAGGAGGTCGTCTGCCACTGGTTCAACGCCAACCGCATGGACTGCCGCCCGGAGGACTACTGGAAGGAAGGCTCGACCGTCACCCTCAAGCTCGCGCTCGACGGTGTCGAGGGAGCCGAGGGCGTCTACGGCGTCCAGCAGAAGACGGTCACCTTCAAGATCGGCCGCAACCAGGTCACCTACGTCGACGCGCAGACCAAGCAGATGAAGGTCACGCAGGACGGCAAGACCGTCAAGACCATCCCGATCTCCGCCGGCTCCCCCGAGAACAAGACCTACGAAGGCCAGATGGTGATCTCCGAGAAGTTCAAGGAGACCCGGATGAACGGCGCGACGGTCGGCTTCACCGACGACGACGGCGAAGGCGAGTACGACATCAAGGACGTACCGCACGCCATGCGCCTGAGCACCTCCGGCACCTTCGTCCACGGCAACTACTGGGGCGCCAAGTCCATCTTCGGCAGCGTCAACACCAGCCACGGCTGCGTCGGCCTGTCGGACACCAAGGGCGCCAACGACCCGAACACGCCGGCCGCCTGGTTCTACGACCACTCGCTCATCGGTGACGTCGTGGTCGTGAAGAACACCGGCGACAAGACCATCGCCCCGGACAACGGCCTCAACGGCTGGAACATGGACTGGGCCCAGTGGAAGGCGGGCTCGGCCGCCTGACGCCGGTCCGGCCCGCTCGCTGTCCGAAAGCCGTCGTCCGCCCCTCGGGGCGGGCGGCGGCTTTCCGGTTTTCGATCTTCTCATCCGCCTCTTATCCAGGGCTTATGCCGCCATCACGAGGCGACCCTAGTTTTCGGCCATGTTCTTCACCTACCTGAGGCGCGAGCTGCGCCGCCGCAGAAAGGCGGCGCTCGTCGTCGCCGCCGGCCTCGCGCTGGGCATCGCGCTGGTCATCGTGGTCGACTCGGTGTCCGCCGGGATGGGCAGGGCCCAGGACAAGGTCCTGCAGTCGCTGTACGGCCTCGGCACCGACATGACCGTCACCAAGGCCGCGCCGGCCGGCGGCACCGGGCAGGGCGAGCGGCCGCGGTTCCAGTTCGACGCCAAGGACGGCGACTCCGACGAGGAGCAGTCCAGCGACCGCGTCATGGTCCAGGGCTTCCAGACGCTGGCCGCCTCCACCGTCGGCAAGGTCTCCGACCAGGACGGCGTGGCCGACGCGGTCGGCGGTCTCAGCCTGCAAGTCATGAAGGTCAGCGGCGAGTTCACGCGCGGCCGGTTCCAGCAGGGCGGCGCGGACGGCGGCCAGGGCGGCCCCGGCGGCCAGTCCGCCCCGCAGGGCGAGGTCAAGGGCGGCGGTGCGGACTTCGACGTCAACAGCTACTCCGTCTACGGCACCGACGTCACCGAACCCGACCTCGGCCCGCTGACCTCCTCCAAGATCACCAGTGGCCGCACCTTCAAGGCGTCCGAGACCGACGCGAAGGTCGCCGTCGCCGACTCGGCGTACGCCAAGGAGAAGAAGCTCAAGACCGGCTCCACGGTCACCGTGAAGGGCAGCGAGTACAAGGTCATCGGCATCGCCACCGCCGACAGCGGGGACGCCGCCGCCAACCTCTACATCCCGCTGGAGCAGGCCCAGACCCTCGGCGACGTCGAGGACAAGGTCACCACGATCTACGTCCAGGCCACCGACTCGCAGCGGATCGACAGCGTCAAGTCGGAGATACAGCGGCACATCACGGGGACCACGGTCACCACCTCCGCCGACCTCGCCGACACCGTCTCCGGCTCCCTGTCCACCGCCTCCTCGCTGGCCACCAGCGTCGGCAAGTGGCTCTCCGTCGTGGTCCTGGTCGCCGCGTTCCTGGTCGCCGGGCTGCTCACCTCCGCCGCCGTCTCCCGCCGGGTGCGCGAGTTCGGCACCCTGAAGGCGCTCGGCTGGAAGTCCGGCCGGGTGACCCGGCAGGTGGTCGGCGAGGCCGTGGTCAACGGCCTGGTCGGCGGCGTCCTCGGCATCGCGCTGGGCCTCGCGGGCGCGTACGTCGTCACCGCGGTCAGCCCCGGCCTCCAGGCCCAGCTCGGCGGCGGCTCGGGCGGCGGCACCGGCGGGCCCGGCGGCATGGGCGGCCCCGGCCGGCAGACGGCCGCCAAGACCCTGGAGGTCTCCCTGACCGCGCCGGTCAGCCTCACCACCATCGCCCTCGCCGTCCTCCTCGCCGTGGCCGGCGGGCTGGTCGCGGGCGGCTTCGGCGGCTGGCGTGCCTCCCGGCTGCGCCCGGCGGACGCCCTGCGCCGGGTCGAGTAGCACCCCGCCGCCCCCCCAGCACCATCCTTGAACGTTCCCCCAGGAGCCGGACCATGTACGAACTCAGCGGCGTCACCAAGCGCTACACCCGCGGCAAGGACACCGTCGACGCCCTCGACGGCATCGACCTCACCATCCCCGACGGCGACCGGCTCGTCATCCAGGGCCCCACCGGCGGCGGCAAGTCCACGCTGCTGCAGATGCTGGGCGCGCTGGACCGGCCGACCTCCGGCGAGATCAGCCTCGACGGCACCGACCTGGCCAGGCTGCCCGAGGCCCGGCTCACCCGGGTCCGCAGCGAGAACATCGGCTTCGTCTTCCAGTCCTTCAACCTGATCCCGACCCTCACCGCCCAGGAGAACGTCGAGACCGCCCTCGTACCGCTCGGGGTGAAGAACAAGGAGCGGCGCGAGCGGGCCGCCGAGGCGCTCGCCTCCGTGGGGCTCGGCGAACGGCTGGGGCATCTGCCGAGCGAGATGTCCGGCGGCCAGCAGCAGCGCGTCGCCATCGCCCGCGCGCTGGTGAAGCAGCCCAAGGTGCTGCTCGCCGACGAACCCACCGGAAACCTCGACGAGTCGACGCGCGACGAGATCATGGACGTACTCGAACGCATGTGGGCGGAGCTGGGGTTGACCTTCATCATGGTCACCCACGACTCGTCGATCGCGCGGAAGGCGCCGCGCCTGGCGACGATCCGCAAGGGCCGGATCACGGTGAAGGAGAACACCCAGGCGTAATCCGTCGGTCCCGTAACGGCGTGCGTGCGACGACGTAACAACCGGCCGACAGTTCTCTCACCAGGCTCTCATCCGATTGAGACGCGCGATCACCCCCCGGCATACTGCGTGTTCCGGGGGGTTCGCGCACGCGCGTACGAGACCACCCCCGGTCGGGTGAGCCGAACGGCGCCCGAGCACCCGCTAGGGGGGAACCTTGCGCAAACAAGTGAAGAGAGCCCGTACGGCCATGGTGGTCACGGCGACCGCCGTGGCCCTCGCCGCCGGGCTGACCGCGCCCGCCGCGGCCACCGGGGAGCGGGCGGCCGACAGCTCGCGGTCCCAGCAGCTCAAGGCCGGGCACCGGGTCACCCTGATCACCGGTGACCGGGTCGTCGTCGACGCCTCGGGCCGGGTCACCGGCCTGGAGCGGGCGAAGGGACGCGAGCACATACCCGCCGAGGTCCGCCGCATCGACGGCCACACCCTCGTGATCCCGGCCGACGCGGCCCGCCTGGTCACCGAGGGCAAGCTCGACCGGCGCCTGTTCGACGTCACCGAACTCAACCGCGCCAGCACCCGCAAGGCCCAGAAGAACGGCCTGAAGGTCATCGTCGGTTACCGGGGCAGTGCCGCGGCGGCCAAGGCCGACGTCCGCGACGCCGGCACCCTGCGCCGCAGCCTGAAGTCGCTGAACGCCGACGCCGTGCAGACCCCGAAGCAGGACACGCCCGAGCTGTGGGACGCGGTCACCGACGGGGAGAAGACCGCCTCCGGCATCGCGCACGTCTGGCTCGACGGCGTCCGCAAGGCCAGCCTCGACAAGTCCGTGCCGCAGATCGGCGCCCCCAAGGCGTGGGCGGCCGGCTACGACGGCAAGGGCGTGAAGATCGCCGTCCTGGACACCGGCGTCGACACCACCCACCCCGACCTGAAGAAGCAGGTCGTGGCGTCGAAGAACTTCTCCGTCTCGCCGGACGCCACCGACAAGTACGGCCACGGCACGCACGTCGCCTCCATCGCGGCCGGCACCGGCGCCAAGTACAAGGGCGTGGCCCCGGGCGCCGAGCTGCTCAACGGCAAGGTGCTCAGCGACGACGGCTACGGCGACGACTCCGGCATCCTGGCCGGCATGGAGTGGGCGGCCGAGCAGGGCGCCGACATCGTCAACCTCAGCCTCGGCGGCGGCGACACCCCGGAGATCGACCCGCTGGAGGCCGAGGTCAACAAGCTCTCGGCCGAGAAGGGCATCCTGTTCGCCATCGCCGCGGGCAACGAGGGCGAGTGGGGCGACCGGACCATCGGCTCCCCGGGCAGCGCGGCCTCGGCCCTCACCGTCGGCGCGGTCGACGACAAGGACGTCCTCGCCGACTTCTCCAGCACCGGCCCCGGCCTGGACGGCCAGATCAAGCCGGACGTCACCGCGCCCGGCGTCGACATCACCGCCGCCTCCGCGAAGAACAGCGTCATCGCCAAGGAGGTCGGCGAGAAGCCGGCCGGCTACGTCACCATCTCCGGTACGTCGATGGCGACCCCGCACGTCGCGGGCGCGGCGGCGCTGCTCAAGCAGCAGCACCCGGACTGGTCCGGCGCCGAGCTGAAGGCCGTCCTCACCGGCTCCGCCAAGGGCGGCAAGTACACGCCGTTCCAGCAGGGCACGGGCCGCATCCAGGTCGACAAGGCGATCGCCCAGACCGTCTTCGCCGAGCCGGTCTCGCTCGACCTCGGCACGCAGCAGTGGCCGCACACCGACGACACCCCGGCGTCCAAGGGCCTGACGTACCGCAACGTCGGCACCGAGGACGTCACCCTGAAGCTGTCCGTCGCCGGCACCGACCCGAAGGGCGGCGCGGCCCCGGCCGGCTTCTTCTCGCTGGGCGCCTCCCAGCTCACCGTCCCGGCGGGCGGCACGGCCTCCGTGGACCTCAGCGCCGACACCAGGCTGGGCACGCAGGACGGCGCGTACGCGGCGTACGTGACGGCGACCGGTGGCGGGCAGAACGTCCGCACCGCCGCCACCGTGCAGCGCGAGGTCGAGTCCTACGACGTCACCCTCAAGGTGATCGGCCGGGACGGCAAGCCGGCCGCCAACTACGACGCCGACCTGACCGGCATCACCGGGCTCGCGGCCGACCGGTACTTCCCCGCGTTCGACGCCGACGGCACCGTCACGGTCCGCGTCCCCAAGGGCTCCTACGTCCTCAACTCCGCGATCTTCGTCTCCCCGGACCCGGAGAAGTACCAGGGCGCCGACTGGCTGGCCCAGCCCCGGCTGAGCGTCACCAAGAACACCACCGTCACCCTGGACGGGCGGACCGCGAAGCCGGTGGCCGTCACCGTGCCCGACAAGGCCGCCAAGGCCGTCTCCGCCTCGGCGGACTTCTCGGTGACCACCCGCGACGGCGCCTACGGCTTCGGCTGGGCGCTGGCCTCCTTCGACAACTTCCGCACCAAGCACCTCGGCGGGCAGGTCACCGACGGCTCCGTCGCCCAGCAGTGGGACGGCCACTGGACCAAGGGCGGCAAGGAGGAGTACGCCGTCGCCAGCGGCGGCACGGTCAAGCAGCTCGCCACCGGCTACACCCGCGCCTACAAGGCGAGCGAACTGGCCACGCTGAAGGTCGGCATGGGCAGCACCGCGAGCGGCAGCAAGAAGGGCGCGGTCTCCGTGTCCGCCTACCTGCCGGACAGCTTCGGCGGCTCCTACTTCGCCGCCCCGCAGTCCCTGCCCGGCACCCGCACCCTGCACCTGTCCACCGGGAGCGGCGCCCTGTGGGACGTCTCCTTCCAGCAGTACAGCGGGCGGGTCGACGAGGACAACTTCCCGATCTCCGAGGCGTACTACACGCTGGAGGACCTCCAGCGCTACCAGGCCGGCAAGTCCTACTCGACGACCTTCAACTCGGCCGTCTTCGGACCGCGTCTGACCTCCGACTACGGCGTCTTCCGGGACGGCAACGAGATCGCCGGCTACCTGCCGCTGTTCGCCGACGGCAAGGGCCACGCCGGTTCCTCGGAGTTCAGCTCGGCCAGCACCAGCCTGTACCGCAACGGCAAGAAGGTCGGCTCCAACACCGACCCGATGTTCGGCGACGAGGCGTTCACCGTCCCGTCCGGTGACGCGGAATACAAGCTGACCACCTCGGTCAAGCGCTCCGCGAAGGTCGCCGCGGCCTCCAGCCGGGTCGACGCCTCCTGGACCTTCCGCTCCAAGAAGGTCAGCAACCCGGTCAAGCTGCCGGTCTCCTCGGCCCGCTTCTCGGCGACCACCACCCTGGACGGCAAGAAGACCGCCGGTCAGAAGGCGTCCATCCCGGTCACCGTCGAGGGCGCCGCCGCGGGCAAGAACCTCAAGTCCCTGGCGGTGTACGTCTCCTACGACGCCGGCAAGACCTGGAAGAAGACCACGGTCACCAAGGGCAAGATCAGCGTGAAGAACCCGGCGAAGGGCAAGGGCATCTCCTTCCGCGCCAAGATCACCGACAAGAAGGCGAACACGTCGACGATCTCGATCTACAACGCCTACTACGGCAAGTAGACCGCGGGTTCCTCGCAGACCGACCCAGGCCGACGGCCTGCCCGGGACTCCGGTTCCGGGCAGGCCGTCGGCATGTCAGGTCCGGTCCCGCCAGAAGCCGAGCAGGGCGGCGGCGAGCGCCTCGGGCGCGTCCTCGGCCAGGTGGTGCCCCGAGTCGACCGGGCCGCCCTCCAGATGCCCGCCCGCCCAGTCCCGCCACACCCCGAGCACGTCGCCGTACAGGTCGGCCATGTCGTCGCGGGTGGCCCACAGCACCTGGAGCGGGGCGCCGATGCGCCGGCCGGCCCGGCGGTCGGCCTCGTCGTGCTCCCGGTCGATCCCGAGGCCGGCCCGGTAGTCCTCGCACATGGCGTGCACGGTCGCGGGGTCGTGGACGGCCCGCCGGTAGTCCTCGTACGACTCGGCGCCCATCTGCTCGGGGGTGGCCCGGTACCAGGCGTCGGGGTCGGCGTTGATGAACCGTTCGGCGGGCTTGTCGGTCTGCCCCAGGAAGAACCAGTGCCACCAACTGGCGGCGAACGTCGCGTCGCAGCGCCGCAGCGCCTCCCCGATGGGGACCGCGTCCAGCACGCTGACCGCGGTCACGGCCTCCGGGTGGTCCAGGGCGAGGCGGGTGGCGACGTACGCGCCCCGGTCGTGTCCGACGACGGCGAACCGGTCGTGCCCGAGGCGGCGCATGACCGCGAGGCAGTCGGCGGCCATGGCGCGCTTGGCGTACGGGCTGTGCCGCGCGTCGGTCGGGGGCTTCTCGGACGCGCCGTAGCCCCGCAGGTCCGGGCAGACCACGGTGTGACCGGCCGCGACGAGCAGCGGGGCGACCCGGTGCCAGGTGGTGTGGGTGCGCGGATGGCCGTGCAGCAGCAGCACCGGCGGGCCGCCGCCGCCGTGCCGTACCCGCAGTCGGGCGCCGTCTCCCGCGCACCGCGTCAGCTCGAACCCCTCGAACACCTGGCCTCCCGCGCCTCGGACGTCACGGGACGCGTGCCCCTGCGCGGCGGGATCACACGGGGGCCGGCCCTGGTGCCGCCGGTACGGTCGGCAGGCCGTCCGTGCCGTCGTCGTCAGGCCGTCCGCACCGAGGTCGTCACGCTTGTCCGCGCGGTCGTCGTCACGCTGTCCGTACGGCCGTCGCGTCGGTGCCCCAGTTGGCCAGCAGGCGCAGGGCGTCCGCGGAGGGCGAGCCCGGTTCCGCGTGGTAGACGCAGAGGTACTGTTCCGCGTCGTCCGGCAGGTGCAGCGTCTCGTACGCCAGGGTCAGGTCGCCGACCAGCGGGTGCCGCATCCGCTTGACGCCGTGGCCCTTCTCCTTCACGTCGTGCGTGGCCCACAGCCTGCGGAACGTCTCGCTCTTGACGGAGAGTTCACCGACCAGCGCCGACAGGTCGGGGTCCTCCGCGTGCTGACCGGCGTACAGCCGGAGATAGCTGACCATGTCGCTCGCCTTGGTGTCCCAGTCGAGGAACAGTTCCCGGTAGCCGGGGTGCAGGAAGGTCAGCCGCGCCCAGTTGCGCTCGCCGGCCGGCAGGCTGCCCCAGTCGCCGAACAGGGCCGCCGCCATCCGGTTCCAGGCGAGGATGTCCGACCGCGCCCCGGCGACGTAGGCGGGCACGCCCTCCAGCGAGTCGAGCAGATGTCTCAGCGACCCCCGCACCTGCTGCCGCTTGGGCATCCGGTGCTTGCGGCGCTGCGGGCGCGGATCGGCCAGATGGGTGAGGTGGGCCTGCTCGGCGTCGGTCAGCCGCAGCGCGCGCCCGATCGAGTCCAGCACCTCCGCCGACACATTGCGCCCGTTGCCCTGCTCCAGCTTCGTGTAGTACGCCACCGACACCCCGGCCAACTGCGCCAGCTCCTCGCGCCGCAGCCCCGGCACCCGGCGGCGCCGGCCGTGCGCCGGCAGCCCCACGTCCTCCGGCTTCAGCCTGGCCCGCCGGGTGCGCAGGAACTCGCTCAGCTCGGCACGCCGGTCGAGGCCGGCGGCCTGCTCGTCGTCCGGGGGGCCGGGCGGGGAGCCGGCGGGCGGTCCGGGCGGCGGTCCGGGCGGCGGTCCGGGTGGCGGTTCGGACAGGGGGCTGTGGTCCATGTGTCCAGTATTCCCGTTCCTACCACCAGGAGCCTGTCCCCCTCAGTAGTAGGACCAGTGAACGTACGCAAAGCGGTGACCTGGGTAAACCCGCTGGTGAGAGGCAGACTGAAGGTCATGACTACGACTGTTGCCGCTTACGCCGCCCCCAGCGCCAAGGCTCCCCTGGAGCGCACCACCATCGAGCGCCGCACGCTCCGCGAGCACGATGTGCTGATCGACATCAAGTTCGCCGGCATCTGCCACTCCGACATCCACCAGGCCCGCGAGGGCTGGGGCGAGGCCATCTTCCCGATGGTCCCCGGTCACGAGATCGCGGGCGTCGTCTCCGAGGTCGGCCCCGGCGTGACCAAGTTCAAGGTCGGCGACCGCGTCGGCGTCGGCTGCATGGTCGACTCCTGCCGCGAGTGCGAGAACTGCGAGGCCGGCCAGGAGCAGTACTGCGTGCGCGGGAACATCGGCACGTACAACGCCGTCGGCTACGACGGTGAGCCCACCTACGGCGGTTACTCCGAGAAGGTCGTCGTCGACGAGGCGTTCACCCTCCGCATCCCCGACGGGCTCTCCCTGGACGTCGCCGCCCCGCTGCTCTGCGCCGGCATCACCACGTACTCCCCGCTCAAGCGCTGGGGCGCCGGCCCCGGCAAGAAGGTCGCCGTCGTCGGCCTGGGCGGCCTCGGCCACATGGCCGTCAAGATCGCGCACGCCCTGGGCGCCGAGGTGACGGTCCTCTCCCAGTCGCTGCGCAAGAAGGACGACGGCCTGAAGCTGGGCGCCGACCACTACTACGCCACCAGCGACGAGGCCACCTTCACCGAGCTGGCCGGCGGCTTCGACCTCATCGTCTCCACCGTCTCCGCGCCCCTCGACTTCGGCGCCTACCTCGGCCTGCTGAAGACCGGCGGCGCGCTGGTCAACGTCGGCGCCCCCGAGGAGCCGGTCTCGCTGAACCTCTTCTCCCTGATCGGCGGCGGCAAGACCCTCGCCGGTTCGATGATCGGCGGCATCGCCGAGACCCAGGAGATGCTGGACTTCTGCGCCGAGCACGGCATCGGCGCCGAGATCGAGCTGATCGCCGCCGCCGAGATCAACGAGGCGTACGAGCGGGTGCTGAACAGCGACGTCCGCTACCGCTTCGTGATCGACACGGCGACGATCTGACGCGGACGGGCTGGCGCGGGCGGGCTGGCGCGGGCGGCCGGGCGTCGCCCGCCGGTCGCCGCCCGCCGCTCGCCGTCGGTCACGGACGCACCGGGCCGGTCATCGGCGCCCGTGACCGCCGTCGGCCGCGGTGCCGACCAGGGCAGCCGGTCATCGCCGACGTCGCGGTGGCCGACCAGGGCGACCGGTCACCGCCGTCCGTCGGCGGTGGCCGCCCCGGCGGCCGGTCACCGCGGCAGGTCCCCCCGGCGCCGCGCCTCGTCGAGGAACGCCGCGAGGACCGGTGAGCGGTCGTCCGCCCGGTAGGACATGACCAGGTCCGGCAGCGGTGTGCGCGGGGCGACCTCGCAGAACCAGGTGTCGGACCGGCCGGCCGCGCGCATCCCGGACGGGCCGAGACCGATGCCGACGCCGCACCCGGCCAGACCGATGATCGTGCGCAGGTCCCGCGCCTCGGTGGCCGTGTCCAGGACCGCGGCGTCCGCGCCCAGCAGGGCCCGCAGTCCCGCGCGGACGGCCGGTTCGTCGTCGGCTGAGGCCACGATCAGATGCTGCCGGGCCAACTGCTCCACGGTCACCGTGCGCATCCCGGCGTACGGGTGGCCCCTGCCCACCACCGCGACCAGGTCGTCCCGGCCGACGGTGACGGAGACCAGGCCCTCGGCGCCCGGCCCGCGCGGGGCGCCCCGGCCGATCACCAGGTCCAGCTCGCCGCCGAGCAGGCATGCGGAACCGCGCGCCGTCGACATCTCGCGCAGCTCCAGCCGTACGTCCGGACGGTCCCGCCGGAACGGCGTCAGCACCGACGGCAGGAACCGCAGCAGCGCCGAGCCGATGAACCCCAGCCGCAGCCTGCCCGCCTCGCCCCGCGCCGCCCGGCCCGCCTCGGCCACCGCGGAGGACATCTCGCACAGCGCCCGCCGCGCCGGGACCAGGAACGCCGACCCCGCCGCCGTCGGGAACACACCCGACGGGGTGCGGTCGAAGAGGCGCTCGCCCACCTCCCGTTCTAGATCCGCGATCTGCCGGGAGAGCGACGGCTGGGCGATGCCGAGCGAGGCCGCGGCCCGCCCGAAGTGCTGGTGCTCGGCGACGGCGAGGGCGTACCGCAGATGACGTGCCTCCATACCCTCAGCGTAATCCGGGGTCCAGGGCCATAGCCGTGAGCTATCACGCGTCGTCCCGTTCGGGCATCGGCGTTGTCCCGGGGCGCACCGGCCGGGTGGACTGGGGCCGCCTGTCCTCCCGCTTCTTCTTCGGCCGAGGTGAAGTCCGCCCATGAACTCCCCGTCCTCCGCCCCCGGCACCGTGTTCGTCCTGGTCCACGGCGCCTGGCACTCCTCCTGGCACTGGGCCCCCACCCAGCGCTCGCTGGCCCACCGGGGCGCGGCGAGCGTCGCGCTGGACCTGCCGGGGCACGGCTTCGACGCGCCGCTGCCCGCCGGCTATCTGCTCCCCGGGCAGCCGGGGCTGGCCACGGAGAAGTCCGCGCTCGCGGGGGTGACCCCGGAGGAGTGCGCGGCCACGGTCCTGACCACGCTGACCGAGGTCCGCCGCCACTACCGGAGGGTCGTCCTCGTCGCCCACAGCGCGGGCGGCGGGCCGGCCTCCCTCGCGGCGCAGACCGCCCCGGAACTCGTCGACCGGATCGTCTACCTCTCCGCCGCCGTCCCGGCCGGCCGGCCGTCCTTCGCCGACTACCTGGGCGCCCCGGAAGCGGCCTTTGCCGACGGACGCCAGGGCCTCCACGTCGGTGACGTGGAGGCCCTGGGCGCCTTCCGGATCAACCCCCTGTCGCCGGACCCCGCGTACGTCGAGGAACTGCGGCTGACGTACTACCACGACGTCCCGGCCGAGGAGTTCCCCCGCTGGCGCCTGGCCCTCAGCCCCGACCTGCCCCTCGCGGTCCCGACCACGCCCGTGAAGCTGACCGCCGACCGGTGGGGCCGCGTTCCGCGTACCTTCCTCCGCCTGGCGGAGGACCGGGCCGTGACGCCGGCGCTCCAGGACCTGATGATCACGGAGGCGGACGCGGTGACGCCCGACAACCCGTTCACCGTACGTGAACTGCCCGGCAGCCACTCCCCGTTCGCCGCCCGGCCCGACGAACTCGCCACCGCCCTCCTCGCGGACGCCGGCTGACGGGCCGGGCGGGGGGCCGGGGCGGTCGGGGGGCCGGGGCGGTGAGGGTCAACTCCACCGGCCCCGCACCCCCGCACGGCATTTGTCGCCGCCCCGGAGCGCTCGAACGCCCCGGGACCGCCGGACAGCCGAGCCCGCCGGACAGCCGAGCCCGCCGGGCCGCCGCACGCGGCCCGGCGCGCGGGCTACTCGCCCGCCGTCTCCGGCGCCGGGGCCACGCCGATGGGGCAGGAGACGCCCGTGCCGCCTATGCCGCAGTAACCCGCCGGGTTCTTGTCGAGGTACTGCTGGTGGTACCCCTCGGCCGGGTAGAACGGGCGGTCCTCGCAGGGGAGGATCTCCGTGCTGATCGAGCCGTGGCCGGACGCGGTCAGCACCCGCTGGTACGCCTCGCGGGAGGCGCGGGCGGCGGCGTCCTGCTCGGGGGTGTGGGTGTAGATCGCCGAGCGGTACTGGGTGCCCACGTCATTGCCCTGCCGGAAGCCCTGGGTCGGGTCGTGGGACTCCCAGAAGGTCTTCAGCAGGTGGTCGTAGGAGACCACCTTCGGGTCGTAGACCACGCGGACGGCCTCGGTGTGACCGGTCAGGCCCGAGCAGACCTCCTCATAGGTGGGGTGCTCGGTGTAGCCGCCCTGGTAGCCGACCAGGGTCGTGAAGACGCCCGCGGGAAGCTGCCAGAACTTGCGCTCGGCCCCCCAGAAACAGCCCAGGCCGAAGTCGGCGACCTCCAGGCCCTCCGGGTACGGGCCGAGCAGCGGGGTGCCGAGGACCGTGTGGCGCTCGGGGACGGAGTACGCCGGCTCCGGGCGACCGCGCAGCGCCTGCTCCGGGGTCGGCATCTGAGGCGTACGGCTGTGCAGGAACATGCGCTCTCCAATCGGGGGGACGCCCTGGTCAACGTATGGGGGGCGGCCGGAATTCCGCCCCGGCTCAGTGCGGCAGGGACGCCGGGCTGCCGCCGTTCGCCTCGTAACCCGCCACCGCCAGGGCCCGGTACACCGCGAACTCCGCCGCCGGGTCGGGGGAGAGGGTCCAGGGCAGCGCGCCGACGTGCCCGTCGATGTGTATGAGCTGGTTCATCGCCTCCGACCAGCGCTCGGCGCGGACCAGGAAGAAGACCAGCAGATGGCGGACGTGCGCCAGCATCGGGTCGTCGGGGCGGGCGGAGTGCACCGCGTGCAGCGCGCCGTGGATCGCCCTGGTCACCACCTCGCTCTGGTAGAAGCTGCTGACCAGATTGACCTCGGGAAGGTGCTCGAAGACCGCGAACAGCGGCATCGCGGCCAGCAGCGACCCCCGGGGCGCGCGGGCCGCCGCGGCCTCCGCGAACGAGTACGCCAGCTCCCGCGAGCCGTGCCACTTCTCGCACCAGTAGTGCAGCGCCGCCAGGTGCGCCCCCATGTGCGCCGGAGCGCGGTCCAGGATCTTCAGCCAGAGCTGCTCGAACTCCGCCCGCTGGTAGCCCAGCCCGCGGGCCACCGACAGCTCCACGATGTACGGCACCGGGTCCCCGGGGGCGAGCAGCGCCGCGTCGCCGCACGCCGACCTCGCCTCCTCCATGATGATCCGGAACTCGTCCGTACCGGGCGTCGCCGTCCGCCACGCCTGCTGCACCAGGAACTCGGCGTGCACCGCCGCGCCCCCCGCGTCCTTCGGCGCCTCGGCCCGCCACACCCGCAGCCACTGGCCGCCCGGCGGCTGGCCGACCCCGCCCGGCCGCTGCCGCAGCTCCAGCGACGCGGCGCCCGCGAAGGCCTGCACCCGCTGCCAGCGCAGCTCGCCCGCCGCCTCCGTGCCGGCCAGGAGTTGCTGGGCCGCCCGGTAGTCCTGGGTGCGCTGCACCAGGTCCAGGACGTCCAGCAGGTCGTGGTCGGGGCCGGGCATCCGGATGTCCAGCTCCTCGGTGGGCGCGAAGCCGTAGTTCGCGGGGTCCGCGGCGTCCGGATGTCCGGGCGGCACCTGCTCGATCATGCCGCGCCTGCGCCTGAGGAGGGGGAGCAGCACGAAGCCCAGCATGACCAGTGCCATCAGGACCCAGAGAATTTCCATGTCTCAAGCGAACCAGACCGCGCCGACAATTGGCCAACCTGCGGCCCGTGCCTGTGGACAACCCCGCCGGGGCCGGTGCCCGCCGGGGCCGGTGCCCGGCGGGGCCGGTGCCCGGCGCGAACCGGCCCCGGCGCACTACGCTCGGGGTCCATGAGCGACAGGCACATCAGTCAGCATTTCGAGACGCTCGCGATCCACGCGGGCAACACCGCCGACCCGCGGACGGGCGCGGTCGTCCCGCCCATCTACCAGGTGTCGACCTACAAGCAGGACGGCGTCGGCGGCCTGCGCGGCGGCTACGAGTACAGCCGCAGCGCCAACCCGACCCGTACCGCGCTGGAGGAGAACCTCGCCGCGCTGGAGGGCGGGCGCCGCGGCCTCGCCTTCGCGTCCGGACTGGCGGCCGAGGACTGCCTGTTGCGCACGCTGCTCAGCCCCGGCGACCACGTGGTCATCCCCAACGACGCCTACGGCGGCACGTTCCGCCTCTTCGCCAAGGTCGCCGCCCGCTGGGGCGTGGAGTGGTCGGTGGCCGACAGCGCCGACCCCGCCGCCGTCCGGGCCGCGCTCACCCCGAAGACCAAGGCCGTCTGGGTGGAGACCCCCTCCAACCCGCTGCTCGGCATCACCGACATCGCCGCCGTCGCCCAGGTCGCCCACGACGCCGGGGCCCGGCTCGTCGTCGACAACACCTTCGCCACGCCGTACCTCCAGCAGCCGCTGGCCCTCGGCGCGGACGTCGTCGTGCACTCGCTCACCAAGTACATGGGCGGCCACTCGGACGTCGTCGGCGGTGCGCTGATCGTCGCCGACCCCGCCCTCGGTGAGGAACTGGCGTTCCACCAGAACGCGATGGGCGCGATCGCCGGGCCCTTCGACTCCTGGCTGGTGCTGCGCGGCACCAAGACCCTCGCGGTGCGCATGGACCGGCACAGCGAGAACGCCACCAAGGTCGCCGACATGCTCACCCGGCACACGCGCGTGACGAGCGTCCTGTACCCCGGGCTGCCGGACCACCCCGGGCACGAGACGGCCGCCAAGCAGATGCGGGCGTTCGGCGGGATGATCTCCTTCCGGGTCGAGGGCGGCGAGCAGGCCGCCGTCGAGGTGTGCAACCGCGCGAAGGTGTTCACCCTCGGCGAGTCCCTGGGCGGTGTCGAGTCGCTGATCGAGCACCCCGGCCGGATGACCCACGCCTCCGCGGCCGGTTCGGCCCTGGAGGTCCCGGCCGACCTGGTACGCCTGTCGGTGGGCATCGAGAACGTCGACGACCTGCTGGAGGACCTGCGGCAGGCCCTGGGCTAGCCGACCGGTACGACGGACGGCCGGCCGACCGGTACGACGGCGGCGGCCGGACCGGCGCCGGAGCGGGCTGTCCGCCGGGCGGGCCGTGGGCGCCGGGCCGGTCGGGCGCCGGCCGGCGCCGGATCAGCCGGCCGCTGTTCACCGGCCGGACAGCGGCCGGTGTTCACCAGCCGGTCGAAGGCGGGGTCGTCTCCGAGGGCGGGCGTGCCCACGGCTGGACGGTCAGCGCCCACACGGTGAACGCCACGGCCGCCGCGAGCAGCAGCAGCCACAGCACACGGCGGGCCAGGGCCCTGCGGCGCAGCACGCGGTCGCCGCGCCGGACGGCCTGCGCGCACAGGTCGGGCGGCACCCGCGGCGGCGACTGCTCCATGAGCCGCCGCGCCGCCGCCTCCCGCTGTGTCCGGTTCACATCCGCCTCCCCGCCCCGGTCCGGTCAGCCTCCCGACACCGCGCCCCACGCCCGCGTGGGCGCCGGCACCGGGACCGGCGGCGGGTGGAGGAGGATCGCGACGGCACGGTCGCAGACCGCCCTGACGCGCTCCGGGGCGAGCCCCAGCAGGGCCGCCGCCTGCTCCTCGGCGACCCCCTCGTACAGCCGCAGCACCACGACCAGGCGCTCCTGCGGGGCGAGGGCGGCCAGCGGACCGGCGGGCCGGTGCCGGGGGCGGCCGAAGCCGCCCCGGTGCTGCCAGACCTCCCGCGCGAAGCGGGCGGCCAGGTGCCGGCGGGCACAGTCGTACGGGTCCTCGCCGCGCAGCCGGTCCCACCCGGCGTAGGTGTGGGCCAGGGCGAGCGTCAGCAGCCGCCGCGCACGCGGATCGTCGTCCGGCGCCTCGGCCGTGAGCAGGGTGGCGGCATGCAGCAGCCGCCCTGCCGCGCCCGCGACGAACGCCTCGAACTCCCGGGCCCGGCGGGCCTCCCGCGACGCCTGCCGTCCGCGCACCGCGCCTCCCGCGTGAAGGCGATCCCACCCGCTCTCATATGAGGCCAGGGGCCCGCCACCGGTCAAGGGCCGGGAGGACATCGGTACTCGCGCACGCGCGTGTACGCGTGCGCGAGAAAAGAAGCAGGATCAGGAGGCACGCGTGCGTGCGCGGGGGTGGAGCGGGGGGGTGGAGCGGGATCAGGAGGCGGAGGACCCGTCCGGGCCGGCCCCCTGCGGGGCCATACGGGCGGACAGGGCGCCGTTGAAGCGCGTGAGGAGCGCGCAGAACGCCTCGCGCTCCTCCGGCGCCCAGTCGTGGGTCAGCTCGGCCATCAACTGACGCCGGGAGGAGCGCACCTCCTCAAGGCGCGACACCCCGCGCGGGGACAGTTGCAGGACGACGGCCCGCCCGTCCTCGGGGTGCGAGGTCCGCTTGACCAGTCCGGTGTCGACGAGCGGGGCGACCTGCCGGGTGACCGTCGAGGAGTCGATGCCCATGCTGGAGGCGAGGGCCTTGACGCCCATCGGGCCCTCCTTGTCGAGGCGGTTGAGCAGCAGATACGCGGCGCGGTCCATGGAGTTGCGCACCTGCCCGACGCCGCCGAGCCGGGTCTGTTCGGCACGGCGGGCGAACACCGCTACCTCGTGCTGGAGCGTGTCGAGGAGACCGGGTTCACCGGCGGTCGTCATGTCCATCGACATTTCAGGTGTTGTGGGCATGGCCGGAGGCTCACTTCGTGGAGGGCTGCTGGTTGGGGGACAGGGTACGCGGCCCGGCGGCGGGGCGTACCGGCGCTGCGCAAAGCCGGTCTCGGACGTTGGTCGCCACCGTCGCCGCCCGCCGTGAACTGCGATGCTGGTGTCATGAGCTACGGCACGGCTGACTCCTTGCGGTCCGTCACCCTCGACGACGTGCGGGGAGCCCAGAAGATGCTCTCGGGCGTGGCGCGGGTGACCGCCATGGAGGGCAGCAGGCACCTGTCCGCGCTGGTCGGCGCCCCGGTGCTGCTCAAGTGCGAGAACCTCCAGCGGACGGGCTCGTTCAAGCTGCGCGGCGCCTACGTGCGGATCGCCGGGCTGCTGCCGGAGGAGCGGGCCGCCGGTGTGGTCGCGGCCAGCGCGGGCAACCACGCGCAGGGCGTGGCCCTGGCGTCGTCGCTGCTGGGCGTGCGGGCGACGGTGTTCATGCCGAAGGGCGCCCCGCTGCCCAAGATCAGCGCGACCCGGGAGTACGGGGCCGAGGTGCGCCTGCACGGCCAGGTGGTGGACGAGACGCTGGCCGCCGCGCAGGAGTACGCGCGGCGGACGGGCGCGGTGTTCATCCACCCCTTCGACCACGCGGACGTCATCGCGGGGCAGGGCACCGTGGGTCTGGAGATCTTGGAGCAGTGCCCCGAGGTCCGCACGATCGTGGTGGGCGTCGGCGGCGGGGGACTGGCGGCCGGGATCGCCGTCGCGGTGAAGGCGCTGCGGCCGGACGTGCGGGTGGTGGGCGTGCAGGCGGAGGGCGCCGCGGCGTACCCGCCGTCGCTGGCGGCCGGGCGGCCGGTCTCGGTGGAGCGGCCCGCGACGATGGCCGACGGCATCCGGGTGGGGCGGCCCGGCGACGTGCCGTTCGGGATCGTCGGCGCCCTGGTCGACGAGGTCCGCACGGTCAGCGAGGACCATTTGTCCGCGGCGCTGCTGCTCTGCCTGGAGCGGGCCAAGCTGGTGGTGGAGCCGGCCGGGGCCAGCCCCGTCGCGGCGCTGCTGGCCGAGCCCGGCGCCTTCGCGGGGCCGGTGGTGGCGGTGCTGTCCGGGGGCAACGTGGACCCGGTGCTGATGCAGGGCGTGCTGCGGCACGGTATGGCCGCGCAGGGCCGCTACCTGGCCGTACGGCTGCGGCTCACGGACCGGCCGGGCGCCCTCGCCACGCTTCTCGGGGTGTTGTCAGTGGTCGACGCTAACGTCCTGGATGTGAGCCACGTCCGGACCGACCCACGGCTCGGGCTCACGGAGGCGGAGGTCGAACTGCATCTGGAGACGAAGGGCCCCGAGCACTGCGTCGAGGTCGGCCGGGCCCTGCGGGACGCGGGCTACACGGTCATGCGCTAGGGCGCTGAGTACCAGGCGCCAAGCGCTCGCGGGGCGCGGGCGCGGGCCCGGTGCCGTGCCGTGGGCCGGGGGCCGCGACGTCACTCGTTCGAGGAAGTTCGTTGTGACACACGATACATCGCGATATGGTGTGTCGAGCGTCACCGCACGGCGGGCCGTCCGACGGAGCAAGCGGGACGGGCACCGCGTACCTAGGCTTTTCGAAGAATCCCCGAAGACGTGGAGACTCATATGCCAGGCGCCATCTACGCCGAAGGTCTGGTGAAGACCTTCGGCGACGTAAGGGCTCTGGACGGCGTCGACCTCGATGTCCCCGAGGGCACCGTCCTCGGTCTGCTCGGGCCGAACGGCGCGGGAAAGACCACCGCCGTCCGCTGTCTGACCACCCTGCTGCGCCCCGACCGCGGCAAGGCGGTCGTCGCGGGCCTGGACGTGCTCAAGGAGCCGGACGCCGTCCGCCGCTCCATCGGCCTGTCCGGCCAGTTCGCGGCGGTCGACGAATACCTGACCGGCCGGGAGAACCTCCAGATGGTCGGCCGGCTCTACCAGATGCGGGCCAAGGCGGCCAAGCGGCGGGCGGCCGAGCTGCTGGAGCAGTTCCATCTCGCCGACGCCGCCGACCGCCCCGCCAAGACGTACTCCGGGGGCATGCGCCGCCGGCTGGACCTGGCCGCGGCGCTCGTCGTCTCGCCGCCCGTGATGTTCATGGACGAGCCGACCACCGGCCTCGACCCGCGCAACCGCCAGCAGTTGTGGGAGGTCATCAAGGACCTGGTCTCCGGCGGCACCACCCTCCTGCTCACCACGCAGTATCTGGAGGAGGCCGACCACCTCGCGCACGACATAGCGGTCGTCGACCACGGCCGGCTCATCGCCCGGGGCACCTCCGACCAGCTCAAGGCCCGCACCGGCGGCGAGCGCGTCGAGGTCGTGGTGCACGAACGCGAGCACCTGGCCACCGCCGCCGAGGTGCTGCGCGGCTTCGGCAAGGGCGAGACCACGGTCGAGGGGCACATGCGCAAGCTCACCGTCCCCGTGACCGGCGGCGCCAAGCTGCTCGCCGAGGTCATCCGCGAACTGGACGGCCGGGGCATCGAGATCGACGACATCGGCCTGCGCCGCCCCACCCTCGACGACGTCTTCATCTCCCTCACCGGCCACCTGGCCGAGACGGAGACCGGGACCGGGACGGGGACCGCGACGGAACCCGGCACCGAGCCCACCGCCGGAGAAACCGGCAAGACCGGCGACGCCGGGAAGGAGACGACGAAGTGAGCGCCACCACCGACTCCCTGGTCATCGCCCGCAGGAACCTGATACGGATGACCAGGATTCCTGAGATGCTCCTTTTCGGGGTCATCCAGCCTGTTATGTTCGTCGTCCTCTTCACGTACGTTTTCGGTGGCTCGATGAGCGTCGGCGGGAACACCGACCCGGACGTCTACAAAAACTTCCTGATGGCGGGCATCTTCGCGCAGACCGTCACCTTCGCCACCGCCGGATCGGCCGCCGGCATCGCGGACGACATGCAGAAGGGCCTCGTCGACCGCTTCAGGTCCCTGCCGATGGCACGCGGTGCCGTACTGACCGGCCGGACCGTGGCGGACCTCGTGCAGACGTGCATCACGATGCTCGTCCTCGCGATCGTGGCGTTGATCGTGGGCTGGCGCACCGGGTCGGCTGAGCCGACCAACGCAGCAAGAATCCTCGGCGCCTTCGGCCTGCTGCTCCTGCTCGGGTACGCCTTCACCTGGATCGGTGCTCTGATCGGCCTGTCTGTGCGTACGCCCGAGGCGGCCACTTCGGGCGGCATCATCTGGCTGTTCCCGGTGACGTTCATCTCGAACGCGTTCGTCGACTCCAGTCAGATGACTCCCTGGCTGCGGCACATCGCCGAGTGGAATCCGTTCAGCGCGACCGTGCAGGCGGCGCGCGAGCTGTTCGGAAACCCGGGCGTCATACAGTCCGACGCTTGGCCCATGCAGCATCCCGCTTGGGCCTCGCTGATCTGGTCCGTCGTGATCATCGTCGTTTTCCGGACGCTTGCGGTGCGCAAGTACCGAGCGGTCGACCGGTAGACGCCGGCCTGCTGTTCGTTTGCGTATGGCCCGGAGCTGCCCCTGATTCAGCTCCGGGCCGTACAGCGAAGTGCGCAGCTCCATATGACAGTTCGAGACCGAGAACGGTCCTGGTGGGGCGAGGCTCGCTCACGC
This sequence comes from Streptomyces sp. NPDC000134, assembly GCF_042899225.1. Taxonomy (NCBI): domain Bacteria; kingdom Bacillati; phylum Actinomycetota; class Actinomycetes; order Kitasatosporales; family Streptomycetaceae; genus Streptomyces; species Streptomyces sp. NPDC000134. The sequence continues at coordinate 53,437 of NZ_JBIAZN010000020.1, forward strand.
GTGCAGGAAGTACCGTCTCAGTGACCACGCCGCCACCCGTTCTCCCACGGCGTTGCCGACGACGTCCGCGGTCCTCGTGTGGATTCCGGCCCATACGCGGGCGTCGATGACGTCGCGGTTGTAGTCCTCGGCGTACTCGTAGTGCCGCGTGGCGGCGGTGCCGACGGACGAGATGTTGAGGTCGACCCGGGAGGTGCCGAACAGCCCTTCCAGGGTCCGCATCAGCGCTCCCGACCACGTGGCGTGCCCACTGAGGTAGTCGGGGTGTGCGGGCGTGGGCAGCAAGGGCTCCCACGTCGGGTCCGCTCTGGTCGCCGGATTGCCGTCGGTGTCCGCCTCGCGGATGGCGGTGATGGGCCGCCATCTGGCGTAGTGGAGCTTGGCGTCCCAGGCGGCGATCAGCGCGTCCGTCATGACGGTGTTCGTGGCGGCGTACAGACGGGCCGTGTCGGTGATGTCGAAAGAGTGCCGTGCGGCGTGGTCGCCCAGCGCCTGCTGGATCTCCACCCGTGCCACGAACACCGCCGTCTCCGTCTGCCGGGCGCTGCGGCGCGAACCGGTCCTCGCGCCGTACGCTTTGACCTCCGCCAGGTCGCGTGCGTACCGCGCCGAGGTCAGTCCTGGCGGCGGTCCGGGGCGGAACCGGCTGGGTGTATCCATGAGGAACGGGCGCAGCCGGCCGATCCACGCCGTCGTGAAGCTTTCGTGATCGGGCGGCGTCGGCCGCCACACCCCGGGCGCCGGCCGGGGTGTGAACGGCACGGAGGCATCTCGTCCGTCGTTCGCGCGCAGCGTCATGATGTGCTTCGCCGCCCGCTTCCCGAACGCCACTCCCGACCGTTCGGCGGGACCGTCGGGGACGTTCGCCAGCGACGCCTTCCACGCCTTCTCCAGAGCGGGCCCGGCCTTCGGGAACCCGGTCAGCAGTACCTGGTACGCGGCCGTCGCGGCCGCCGCCTGAGCCGACGCCCCGTGCGGAGCACGCGCCCGCCACCGGTAGGGGGCGTAACGGCCCTCGATGCCCACCACCGCGTTGTACATGGCCACGGTCACATACGCATGCCACACCGCCTCCTCCGGAGCGGTCAGCTCGTCCTCCGGATCAACGGTCGCGGACACCTTCTGCACCCACTCCCGGATCACCGAGGGATCGTCCTTCGGCCGCGGGGCCGCGGTCTGCGCTCCGGCGGGCTGTCCGCTCACAGCCCCCGCCAGCAGCAACGCCACCAGGACCGCCGCTCCACGTCTGCCCGCCGCTTCCCGTCTGTGCATGCGTGACCTCCAGGTGAACCCTCCGACACGGAACCGTGCCGGCTTCGATCACCATGCCGTCGAGGACGCAGTCCGCTATGCGCGTGGGACCGGGCGTACGGAAGCACGTCGCCGCGCCATAGTGCGCCCGCACGCCGGGGGCGCACACCAGACAGATCAAGAGAAAAGCGGTCCGGGAGGCAGGCCGGGCTCGGCTCGCACGCGTCGACCGGTACCAGTTGCGCGCCGGCACCCTCACCACGCAGCACCCCGTATGGGCCTCGCTGATCCGGCCGGTCCTGATCCTGCTGGTATTCAGGACGCTCGCCGTCCGCGAGTACCGTTCGGCGGCCGCATGACGAAGCCCCCGGCGGCACGGGGCGCCGGGGGCTCGGTCGGGGGTCGGAGGCGGCCGGCCGGTCGGACCGGCCGGCTCCGGACCCGTCAGCCGTTGTAGGGCTCGGCCTTGAGGATCTTCACCGAGGCCTTCTTGCCGTTCGGCAGCTCGTACTGGGCGTCCTCACCGACCTTGTGACCGATGACGCCGGTCCCCAGCGGGGACTGCGGCGAGTAGGTCTCGATGTCGGAGCTGGCGTACTCGCGGGAGGCGAGCAGGAAGGTCAGCGTGTCGTCCTCGTCACCGTCGAAGGCGATCGTGACGACCATGCCGGGGGCCACGGCACCGTCCGCGGCCGGGGGCTCGCCCACCTTGGCGGTCTCCAGGAGCTGGGTGAGCTGGCGCACACGGAGCTCCTGCTTGCCCTGCTCCTCCTTGGCCGCGTGGTACCCGCCGTTCTCCCGCAGGTCCCCCTCCTCGCGCGCCGCGGCGATCTTGGCAGAGATCTCCGTGCGCGCAGGACCAGTAAGGTAGTCAAGCTCCTCCTTGAGCTTGTTGTACGCCTCCTGGGTCAGCCAGGTGACGTTCTCGCTGGTCTGGGTCACAGGTGCTCCTCGTCGGTACTGGGAATACAAAGCATCGCCCTACCCAGAAGCATGTTCCTTCACGGAAGGGCGAAACCACGAGCCTAACAATTACGCGGCCGAAGGGGGAGGACATAAGCCACCGAAATCGCATCCGCGCAGATGAGCGGCGGTCGATCGGCGGCGGCGTCAGTCGGCGTGGCAGCCGAGCAGCTCGGCCGTGGTGCCCGGCGCCTTGGTACGGAGCGTGACGGCCCTGTCGATCCGGGTGTCGTCGCCGGAGAAGCGGAAGTCGGCGCGGCCGACCTCGCTGCCGTCCTCGGCCTGGGAGCGCAGGGTGCAGTAGCCGCTGACACCGGCGTCCTTGCGGACCTCCAGGTGCACCTCGACCGACTCCTGGCCGGCGTCGAAGCTGATCACCTCGCCGCTGATCTTGTTCTGGCCGACGTAGTGGTAGCCGAACCAGCCGATCAGCGCGAGCAGGGCGACACCGAGGACGGCACCGACGATCTTGAGCGTGCGGTCGGCCCGTTCGTCCGAGGAGCGGCCGTAGCGGCTCTCGGGGGGGCGCGTGCTCGCCGTACTCATGATCGTCCTCTCGGCAGGAGACGGGACGAACGTCCCGAAAAGGGGCCCCGAGGGAGGGCTCCGGAATTTTTCGCCCCCCGATTCGGTCACTATAGAAGCCGCCGAACGCTCCGCCAGACACCGGGGCGCCGACTTATTCGAGGATTGAGTCTTGACTGACCAGTTGCGACTGATGGCCGTCCACGCCCACCCCGACGACGAGTCGAGCAAGGGCGCGGCCACCATGGCGAAGTACGTGTCCGAGGGGGTGGACGTGCTCGTGGTGACCTGCACGGGCGGGGAGCGCGGCTCCATCCTCAACCCCAAGCTCCAGGGCGACGCCTACATCGAGGAGCACATCCACGAGGTGCGCAAGAAGGAGATGGACGAGGCCCGCGAGATCCTCGGCGTCAAGCAGGAGTGGCTCGGCTTCGTCGACTCCGGCCTGCCCGAGGGCGACCCGCTGCCGCCGCTGCCCGAGGGCTGCTTCGCCCTGGAGGACGTCGAGGAGGCGGCCGGTGAGCTGGTGAAGAAGATCCGCTCCTTCCGCCCGCAGGTGATCACCACCTACGACGAGAACGGCGGTTACCCGCACCCCGACCACATCATGACCCACAAGATCACGATGGTGGCGTTCGAGGGCGCGGCGGACACCGGGAAGTTCCCGGAGGACGAGTACGGCCCGGCGTACCAGCCGCTGAAGCTGTACTACAACCAGGGCTTCAACCGGCCCCGCACCGAGGCGCTGCACAAGGCGATGCTCGACCGCGGCCTGGAGTCGCCGTACGGGGACTGGCTCAAGCGCTGGGACGAGTTCGAGCGCACCGAGCGCACGCTCACCACGCACGTCCCGTGCGCCGACTTCTTCGAGATCCGCGACAAGGCGCTGATCGCGCACGCCACGCAGATCGACCCCGACGGCGGCTGGTTCCGGGTGCCGATGGACCTCCAGAAGGAGGTCTGGCCCACCGAGGAGTACGAGCTGGCGAAGTCCCTCGTGGACACCTCCCTCCCCGAGGACGACCTCTTCGCGGGCATCCGGGACAATGCCTGACATGAGCGCAAGCGCAAGCCTGGCAATGACGCACCTCGTCACCCTCGCCGAGGTCGACGAGGACAAGGTCACCCCCGGCGTCCTCGGCTTCATCGTCTTCGCGGTGTTGGCCGTGGCCGTGTGGGGCCTGATGAAGTCGATGAACCGGCACATGTCGAAGGTCGACTTCAAGGAGGCCGACGAACCCGGGACCGACGCCGTCACCGGCGCCGACTCGGGCTCTGCCGCCGGCAAGTCCGCACGCGGCGACTAGCCGGCCCCGACCGGTCCCCCGTTCTCCCGTCCAGGCCGATGCTCGCGGCGGCGGCGCGGCACGCGCCGCCGCGCTTCGCTCAGCCCTGCCTCGCCCCCACCTCCACCCCCATCACCTCGCGGGCGTGGCGGCTGGGGGTCATGCCGAGGTGCCACGCCTGCCAGCCGGACTCCAGTTGGACGCCGCGCTCCAGGAGGAGCCGGTACGCCTCGACGCAGTCGCCCAGTTTCCCGTCGCGCACCGGATGGCCGGCGCGGGCGAGCTGGGTCAGTTCCTCCTGGGCCACCGCCGTGCCGATCTCGACGCCGCCGGGAGCGGCGTACGGCAGCAGGGTGCAGCGCAGGAAGCGGGCCCAGTCCTCGCCGCGCCGGTCGCCGTAGGAGGCGAAGAGGGTGACGGCCTCGTCGCACAGGGCCAGTGCCTGCGCGGTACGGGCGTTGCCCGCGTCCACCACCGCCAGCTCCAGGCAGGTCCACGCCTCGCCGTGGGCGACGCCGATGCGGTGGAAGTCGGCGCGGGCGTCGACCAGGAGCTGCCGGGCGAACCCGGAGTTGCGCAGCGAACCCGTCTGCGCGGCGCGCTGGTCGCGGGTCACGCGCGCCGAGTGGTGCCGGGCACAGGCCAGCCCGTACACGTCCCGCATCCGGGAGAACATCGTCCGCGAGCGTTCCAGTTCGCGCACCGAGCGGTCCAGGTCGCCGGTCTCCTCCAGGGCCTGGCCGAGGTAGTACACCGTCCACGCCTCACCGCGTGCGTCCTCGTTGTCCCGGTGCCGGGCGACCGCCCCGCGCAGTTCCTCCACCGCCGACGAGGCGTCCCCGGCGACCAGCTTGGCGCGGGCCAACTGGGTCAGCGCCCACGCCTCGCCGCGGCCGTCCTGGGTACGGCCGTACAGGTCGAGGGCGGTGCGCAGCTCGGCCTCGGCGCGGGGCACGTCGCCCATGCGCAGGCGGAGCTGGCCGAGCTGGAAGTGGGCCCACGCCTGGCCGTGCACGGACTCGCCCGCGCGGTGCAGGACGAGCGACTCCTCCAGCAGCTCCAGGGCCTGCGCGAGCCGGGCGCGGTCGCGCTCCACCCCGGCCAGCGCGTGCAGCGTCCAGGCCCGGTCCGTGGCCAGGTCGGGGCCGGCCTGCAGGTCGAGGGCCTCGCGGAGCCGGGCGGCGGCCTCGCCGAGGTTGCCCTGGTGGTGCAGGGTGATGCCGAGCGAGGTCAGCGCCCGCGCCGCGCCCGCGTCGTGGTGGGCCTCCAGATAGAGGTCGACGACCGAGGTCAGCGTGGTGCGGGCCTGGTCCAGTTCGCCGAGCTGCCGGGCCGCGATGCCGGTGCGCCACTGCACCGAGCGGACCAGCAGGCCCTCGTCGACCTCCTGCGCCAGCTCGTTGATCTCGCCGAGCCGGTAGAGGTCGCCGCGCAGCAGGCAGTAGTCGCAGAGCGCGCCCAGCAGGTTCAGCACCGCGCCCCGCTCGACGCCCTCGGCGTGCCGGAGGGCGGCCGTGATGGAGCCGGACTCGTCGTCGAGCCAGCGCAGCGCCTCGTCCAGCGAGGTGAAGCCGTGCGGCCCGAACCGGTCGGAGCGGGTCGACATGTTGCCGTCGACCAGGCGCAGCACGGAGTCGGCCAGCTCCGCGTAGTTGGCGATGAGCCGTTCCTGCGCCGCGGCCCGCTCGGCGGCCTCCTCCTCGTCCAGCAGGCGGGCCCGCGCGAAGGCGCGGACCGTGTCGTGCAGCCTGTAGCGGCTGCCGCGGACGTGGTCGAGCAGGCCGGCCCGGGAGAGCGCCACCAGGTGCCGGGTGGCCTCCGCCTCGTCCGTGGCGAGCAGCGCGGCAGCGGCGGCGGCGCCCAGCGAGGTGCGGCCGGCCAGCGCCAGGCGGCGCAGCAGCCCCCGGGCGGTCTCCGGCTGGTCGGTGTAGCGCAGCCACAGCGCCCGCTCGACCGGGCCGAGCGGGCCGTACGCCGCGAGGTCGGCGGCCAGGGTGCGCGGTGTGCGCGGACCCAGCGAGGAACCGGCGATGCGCAGCGCCAGCGGCAGCCCCCCGCACAACTGCCGTACCTGATCGGCCGATTCGGCGTCGTACGGGCCGGAGGTGTCCTGGGCGGCGGCCGTCAGCAGTTCCTCGGCGCCCGGCCCGTCGAGCGGCTCCACCGCCAGTTGGTGCACCCGCGCGGGCAGGTCGGCGGGCAGCTCCAGGGGCCGGCGCGCGGTGACCAGGACCAGGCTGTCGGAGCGCTCGGGCACCAGCGCGCGCACCTGCGCCACGTCCGAGGCGTCGTCCAGGACCACCGTGACCGGCACGCCCGTCAGATGCTGGTGGTACAGCTCGCTGAGCCGCCTGACCTGCTGGTCCGCCGAGGACCGCTCGCGGTGCAGCAGTTGCTCGCGGGGCGCGCCCAGCCGGTTCAGCAGGTACAGCAGCGCGTCCCGGGTGGACAGCGGAGGCTCCTCGCCGCTGGCGCCGCGCAGGTCGACGACGCAGGCGCCGCGGAAGTGGTCCCGCAGGTCGTGGGCGGCGCGCACCGCCAGCGCCGTACGGCCGCTGCCGGGCGCCCCGTGCAGCACCACCACGGTCGGCCTGGTCTCCGTGCTCGCGCGGGCCGCCTGCACCCACTGCCGCAGCTTGGCCAGCTCCTGCCGCCGCCCGGCGAACGGCTCCGCCGGGTCCGGCAGTTGCCCGAAGGACTGTTCGAGGACCGACCGGCCGCGGGCCGCCGCGCTCTTGTCGGCGCCGCGCAGCTTGGGCCCGGACTTCTTGGGCCGGGCGGAGGCGGCGAGCACCCGCTGCTGGTCGAGGAAGGGCCGGATGCCCCGTACCTCCAGGGCGGTCAGCCATTGCAGGCGCAGTTGCTCGGGGCCGCCGGGCTGGCTCGCCGCGCCGGCCCGGTGGTGGGCGGCGGGCAGGTGCGAGCCGGCCACCTTCACCACGGTCGCCGCCGCGCCGGCCGTCCCGACGGCCACGCCCGCGCCGATCGCGGTGCCCGCGCCGGTGCCGAGCGCCAGGTCGGCGACGACCGCGGCGAGCGCCGCGACGGCGGCCACCAGCAGCGGGGTGCTGCCGCCCTCCTGGGCGTAGCGCTGGCGGAAGGTGAGCTGTCCGGCCGAGGTCTCGTCCAGGGCGCGGGTGTACGCCGCGTACTCCTCGGCGGCCGCGGCGGCCATCGCGTCGAGCGCGGCCCGCGCCCGGGTCAGCAGCACCCGGCCGTCCGTGCGGCCGCCCGAGCGCCGCACCTCCTCCTCCACGGCCCGCACCAGCAGTCGCTCGGCCTCCGTGCGATGACTGTCCCGCATGTCCCGTCCCCCTCCGGCGGTCTGGCCCGTCCCCGGTGACTGACGGCCCGCCTCCGGGTCCTTCCCCGGCCGGCCGCGCGTCAAGTCTGGCGCCGCGTGAACGCTCTGGGGAGAGGCCCGGCGGTGTGCCGTCCGGCGCGGCACGGGTACTGGGGCAGGATGGAGAGCATGGCGAACCGACTGGCCCACGAGACGTCCCCCTACCTGCTCCAGCACGCCGAGAACCCCGTCGACTGGTGGCCCTGGTCCGGGGAGGCGTTCGCCGAGGCGCGGCGGCGGGACGTGCCCGTGCTGCTCAGCGTCGGCTACAGCAGTTGCCACTGGTGCCAATGAACTTACACAACCAGGTAGTCCTGACCTGGGGTGTTGTCAGGGGGTAGCCGCATGGACACGTACGATGAGGAACTGACCACCAGTATCGACGCTTGGGTGGAGGCCGAACTGGCCGCCTCGCCCGAGTGGGGGCCCGAGAAGTACGCCACCATCCGTCAGCACTTGGAGGACAGCGCAACCACTGTCGCCGCTGAGGAGTAGGGCGCGTCGAGCCGCAGACGGCGGCTCACACAACAAGGCCGGGGGTGGGGACCGATCGATCCCCACCCCCGGCACTGTCTGTAACCGGTGGTGGAGGCAGCGAGCCTGGCTCAGCCGACCCGCTGGGTGTCTGTCAAGCGCAAGCGGCCGGGTGGCACGGAGCGGTCCACAGTGCGGTGGCGACCTGAGTCCAGCCGCTATCCCTCTTGCTGTCGCCGCGGGCCTCCTCCGCAACCACGTAGCCGTGCTTCTCCAACTGCTTCACCGCGGCCTCGCGGGGCAGCACCGGTACTTCCTTGCCTTCGAGGTCGATCATGTAGCGGCCCGGGTCCTCCGGCTGAGGCACGACGAGGGTGTCCGCAGGGCCGAGATCGACCGGCCCGACCACGACTTCGGGCCCCGGCGCGATGACGCGCAACTCCCACTGCCCGCGGAAGGCCGCGACCTCGGCCCCGTAGAGCGCCGGGAGGCCGACGTGGTCGGGATGGGCTTCGGGCACGGGGGACTCCTCTGGCACGTTCAACACCGTCCAGCTGACCGTAACGCACGGGTGCGACACCGCCCCGGCGGTTGTACCAGCAGTGTCGCCGATCACCAGAGGCTCAGCGGGCGCCCTTCCGCGATCACCGCTTCGACACGCGCAGCGACCTCCACCTCGGACTCGCCGGCCGCCAAACCGGCGCGGATCGCGGCGCCGATCGCGCGGGATCGTTCAGCGGGGCCGCGAAGGTCTGCGAGAGGACTACCCGGGTCTCTGCGGCGGGCCAGCCATTCGGCCCGGTTCTCCGCCGCTGTCCCCAGTCGCAGGTGCGTCGGCTGCTGGCAGGAGTGGTTGTCGCAGGTGTGGCAGACGGTCGGGCTGTCGGTACCCCAACCGAGCCGCGGGATGACCCCGTGCGCGAGCTGGTACCCGTAGAGGTGGCCCGGCACCGTGCCGCGTCGTGTCCTGCCCGGCCGCGAGGCGGCCCTGAAGCTGGCATGGCCGGTGCTGGAGATCCCGCCGAAGAAGAACCAGCAGTCCTCGATTGACGACGTTCTGTAGACCTTTGCCCAGTACCGGGCTTGAATGGACTCGTTGGCCAACCAAACCGACCACTCGACAGCCGGAATCCGCACGAGTGTTGGCTCACCGATGAGAGCAAGTTGCTCATCAGCGTGAACGGGCCCGGACTCGTTCACCGCCGCGAGCGGGAAGAGTCCGGGCCCGAGGTCGTTCTCAGGCGGCATCAGCCCGGCTACCGTCCGCTGTTACGACCGGGGCAGGAGTGCCCGAGGTCGAGGAAGCCGCATCCGCCGCATTCGCGCGAGGCTTACGGGCCCGGGTGGGACGGGGGCGCTCGGCGCGGGCCCGCAGCGATTCGATGACCTCCTTCGCCCGAGCGGCGGTAACAGGCTTCGCTTCGCGTTCCAGCTCCTCCGCCGGCACACCAAGAAGCTCCGAGACCAACTCGGCGTCGTTGTCGAAAAGCCGCAGAACTACAGCAGCAGCTTCCCGTGCGGCGACGTCGGCCTCCTCCTTCACCCTGGCCGCCTTCACCGCGGCCTCACGCGCGGTCAACGCGTTCGCAGCGGCCATCTCCCGCGTTTTCGCCTTCAACGTTTCAGCAGCGCGAACCCGCCGCCGCAGCTCCGCCGCGGTCACCGGTCCTGCCGAAGTGGTGCTCACCCGTGCTCCCAGTTCTGTTCGAAATTGCAGCTTGTCGCGCGCACCGTAGGCACAGGTCCGCGGACATCTCGAACCACGAGTTCGTTGGGTGCCGGCCAGGGCGAAAGGCTGCCTCCGGCGGGTCCTCCTCGGAGGGGGTGGGGGCGGATTGGTTGGGTGCGGGAGCGTTGTGGTGCGGGTGGTGGAGGCGGGGTTCCCTCCCCGGTCGGACACCCAGGGGGCGTATCAGGAACCCGGGCGCGGCGTCCAGGCCGAGCCGCTGCGCGGTCGCTACGCGAGCCAGGACACCGCGCCCGGAACCCTGATACGGCGGAGCTGTCCGACCGAGGAGGGAACCCCGCCCAGGCCCGTTGTGGCCGGGCCCGGCCGAGCGCGTGCGGGTCGCGGATCGAGCGAAAAGGGCAGGTCAGGGCACGTATGAGGCTTGACCCAACCCCTAGAACATGGTTTAATTAGGGATGTCGGGAGGGGAGGGCAACCCTCGACCGGCACCGGTAGGCCGACCGGCCGCCGACAACCTCTCTCGCCAGGAGAACGAACGTGAGCACCGCAAAGGCCCCCGGAAAGCTCGACACCATCCGCGCTCTGCTCGCCACGGCGGAGGACCCCCGTGCGCCGGAGGCGATGGCGGAGTTGGCTCGGAAGCGGGCGTTCGAGATGATGGCGAAGTACGGCGTCGAAGAGGCCATGCTGAGCGACGGGCAGCCGTCGCGGGACGCGGTCACCGCGAAGTACGTCGACCTCCCCAACCCGTGGGCCATGTCCCGTGTCCGGCTGATCTGGTTCATCGCTCAGAGCGTTGGGTGCAAGGCCGTGCACATGGGTGTGCGGGGCAAGGTGCGCCGCGTTCACATCGTCGGCCATGAGTCCGACATTCAGCGCGCCGAAGTCCTGTACGCCTCCCTTCTGATCCAGATGCTCGGCGGGCTCAGCGCGCAGGTTGTCCCGTACGGCGTCCGCAGTGCGCGAGCGTGGCGCAACTCGTGGACCCTCGGGTTCATCGAGCGCGTCATAGAACGGCTTGAGGCGATCGAGCAGGCCGCCCGCGCCGCCGCCAGCGGGGAGACGTCGGCCACCGGCCGTAGCGGTGAACTCGTGCTGGCCGACCGTGGCGCGATGGTGGATGCCCTCTACCGCGAGGAGCACCCGCATGTCCGGCACACGCGCGGCTCGTACAGCGGCAGCGGGTACGGCGACGGAGCCGCCGCAGGCAACCGCGCCGACATCGGAGGCAGCCGCCGCATCGGTGCCCAGACCGCCGGAGCGATTGGAGCCTGACCCGCCCATCTCAGCCGGGGCGGCAGCCCGCCGCCCCGGCCCCCCGCTCGAAGCGACGAGGAGTCAAGCATGTACATGGAATGGGCCCGATTCCACAAGACCGACGAGAACGGTCGCCACTACTTCCAGACCTACAGCTTCCCCTACGCGTGGGCCGCCGCGACGCCGAAGGAGCCCGGTACCGGCCGGATCAGCGAAGCCGCCGCCCTTGCCTACTCGATCATCTCCATGTCCGGCTGGCAGTGGCAGACCCCGTGTCACTGCGTCGAGTGCACCATCACCGCCAAGACCGCTCAGCACGCCGCCAGTTGACCGCCACCGACCACCGTCAGGAGGACGCGATGCCGTCCCGGAAGCCGCACGCCACCCCCGCCCGCATCCTCACCGCCGCCGCCGATCACATCGAACGGGTGGGGCTCTACCAGGGTGACCATCTCTGGCAGCCCGGCCGGATGGCTGACACCGCCCCGTGCACCGTGCTGCACGCATGGGAACGCGGCGTGCGCTCCGTCCGGCCCCGCTGGTCCGTACGCGGTGAACCGTGGGACATCTTCCAAGGCGCCCTGTTCGACTCCCTTGTGGTGCTCAGCAACCACGCCAACGGCCGCCCCGTGTCCGGCGTCCGGTGGCGAAAGCTCAAGCTCACGGAAGACGCCTACCGGCGCACTCTCCTGTGGTGCTGGGGGGACGAACCCGAGCGGACCACCGCCGAGGCCGCCGCGATGATCCGCGCCGCCGCAGCATCGCACCCGAGTGATGGCGATCACAGCATCCCTGGTTGCCTCACCCTCAATAACATGGTTTAATTAGTGGTGTCGGAAGGGGGAGGGCAACCCCCCGACCGACACCTCACCGGGCCGAACGGCCCGACGAACTCTCACCAGGAAGAAGAAGGACCGATGACGAACACCAGGACTCTGGCCGGCGTCCAGACCACCCCTGCCCCGTGGCCGACCCTCACCGTCGCCGCACTCGCCGCGCACCCCGGCAACGTCCGCGACATCGAGGCCCCGGCCGATCTGCTGGCCGACGTGAAGAACAACGGCGTCGTGGAGCCGCTGTACGTCGTGCGCACCCACGGCGACGTGCCCCAGGTCATCGACGGGTTCCAGCGTCTGGCCGCCGCCGTCGCCGCAGGGCTGGAGACCGTTCCGGTCACCCCGCGCCCCGTGATCCGGATCGACGCGCTCACCCCGCACCCGAAGAACGCCCGCGAAGACCTGGACCTCAACGCGCCGTTCGTGGAATCGCTCCGCACCGAGGGGTGCCGCATCCCTGTCAAGATCCAGCGACTCGACGGCGGAGTTCTCCAGGTCAACGACGGAAACCGCCGCTACCACGCGGCAAAGGACGCGGGCCTTACCCACCTGCCGTACGAGTGGGACGACGACGACCGCGACGCGGCCGGGCAGTTCCTCGACATGATCACGACCGCTCAGCACCGTAAGGGCCTCAGCCCTTCCGAGATGAACCAGGCCATGTTCAGCGCCGCCGAGGCGGGCGCCCAGGTCGGCCGCATCGCCAAGGCCGCAGGTGTTCGGCAGAAGGACGTGAAGACGCTGGTCAAGGTCAGGTCCGACGAGAAGCTGAGCGCCGCTGTCAGTAGCGCGGGCAGCTACGAGTGGACTTTCGAGCACCTGGCCGCGCTCTCGGAGTTCGCCGACGACGCCGAAGCGCTCGCCGCGATCACGGAGGCCGCCGCCGAAGACACCGCCGATGCCGGAGATGTCGACTGGGCCATTGCGATCGAGCGGACCAAGCGCGACAAGCGGGCCACGGCCGAGGCTCACCGTGCCGAGCTGGAGGCGGCCGGGCAGAAGATCAGGGACGCCGAGGAGCTGTCCGAGCGCGCCATGCCCGTGTGGCGACTGCGCGGCATCAGCACCGAGGAGCACGCCGGCTGCAAGGGGCTTGTGTGGGTGTTCGACGAGCGGCAGGCAGACCGGTACGAGCCCTACTGCTCCGCCCCCGGCCTGTACGGGCACACCGTTCCCGAGGGCAGCGGTAGCGGCAGCGGCGGCACGAAGACCGCCGCCGAGGTGGAGGCCGAGCGCGCCGCCCGCGCCGCCGTCAAGAAGGGGAACATCGACTGGGACGCGGCCGAGGCCCTGCGTCGGAAGTGGATCACCGACCTGATCAAGCGGCGCAACCTCCCGAAGGCCACTACCAACACACTGATCGCACACGTGAACAACGCTTTGTTGAACGCCAGCTGGGGGCTTGACGATCTGACCAAGGAGCCGACGACCGAGATTCTGGCCGCCTTCCTGGGGCTGAGCACCGAGCAGGCGAAGGACCGGGGGAGCTTCGCCGGGCACGTCGCCAAGGACCCCCGCAGGGCCCCACAGCTCCAGTTCGCCGCCATCGCCGCTGTACGCCGTCTTCTCTGGGGGTGACCGCGTGGCGCGAGGCGAGTGGAGACCACTTTGTGCAGCTCAGTGCCGGTGCAGAGGACAGTATCGTGTGCAACACCTGTGGCGCTACTTGTGATTGGCGTTGCGGTCGGAGCTCCCGAAGAGTGCGCCGCAGTTACGCGTGGGGCACGAACGGCCTGACCGCAGTGCCGAGTGCATGGTCAGGTGGTGCGGCACAGAGCGTGGTCGATGAGGTTGCGCAGTGCGTCCTCCTGACGGGCTGCGATCTGTGGGTCCGCGGAGCGGCTGTGTGCGGAGACGGTAATTGTGCGTCGGCCGTCCGTGGTTGTGGCTGCCCGGATGACATACCCGAAGCCGCTTCCTCCGTGCCCGAGGTAACCGCCGCCGCAGGACAGAGAGGTGAAGAACAAGCCCAGGCCGTCGCGGGTGCCTGCCGGATGGCCGCTGTCCTGCGGCACCGGGACTGTGGTGCGCATGGCAGCGAGTTCGGCGGGCTTCAGCAGCCGTCCGTTGGCCAGGGCGGTGAAGAAGCGGTTGAGGTCGCGGGCCGTGCCGGTCATCGAGCCGTCGGCCCCGCTGTCGAAGGGACGGTAGGGGATCGTGGTGTCGACCATCGGGCCATCCATGGCGAACTGCTGATAGTTGGCCGTGTGCGGATGCGGGAGGAAAGGCTTCGCGCCTGGGGTGTCGGTGTGCTGCAGGCTGAGGGGACGCAGGATGCGGTTGTGGACCTGCTGTTCCCACGTGCGGCCGGTGACCTTCTCGATGATCATGCCGGCGAGTACGTAGTTCGTGTTGGAGTACGCCCAGCGGGTGCCGGCTGGGAAGTCCGGCTTGTGGCGCATGGCCAGCGCGACCAGCTCTTCGGGCTGGTAGGAACGCCACCGGTTGGCGAAGTAGGTCTGGGCGCTGGGGTCGGGGAAGACGTCGTAGATGTAGTCAGACAGGCCGCTGGTGTGCTGCAGCAGGTCACGGACGGTGATGGTCCGGCCGTCGTTTCCGGTTCCGGACACGACCCCGGGCAGCAGTTGCTCGACCGTCTGGTCAAGGGAGATCCGCTTCTCGCCCACCAGTTGCAGCACGACGGTGGCGACGAACGTTTTGGTGGTGCTGCCGAGGCGCAAGTAGCCGTCGTTCGAGACCGGCCGATCGGTGACCAGGTCGCCCACCCCGGAGCGGGCCGTGGTTGCCCCGCGCGGGGTCTCCAGACGGACCGCTACTCCGGTGACCCCGGTATCCCGCAGAGCGTCGGCGTCCCGCTGCACGGACCAAGCCGTGCCGGAGAGGCGTGGCGCGGCCGAAGCCGCGACGGACGGCAGAGACGACACGGCCAGCGCGAGCACCGCAGCTGATAACCACACACGACGAAAGATCATGGCCTGAGGCTAGGAACAACAAGGGTCACCAGCCATCCGGGATGCGCCCCTTGTGAACGGGTGCCAGCCGGATGGACAAGCGCACCAGGCATCCGGCCTCACCACTGAGCTTCCACATCTGATAGCGCCCTCTGAGACACAAAGGGCGCTGGATCTGACTCAGCCGCGTTGGTTCAGTGCTCTGGTCAGGTCCCGGTTGGCCTCCCTCGCGGCATCGAGATCGGATCGGGTTTCCTCCAACGCGGAGGTCAGTTCGACGTTGTGCTGCTCCAGCCTCGTGATCTTCCGCTGGAGCTCGTCGATGTCCGCAGGAGCTCCCAGCCCCGACTCCTGCCATGCCTGAGCACCCAGCGCCTGCGAGAGCCGCTTCTCCAACTGCTGAACGCGGGAGGCCAGACGAGTGTTGCGAGCCTGGGCGTTCGCGAGATCGGCCTGGAGCGAGGCCCGACTCACCGGCGAAGTGCCGGCCGGGTCCTGAGCCGCAGGCTCGAGCTCGGCTGCATGCACGATCTCCAGTAGGTCGCGGTGACGATAGAGGAAGCTGCGATCAACTCCAGCTTGCCGGGCGATGGCCGAGACGCTGATGGGCGTGCCGTTCCTCGCGGCGTTCTTCACCGCGGTGGCGACGCGCTGGCGCCGCCGCTCGGTGTCGGCCTGGCGGCCGTCGCGCATGGCTGGGATCACGGAAGCCTCCAGGGCCTGACGTCGGGGAGTGGCTGGCCGACGCGGGGCATGCCCAGCATCACTGAGCGGCCGCGGCGGACCACGGCGACGGCTTCTTCGATCTGGGCACGTTCTTCGTCCGAGAGGTCGTCCAGGTCGGCCTTGACCCGGTTGATCAGACGGCGGACCCGGCTGATCTCCTCCTCGGAGGGCATCGCCTCGCTGCGGGCCCAGTCGTCGGCCTCGAAGGCCGACATCAGCCGTTCTCGGCTGCGGAGGAGGTCAGAGAGGTATCGCTCCAAGTCAGGCAGGTAGGAGATGTCGGTGCGGAAGTGGTCGCAGCCGATGCAGCGGAAGCGCAGTGGGCAGCTCTGGCCGCCGGCCGCGACGTTGTGGGGTTCCAGGCAGATGCCGTAGGCCGTGGCGACTTCGCCGATGGCCCGCCGCACGTGCTCGGAGTCCAGAAGTCCTTGTGCTTTGCGCCAGACGCGGGTGCCGCGGCGGTCGAACTGCAACGCGGTGACCCGGTCGACGGCCTCACGTCGTCGTTCCTGGCTGACCCGGTAATAGCCCTGAGTTGTGGAGAGTTCACGATGGTCCATCAAATCCATGAGCACGTCCGGGTCGACGTTGGCGTCCGCGTGCCGCTGAGCGAAGGAGTGCCGGTAGGCGTAGGGAAAGATCTTGGACTTGTCGAACGGCAGCAGCTTCGTCACCAGCTGCCCGTCGACCTCGACGACGACCGGAATCATGATGTCGGGCAGAGCGTTGACCCAGGCCCGGTGGGCGTCGCCGATCGAACCGATCGGCTTCGTTCCTGCGGGGTTGGCCAGCGGGCTCGGCAGCAGCTTGAGCTTGTCGGCCGGAGTGTCGGGGAAGCGTTCACGTACCCGCTCCTGCTGTTCGGTGATCACGGCGGCGGTCGCCTTCGCGATCGGCAGACGACGGCCCAGCCGGTAGTTCTTGGAGTTGTCGTAGATCAGGACCAGGGTTCCGTCCGGGTCCTTGCCCAGGCACTCCAGCGCCAGCGTGCTGATCTCGTCCGGCCGCCGGCCGGTGTCGACAAGCAGCTCGGCCGCGACGCGGTATTCCCGGTTGCTCATCTTCTCCAGCAGATCGAAGTTGTCGCAGAGTTCCCGCATCACCTCGTCCGGCAGGTCCCGTCCAGCCTCGGTGTCCTCGGGCTCGTCGGGGATGTCCTCCATGGACAGGGAGAAGTCCGCCGGCAGGCCTTCCAGCATCTGGCCGGGGCCCGTGAGGCCCAGGACACGAATCCGGTTCACGATTCTGCGGACGTAGCGGATCACGTTGACCCGGTGGTGAGCCCCGAAGGCGCCGGTCTCGGCGAGGAACGCGACGCGGTTGCAGAAGCTGACCATGTCCGTGCGGCTCAGAAGCCGAAGCTCATGCCCCTCGTCGTCTCGCTGCAGCCGCAGGCTGTCCGAGAGCTGCTCCATGCCTCGGATCATGTTCTGCATGGAACTGGCGACATGCCGGCCGCGACGCCGAGGAAGTTCGTCATAGGCCCAGACCTTGACCGCCTCCCGCAGAGGCCGCTGGTGGATCCGGCTGAACGTGAGGGTGCCCTGGCGGCCGAAGACGAACAGGTCCCAGATGTCCTTGAGCCGCTCGGTCTCCGCAGTCGCCCCCAGCCTGCGCAGCGCAGTCTGTGCACCACGGATGATCATCCGCAGGTCATCGACCATCCCTGCGCGGATCAGGTCGTCCTCTCCCAGCGTCTCCAAGCTCGGGACCTGGAGCAGACGCAGCTGATCGCTGATGTGCCGCATCCGGTGATCCTTGGTCTTCGCCTCCCTGGCGGTGCGGACCTGAAGGCAGTAGAGGAGCTCCGCGACCAGCCGATCAGGCAGCCCGCGCAGGCTGACTTCGCGGTTGACCGGCACCGACGACGACGTCAGGCGCCACCGTTCCTCGTCTCCGTCGAAGGTCCCCAACCGCCGTTCGCGGTTGAGGCGGCCTCGGTGGACCTCGCAGTAGCAGGTCCGTTCCGAGCCGCGCAGCCGGTAGCAGGCGGCGACCTGACAGGGTCCGAACCCGGGCAGCCCCTCCTGTGGGGAGTTCCGCAGGAAGTCCTCCACGGTCAGCTCGGACGAGCTGTGCCAGCGTGCCTGGTGAGTGGTGCAAAGACCATGAGTGACCAGCCGGGGCGGCCGCTGGCAGCCCGGGACACGACAGAGGACCTGCCCATCGGAGCGGTGATAGGAACTCTCCCTCGGGACCGCGGCGAAGTCCTCAAAGGACAGGCCGGACCGCCGCCAGCGGCCGATGCAGCCGACACAGACCGGTTCGCCGAGCGGGGTGCCCTTCGTGCAACCGGGGATCTCGCAGTCCGGCATGCCCAGCACCGGGTGGACCTTGGGGTAGCGCACGACACGCGACTCCCAGTCCCAGCTCACCAGGCTCAGGAACTCTGCGTCCAGGGCGTCGATGATGACCTGGGTCCGCAGGTCCTGCAACTCATGGGCCAACGGCAGAGGTGCCCCGATCACTTCTCCACCGTCCCGTGCAGGGACCGCGGGGAAGGGACACGCTCGATCGCCTCGCGCAATCGGGCCCGGTCGGGGATCAGGTAGGGCCTGGGCGACTCCGGGTGTGTCTGGCCGAGCAGGGCCTGTACCTCGTCCGCCGATCCGCCGGCGTCCGCGACGTTGCTGCCGAAAGCCCGGCGGGCCATGTGGGGGCCGACCCTCCGCGACAGCCCGGCCCGCTGGCTCAGCCGCTCGAACAACTCGCCCAGCGCGTCCGGCGGCATCGGCGCCCCCAGCGGCTCGCGGAACAGGTTCACCAGCAGGAAATCGCTGCCGCCCGCCCCGAGTACTTCGTGGCGCTCATCGACGTACTGGTCGAAAGCCTGGACCACCAAGAAGTCCAACGGCTGTGTCCATGCCTGCTTCGACTTCGACCAGGCCCGGTTGCTGTTGTCCCGCCGCCGGACGTGGAGGTGGGCACCGCTGTAGTCGCAGCCCAGGGCCCGCGAGTCGGGAAGCAGGTGACAGTCACTGCGGTGTAGACCGGCCGCCTGGCCGCGGCGCAGCCCGACCCTGCCGAGCAGCAGCACGATCAGCCGGTCACGGGCGTTGCGGCACCCCAGGAACATCGCCACCAGCTCTTCGTCGGTGGCCCGATCCACCTCGGCCTGCGGCTCCTGGCTCCGGTGGACAGCCCGCAGCCGGTAGGTCAGGCCGGAGTCCTCGCCCTGGGCCTCCACCGGCAGGTCCCGGCTGTCCGCCAGCTCGTAGATCTGCCCGATCACCGCCCTTGGCGCCTCACCGACCGACACCGCGTACGACAGCAGCCCACGCACCGCCGTCAGGACGCCGTTGACCCTCCGCTCTTTGCGAGCCGGGTCGGCGCCCGGCCCCAGCACCACCGGCGCCGGATCACCATCCAGCGAGGACGGCGTGTACTTCAGCCAGACCATGAACAGGCCCAAGTCCCGTGCAGCGACAGACCATTCGCGCCCGGTTGAGCGGCACCACCGCAGGTACAGCGCTATGCCGCCCGCGTACGCCTTCGTCGTCAACTCGGACCGGCTTCGGCCGAACCGCAAGAACCTCAGCCACTGATCAGCGATGAACACGACCTCGTAGCCGTCATCGACGACCGTCCAATACCGCACGCCAGAGGGCAATCTGACAGGAAAGGCACGCAATGCAACTCCATGATCCGACGGTTGATGCAACAGTTCGCCACAGAGCCGCACCCCCAGAGAACGATCTTCAGAAGATCAACGTAGCCCTCCGGTACAACGTCCCACCACACAGGGCCAGCCCCCAGAGAAGGGAGAAGTGCGCGAACCGGTCCGCGTGGAGGACGGACGGCCAGCACGCCCCGTGGACCCGGAAGCCCACGGGCCGCTGGTTTCAGGTGCTCGCGTCCCTCGGATACCCGCTCACGCCCATTGAGCAGTCGGTCGTGGACGAGGAGCCCTACGACCCGTCGAAGAAGAAGCCCCGCGCGATCACGTCGGGCAGTGAGCCGGAGGCCGAGCAGGAGCCCGGCACCGACGAGGAGGCGGGCGAGTCGGAGGCCGAGGAGGCCGACGACCCGGCCAGCGACGACGAAGCCGCCGCCTAACCACCGCAGCCGCCCGACGCCGGGGGCGGGAACCCTCCCGCCCCGGCCATCCCAGGAGCCCCACAGTGACCCGTACAGCTCTGTCCGAGACCCACGCCGACGATCACGGTTGCGGATGCGTCCCCGCCCCGGCCGACCCCGACCCCGGCACCACCGCCGACATCATGCAGGCCCGCGCCATCGCGTCCGGACTCGCGGAGTTCGGCATCGGCCCCGCCCGCTGGTCGGCCGCCTACGACCATCAGGCCGCCGCCGTCGTCCTGCGCGTGGACACCCCGCGCGGACTGTACGCGCTCGCCATCCCGGCCCCCGGCCAGCCGTTCCCCGTCCGCCACCGTGGCGAGCGCATCGGCGCGCTGGACTGCCGCCGTACGTACGGCACCACCGACAGCTACACCGCCGCCCTGTTCGCCGCGTTCCTACGGGACCGCGCCGCACTCGACATCCCCGGCCGGGATGCTTGCCCCATACTCTAAAACATGGTTTAATTAATGATGTCGGAGGGGGAGGGCAACCCCCCTCCGACACGACGGGCCGTCAGCCGGCCCGAGACCGGCCGTACGCGGCGGGCAACCCGCGCGGCCGGGCCCGCGATTCCTCTCTCACCAGCAGGAGCACCCACGATGACCAGCGCAGCCATGCGGTTTTCCATCCCCGCGACCGCCCAGTCCCGCGTCCGGCAGCTTGTCGAGGCCACCAACGCCCGCGCCGCCGTCCACCACCTCAGCGCGTACGCGCTCGACATCTCCGAGCCGTTCCTTGACGACTACCACGACATTGACGGCCGCCTGATCGGCAAGCGCCCCACCGTCACCGTGACGATCTCCGGTGACATCCCCCGTCACCACGGCTGGACCGTCATCGCCCGCCTGGACCACGACGAAGAGGGTGAGACGATCACCAGCCTGTTCCCCGGCCTGCCCGAGCAGGACGCCGAGGCCGCGCGCCAGTACCGCGCCATCGAGAACTTCTGCCACGGGTGCGCCGTCGCCCGCCACCGTACCGCCACCTATCTCGCCCGCCATGAGAACGGCGAGACGCGGCAGTTGGGCACCACGTGCGTGGAGCCGTACACCGGTCTGCCGATCAAGGGACTTGAGGCCCTGTGGCGGTTCGGCACGCTGAAGGACTCCGATTGGGACGGCGAAGAGGGCGGCATCCCGGCCGATCTCCGCGTTCCGGTGATCGAGGTCCTGCGAGTGACCGCCGCCATCGTGAAGGCGGAGGGCAGGTTCTACAGCCGGTCCGAGCAGTGGAAGAACACGATGCCGACCGCCGACGGCGTCGAAGCCTACTTCTTCGACCGCAAGGCCCCGATGGACTGGCGGGCCGCCATCGACGCCGACCCCGACGCGCCGACCACCGCCGCCGCCGTCCGGGCATGGGCCGTCCAGGGATACGGCAGCCTCTCCGACTACCGCCACAAGGTGGGCCAGTTGGCGAAGGGTGAGACCGTCGACCCGCGCCACCTGCCGACGCTCGTGTCCGCCATCGCGGGGTGGTACCGCGACCAGGAGAAGGAAGCCACCGAGCGGGCCGCCCAGAACTCCCGGCCGCAGGGCGCCGTGGGCGAGCGGATCACCACCGCCGCCACCGTCACCACCGTGATCGAGCTGGAGGGCCGGACGTACGGCTACCACACCCAGCGCCGCCGTCTGGTGAAGTTCCAGGACGGCGACGGCAACGTGTTCGTCTGGTTCAGCTCCGCCGCCGACGTCCCCGACCAGGGCGACGAGGTCGAGCTGACCGGCACGGTCAAGGACCACAGCATCTACGGCGAGACCGCACAGACCGTGCTCACCCGGTGCCGCGTCTCCGCCCGCGAACCGGTCGCCGCGTAGCAGGCCCCGGCCGGGCGGGAGCCGTCGCCTGGCCGGACTCCGGCCGCCGGGCCGTGGGGTGGACGGCATCGAGCCGCCCACCCCACGCAGCGCCCACCGCCCCGGCGGGGCCGCCCACGTCGGCGGCCGGCACCGACCACCGGGTCCCGTACGAAGGGCGTCCCTTCGGGACGGCTCAGCCCGGCCCGGCTCGCAGTCGGCCGGAACGTCCGGGCCGCGGGCGGCCCTCCCGTCCCGTCCGGACGCCGGGCCCAAGGGCGTGCCCTGCGGGCACGACGGCACTGTCCATCGCACGCGGCGCGACCAAGGGGCGGCACTCCTACGACGAGGCCATGGCACTCTGCCGCCCGCACCACCAAGGCGGCACGGTCCAGAGCTGCGAGACAGGGGGTGATGCGTCTCACCGAAAGCAGATAAACGGATGCATGGGACGTGGCACCCCAGTATCCTGGAGGGCTTTACCTACAGGAGAGGTGTAAATGAGATACGAAGATTCACTATTTCTTGTCGAGCTCCATAGGCGCGTCAATCGGCGTCTTTGGGAGCGCATGAAAGCGGGATATAACATTTCCGAAGATTCAATAGAGGAAATCTTGGAGTTGACTGGTTATGACATTGTGGATGACGCTGAGAAAATTGCCCCAAAAGCCCTTGCTCAATTCCGACAGGAAGTGCGCAAGCGAAGGAAAGTGAGATCACTTAATGATATGCGCGTTCGGCGAGCAAATGAAGGTCGATTGGGGAGTGGTTTTGAGAAGTTCAAGGAACTCTTGGTAGTTGTTGACGCGTTCTTGCATGAGATTGGCGATGCAGTTTTTGAGTGGTATGCCGAAGAGGAACACCAAAGGAATTCGCGCCTCCTGGGAACTGAAGGCGTGGGAGGACTTGGGTTGAAGGCGTTCATGTTTCTCTCGTTGAATTCCCGCGCCTGCGCCATAGCGTCCGAGATTCTGTTGCTCACTAGGCAAGGGTATCCTGATGGGGCTGCTTCCAGGTTGCGGAGTCTGTACGAAAATCTCGTAGTAATGAACACCTTGTCCAATGCTGAACAAGTGGGAGAATTCGAAATTATCGAGCGCTATTGTGCGTGGTCAGCGGTTGAGGCTAAAAAGGAAAGATCGTCCGCGGGGGCGAACCTCCCCAGAGGGGTTGAGGTTCCAGATGCGCAAATTCCAGACCTCGAACGAAGGGCGATGGATCGGTGGGGGCGTGAATTCTTCAAACCGAACGGGTGGGCGTTGCCTCTATTCCCGGGAAGGCGTGGCGGGGTTCAATTTGCCGAGATTGATCGAATTGCAGGAATCCAGGATCTCAGGTCCGTTTACCTGCAAGGTAATAGCTCGATCCATGCAGGTCCTACGTCGGTATTGAGGCGCATAGACTTTTCGAGATGGGATGATGTCTTTGTGTCAGACCCCGAAGAGGAAGACCTTAAAGAAGCTCGCGCAACCATGCTTAACGCGATCTACCTTCTGGTGCACTCCGCTCTAACGATGCACTACATAATTGCGCAGATCATTGGGAACCCTGATATCAGATTCTTCGCTAATCCTCTTGGCGTGGCGGCGAAGCATGCTTACGAGGCGTTCAAAGAGTCTGAAAACTCTGAGTGATGGGCGGTCGGCCGCCCAAGTGACACTACGAAACGAGCTCGGTCTGTTTGGCCGGCGTCAGTGATTCCTTGCCTCTGGCGGGTCCTCCTCGGAGGGGGTGGGGGCGGATTGGTTGGGTGCGGGAGCGTCGTGGTGCGGGTGGTGGAGGCGGGGTTCCCTCCTCGGTCGGACACCCAGGGGGCGTATCAGGAACCCGGGCGCGGCGTCCATGCCGAGCCGCTGCGCGGTCGCTACGCGAGCCAGGACACCGCGCCCGGAACCCTGATACGGCGGAGCTGTCCGACCGAGGAGGGAACCCCGCCCAGGCCCGTTGTGGCCGGGCCCGGCCGAGCGGGTGCGGGTCGGCGGAACGAGAAAAGGGCAAGTCAGAGCCCATATCTGGGTTGACCCAACCCTTAGAACATGGTTTAATTAGTGATGTCGGAAGGGGAGGGCAACCCCCGACCGGCACGCGGCAGGCCGACCGGCCGCCGACAACCCCTCTCACCAGGAGACAAGCGATGAACACGCCTCTGACTGTCGCCGAGCTGGCCCACCCGATCGCCCTCGAACTCGGCGGGAACTGGCGACCGCAGCCCGCGCGCCACGGCGTCCAGGAGCTGGACCACGCCGCCACCTTCACCCACCTGGACGGCCGACAGCTTCACCTCTCCGAGCGGTTCGACGACCCCGGTCACCTGCACATCCGAGGCGCATTCCCCGCCACCGACTACCCGTTCCGCAGGGGCGAGCGCGACACCGTCCGAGTCGCCATGACTGAGGACCCGGCAGGCATCGCGGCCCGGATCGCCGCCGACCTCATCCCCACGCACCGTGACGTTCACGAGCGGGTGACCGAGCACAACCGCGCACAGGCCGAGACGCGGCGGGATGTCGAGGAGGCCGCACGCGATCTCTCCGCCCGCCTCCCCGGAGCCCGGACCCGAGTCGATGGCACATCCGCTTTCGTTTACATGAACCTTGAACCGGGAGAGGTCCGTATCGGGCTCGACGGCGACGCGGTGAGCCTCGTACTCAACGACGTGCCCCGGATTATCGCCGACGCCGTTGTGTTCGCGGTGAGCCGTTTTCTTCCCAGCGTCCAGACTCCCGAAGGCGAGTACGGCGAATACGTCGACGGATACGCCCTCTAATTCCCAACGTTTCAGGGCGGCGCGCTTCCGTAGCGCGCCGCCCCGGTCAGAAAGGCCCAGCGATGAGCGCCGACATATTCGTCATCGAACCGCAATGGATCGTGCAGGCCCCACACCTTCGCTGCACTCTCAAACGCGCCCTTGCGCTCCAGGCCAAGCAAAATGTGTGGGCTAGTACCGAGCACATCAACAACGCCCGAGTAATGGCCTATGGCGATCAACTCCCCGACTCTGGCCGATGGGAGCTGACTCGTTCCCAACTCCGCACGCTCAAAATCGCCATTGAGTGGCGCAGGGCCAAGCACGCGGCCAGCGACCAGAAGACCGCCCCCGATATCCTCGAACACTGGACAGAAATAGAGGACGAGGTCATAGCGGCATACCGGGCAGTGAGCAACGAAGCAGGGTTGTACTGGATTTAGAGGGTTGCCGAACAATCAAGAACATGGTTTAATTAATGATGTCGGAAGGGGGAGGGCAACCCCCCCGACCGACACCCCGAGGGTCAGCCGGCCCCGGACGCCTATCTCTCACCAGGAGAACCGTGACATGCCCCGTAAGCCGAAGATGACCGACGAAGAGCGCCGGGCCTACTCCGCCAAGATGCGCGGCGAACTCGAAGCCGTCATGGATCGTGCGTACGGCGCGATGGTCGGTAGCGAGGAATTCTGGGCTGCCGTCATGCGTACGGCCGCCAACCTCACCCACACGGACCGCGACGACCGCAGCCCTACCAACTGCATCGCGGTTGCCGCCCAGCACCCCAACGCCACCCACATACTCAGCTCCGGTGACTGGCGAAAGCTCGGACGCTTCCCGGCCAAGGGCTCCACCTCTCTCCGTATCTGGACGCCGATCAAGCGGCGGTCCGATGGGGGTCAGGAGGCCACGGCCGCAGTCGCCGACGGCATGCAGCGAGAGGCCGCCGACAAGACCGCCGGGGGCGAGGCGCGCAAGGTGTCCGGCTTCAAGGCCGGGCCGGTATTCGACATCAGCCAGACTGACGGCGATGCCTACGAGCCGCCCGCCGCCGCCCCGCTCGCCGCCGAGGTCATCCGCGATGTCCTGGTGAACCAGTACCGTGACCAGTATCACGAGGACCCCGAGCAGGCCGGGGGGTTCGACTTCACCCAGGAAGCCCCCGACAACGCCGTCCGTATCCTCTTGTACGGCCACGCGTGGCGACGTATCACCGAGGCGGACGCGCCCCTTCCCGGCCAGCACGCCGCCGAGGTCGCCTCAGCCGCGCACGTGGCCGCGCTCATCCTCGGAATCACTCCGGGCCCCGCCGTCATGCCGCCACTCGCGGGCATCATCACTCAGGACAGGAAGCCCCCCGTTCACGAGTCCGCCGTACGGGCCATCGAGACCGGCCGCGCCATCGCCCGCGCCGTCAGGGCCGCCGCCGAGCACCGCCGCGAACTTGCCGTGACCGGTTGACCCGAACCCAAGAACATGGTTTAATTAATGGTGTCGGAAGGGGGAGGGCAACCCCCCGACCGACACCCCCGCCGGGGCCGACCGGCCCCGGCGGAACCTCTCACCAGACAGGACGCGACATGCTCACCACCGACCAGAAGCCCACCGTCCAGGACTTCCCCACCGCGACGCTCGTGATCGCCGGACCCTGGCACCGGGGCCACCAGCTCGACACCCGTCCCGCCGTCGTCGTCGGCCCGTTCGGCGGGCCGGAGTTCGCGGACGAGGCCACCATGTCCGTGGTCTGGTTCTTCACCGAGGGGGCCCCGCAGCCGGGAGCCAGCGTCCAGGCGATGTTCCCGCACGAGCTGACCACGCTGGACGACACGTTGACCACGATGCACGGCGACACGTTCCGCGACATCGTCCGCAGCCTGCGCCGGGGTCGGTTCGCCTACGACGACGGGGACGCGCTCCGCGCCGCCGTCCGCCAGGCATGGCGCGAGCGGACCGGACTGGCCGACGCCGACCCGGCCGCCCTTCACGCGCTCCACCGCAGCTGACACCGAGGCCCGCCGGTCCGGGGGAGGGCAACCCTCCGGACCGGCAGGCCGCCAGCCCCCCAGCGGACACCCCTTCGGGGCGGCAGGACAGGTCCGGTGCGTTCACCGCCGCCGGCCGACTCCGCCGCAGGCGGCTCCGCCGACCGACGACGGGCACCGGACCGCAGCGGACGCGCCCCGCGGGGGCGCGACTGCCCCTGTCGCCGCGCAGGCGCGACGACCCGCGAGCCGATCGTCCCTCACGGCCCGCGCCGGTGGTGCAGCGCCGCTGCCAACGCACGATCCGCCCTGCGGCCGGGCCACAAACTCTCACCAGGAAAGGCCAGTTCAGTGACTATCGAGATCACACACACCCGCCGAGAAGGAACCCTGATCGAGGGGACCAGCCGGGGCGACGGATCGGCCGAGATCCTGCGACTCCGTGAGTACGGTCGCACTCAGCGCCAGCCC
Source organism: Streptomyces sp. NPDC000134 (assembly GCF_042899225.1). Taxonomy (NCBI): domain Bacteria; kingdom Bacillati; phylum Actinomycetota; class Actinomycetes; order Kitasatosporales; family Streptomycetaceae; genus Streptomyces; species Streptomyces sp. NPDC000134. The sequence goes on from NZ_JBIAZN010000020.1 coordinate 79,775, forward strand.
TTCCGCTGGAGCAGGAACCTTGACTGCTGGTACCTCCCTCACAGCCGCGACCACGCCACCTACACCCCCTCGCTCGAACTCCTCGCGCAGCGACTCCGAGACAATGGGTTCGAGGTCACGCTGACCATCGACAACGCCGACCGCCGGAGCTTCAGCGAGGCCGAGGAGGAGCGGGAGGAGAAGGCCGAAGGCCGCGCGGATCGGTTCGGGGGGTACGCCGCCAGCGCCGCCCAGTCCTCCGAGGCCGCGTGGAAGAAGAGTCACGACATATCCAAGCGGTTCGCCTTCGGTCAGCCGATCCTCATCGGTCACCACTCCGAGGGCCGCGCCCGCCGCGATCACGCGCGGATGGACGACGCGATGCGCAAGAGCATCGGCGAGAGCGACCGCGCCGCCCACTGGACCAGCCGGGCGCAGGCCGCCGCGAACTACCAGCAGTTCAAGAAGGACCCCGGCCGCACGCTCCGCCGTCTCGACAAGCTGCGGGCCGACCTCCGCGCGGTTGAGAAGTGGCAGCGCGGGGAGTCCGCCAAGGGGTTCTCCCGGGACCCGGCAGGCCCGGAGCTGGAGATCGAGCACCAGGAGCTGACCGAGGAAATCGCCCACTGGGAGAAGGTCATCAAGGACGCCGAAGCCGAGGGCTTCAAGGTGTGGTCGAAGGCCGACTTCACCCGCGGGGACTTCGTTCTCTACCGCGGTACGTACGAGGTCCTGCGGGTCAACCCGAAGTCCGTGACCATTCCGCACATCCACAACGGCACTGGCAAGCGCATCGTCCGCGCCACCGGAAACCAGCACGACGACTGGACATGGACCGCCCCCTACGACGACGTGTCCGGGCGCAAGAGCGCCACCGAGATGCAGCAGCCGCCCCAGGCCGAAACCGCGGAACAGCACGAGCAGACTGAGCAGACCGCGCCGGTCGAGGTACCGGTACCGGCGGCGAAGCCGACCCCCGCGGCGGCCCCCACCGCAGGTACGAACTGGCTGGACGGCATGGCACTTGTGCTGATCGCCTCCAAGGGCTCCAGCCGCTCCCGCAAGCGGCGTGCCCTGTGGGCGATGTCCCGCCGCGAAGCACAAGCCGTATGCGGTGACCCCCGCACCTCCGGCCGCTCCTACATGCTCACCTGGACCGACCGGCCCGGCACCGAGGGCGCCGACTGGGAATGGGTCGCGGACAACGGCAGCCACGCCCCGGTCCTCAACGAGCTGGGCATCACCCCGCGCCGTGAGTGGACCGCCGCCCCGCCGGCCTCGGCCGCGTAACCACGCCCCCGCCCGCCCCGGTGGCCGAGCGCGCCGGGGCGGGCCCCTCTCTCACCAGAACAGGGCACCACCATGACCACGCAACTCCTCGAACGACCCGCGACCCTCACCGTCCCCGACACCGAAGCGGGCAGACTCATCGTCCCCGCGACCGAGGGCAGCACCGCCGTCCCGGCGTACCGCGTCGGCCCCCCCGACATCCAGTGCCGATACCCCGTGATCGTCGGCGAAGACCAGGTCATCGGCCGCGCCTACAGATGGCACCGTGACTGGCTCGTCCTTACCACCGAGGGCGAACGCAACCTCCGCCGTCCGCCCAAGGGGACTCCCGGCACCGACATGGCCGCCGCCCATCTCGCCGAGGAGTACGCCGCCGGTCGGATCGGCGCCGTCCCCCTGGACCAGGTGCTTGCCGAGGCTCCCACGCCGTTGTGCGGACCGGTGCCCCTCCTGCACCCGCGGATGCCGGTCACCGATCGCAACATCGAAGGCGCCGAGATCGCGTTCGCGGGACTCGCGGCCTACCACTGGCGGGCGGTCCTCACCGGGTTTCCCGGCAGCGATAACCACTGGTACCTCAGCTGTGAATTGTGTGACTGGGAAGGCCCGAAGTTCTGGAGCCACTTGCGCGGGCGCAACGGAGAGCCGCCGAGCGCGCGCCGCCACAAGGGCGGGTGCATCGGAGAGGACAAGGTCCGCCGACTGATCCCTGCCTACCACTAGCAGCCGATTCGGGGGCGGCGGCAGCCCGCCACCGCCCCCGCTCTCCCGAGGACAGCACCGTGCCGACCCGCCACAACACCGAAAGCATGGTCATCGCGGACACCCCGGCCGCGATCCTGGAATGGGCCGCCCGCCACATCGAACACGTTGGCATCCACCAGGGCCCGCGCCTGTTCGACGGCCCCGGCCGTACAGCCACGTTGCCGTGCTGGCCGCGCGGCGCCCTTCAAGTCGCCGCCGGCCGTGGGCGGGGAGCGGCCGGCCGGACGTACGACTGGGACCGCATCGACCGCGCCCGTGACCAGGCGTTCGCCATCCTCGCGGAAATCCTCGCCGGGCACCCCGTCGACGCGGACGACCCCGCCGCCAAGGCCCTGCACCGAGAGGTCATCGACCGGTGGAGTGCCGAGCCCGGACGTACCGCCGCCATCCGCGCGGCCCATGCGCGCGCCGCATAGGGCCTTCTATCCGCGCATGGCGCCGTCTACCGCCCTGATCCGCCCATCCTTTCCGCACACCGAGCCTTCGAAGGCCAGAACCATGGACGAGACGACAAAAGCTCGCAGCACCACCAGGACGCCGAGCCGCCGAGGAGCCGCCACCCCCAGCCGGGACGGCGTCCACCGGCTCAGCGTTCCCCTTCATCCCCGGCTCAGCGCGACCGAGTTGATCCGCGCACTCCTCGCGGCCCCCGTGGAGACCGACCTCTCGGCCCTCGACCCCGTACAGATCCGATCGCTCATCGCCGACGTGCTCACCCAGCACGGCTATGACGTGCTCGACCGATCGCCGTACTACCCGGAACTCGACCGGCACCAGGACGCCCGCCGCGCCGTGCGCCGCGCCTACGGGCCGCGGTTCCTCGACGCCCCCGACGAACAGGCCGTACTCGCCGATCCTCTCCGTGAAGTGCTCGCCGCTGCCAGAGGTGGAACGTCGTGACCCCTACCGTCATCGAGCCGACCGGAGCACGGGCACGGCAGACGTTCTACTGGCGGGTGCGCAACGCGCGGACACGCCAGTCACCAGCGAGCGCCGGGCAGGCGTGGCACATCCAGCCCGGCCACCCCGGCGGCGCGTACTGCGACCTCGGCCACGAGCTGGACCCACCCGTACACCACACCCCGACCCTGCTCTCCCGTAGCCGGCCGACCGGCCGCCGGGGAGACGAGCAGGAGTTCCGCGGCGGGTGTCTCGCGTGCGAGTGGGAAGGCCCCATGCACTCCGGCGACGGATTCGGGGACGGTGACAACGAGGCGGTGGAGGACGCGCACGACCACTGCTTCCCCGGCTGGCGGACGCTGCCACCGATCACCACGGTCGAGGATCGGTGGGCCGTCCCGCGGAGCCCGAGCCGCTGGGCTCAGCTCACCACCGGGTACCCGGCGGGCTGGATTGACCAGGGCGCCCCCGTCGTCGCCTGGAGACGGCACCGCCGCGAGGCCCACCTCCCGCCGCACGCGGGACGCCCCCGCTACGAACTCCGTGTCACCCGGCCACCGCGCGACCAGGGCCGAGGCCCCGCAGATCAGGAAGCCCTCTTCTGAAGACCGCCGTCCTCCGGATCAGGGCCCCACCCCGCTCAAGCCAAAGGTGGTTTAATTACTCCGCCATCACGGAGCGGGCAACCTCCGACCGGCCGTGCGCCCTCCGGGCGTCACGCACCCCAGACAACAGATGACGGCCAGCGCACAAGGGCAACAAGGCGCTGGCCGTCGGTGTCTCTCTCACCAGAAAGACCACACCATGCTATGTGACCGACACCCCGACTGTCCCCAGCCCGGCGATATCGCCCAGCTAACGAGGGGTAACAACATCGGCGCTGATCCCGCCGACAGTTTCGTCATCGTCGAGGACTTCCCCCCGACCGGCCGACACCTCGTGCTCAACCTGCCCGTCGACCACCCCGACCGCGCCGACTGGGCCGCCGCCGTGCCCCTGGCTGACATAGCCACCCTCACCCGGCTCGAACCGGCTGGCAGCCGCACGTGGACGCCGGCCCCAGACCCGGACGAAATCCAGTGACCGGGCCGAGCGGTCACGACCCCGACCAAGAACAGGAGACGACCGTGCCCCGCAAGACCGGCCGCACGCTCTACTCACGCGCGGACCTGCGCAAGGTACACGGCATCAGTGAGCCGACCCTTCAGAACCTCTGGACCGACCGGGAGAACAACGGGCACCCGCCCGTCGCGGAGACCATCGACGGCGTCATGCACTGGGACGGCGACGTATGGGCGACGTGGCACCACGAGCTTCAACGGCAGCGCGCCGCCGCCAGCACCACCAATCCGCCGAAGCTCGACGGCGACCCGGAAGAGATGGTCGGTCCCGCCGAAGCGGCGAAGGTCTGTGGGTTCGCCGACTCCACCACCGTCTCCCACTACGTCAAGAACCCGCCCGAGGGGTGGCCCGAGCCCGACGACTGGGACGAGCTTCCAACCCGGCGGCGCCCGAAGTGGAAGCGCTGGAGGCTGTGGCAGTACCTCGCTGACCGCAAGGGCCGCGGGCACGCCGGCGGACGACCTCGTGGCCGGCGCGCAGTCGCCTACCCCTACCAGGGTGACCCGCGGCTCACGCTCGCCAGACAGGCACTCGCCGCGAATCCGGGCGCCAAGAACGCTGATCTCATTGAGTCCCTCCAGACGCAGACGGAGAAGACGTACTCCCGTACCGTCTGGAACCTGATCCTGAAGTCCGCCCGCGAACACCCCGAGGAGTAACCGTGCCCGACACCCGCTGCCCGCGCTGTGCCGGCCCGCTCGGTCACCGGCCGGCGCGTTCTCGGCTGACCACCGACCGCGTCGTGTTCGTCTGCACTGCGTGCGGAACCGACGAGGCCGTTCGCGAAGCCACCGGGCAGACACCAGTGCCCTTCGGGGACTGGCCCGTGAAGTAGACGGTGCAGGGGGAGGGTCCCTCACCCTGTGCGGGTGGGGGACCCTCCCATATTCATCGCGTCCGCTCAGGCCGCGGGTCCAACGGAGGGGCCGACGGCTCCTCCTCCGGAGGGGCATCTGCGGTGGACTCCGTAAGCCAGCGCCACAGCCGCCGCCGGGTCGCGGTGACGACTTGCCCCTTCATCTGCGACGTCCACGACCGGATGCGGCGTGCGACCTGGAGGATTCGCACGCCGTACCACGAAAAGACCACGGGCCACAGCAGCATGGAGAAGAACAGCAGATAGAGCAGCACCCAGTGGAACAACCAGGGGGGCATCTTCACGATCAACCTCACGAGGGTCTTGGCACCCCCGCGCAAGGGCTAAGCAGCGAGGGCGAACTCAGTCGGGCCGGGAAGCTGGATCGATCCCGGAGCCCGGGGCACTCGTGGGGCGGCCAGCCGCAGGAGACCGCATGGCGAGGACGCGGTGGGCGGGACAGCGACGACTTCTTCCAGGAACTCGAAGCAGCCGGTGAGAAGGCGTTGCGCGAGAAGCAGCAACAGGGCCGAGAGGGCTTGGGCGGCGTCGGCGATGCCCCCGAGTTCAGCCGCCGTGGGACGGTGCCCGTGACGGTTGACACGGCCCACCCGCTGAGTCAGCAGGTCGGCAAGAGTCAGCACCATCGTTGCTGTCTTGCCGGATCCCGCGGTGTGACGAATGACGGACATCAGTCCCGTGAACCGGTGTTGGCCATCGATCACCACTGGAACGTTGGCGGCCTGCGCGGGGTCCTGCTCATGTAGCAGGCTGGAAACGCTGCACGGGAAGCCAGAGGCTTCCTCGGCGGTACGGAGAAGGTAGCGGCCTACTTCCAGATCTTCTGGAAGGCTGCGGGAGTAAGTCTTCGGCTCAAAAATGAGCCAGGGATCTGCCAGGTCGCGCAGACGAACGGCGGCCGTGTGTAGAAGGCCCACACGGCTTAGATCGAGACCTACGGACAGCATGCTGGTCGCCAACAGCATGCCGAAATCCTCCCCGAAGGAGTCGCTCGGAAGACGGTCACTCACGGACGAGAGGCTACGTCATCTCCACGTTGGGTAGACACCGTTCTCCAGTGAAGCATCGCAAGTACGGGAATTCCGCCTGTCAGACCTTGTGGCGTCCCGGGTTCAGGCAAGAGTGTCCGTCCGGCCGGCACAGGCGATCCGCAGGATTCGAAGCCGTGCGATGACCTTGCGATGGGCAGCGTCGTCCGTTCCGGCGGTCCGGATCGCATGGTGAACCTGGTGGTGCAGCTCCCTGATCGTTTTGCTCGGCAGCACGAAGACGCCCGAGACGCTTAGCCCAGTGTCGATCTTGTTGACCAGTGTCCGGTGGAGGGTGTCCCACGCTTCCTCCGCGGCGAACTTCTGCTCCCGCCGCTTGTCGTCAGGCAGCTCACGCAGCTTCCGCAACTCCAAGATCATCTTGGCGGCATGTTGGTCGAGACTCGCGGACAGGCGATGCACGCGAATGAAGACCTTGATCGATGCGCCGACGCACGCGAGGGTGACCGTGCCCATGAGGGCCAGGAAGACCGTGGGGGAATTGCTCTCCTCCCGTAGGGATTGCAACACCAGCAGCACGCCCGCGAGGCCCGTCCAGTTGACCGCCACGCGGAGCGGGGCAGCACGCCGCAGCCGTCCAGGTAGCCGCTCGTACGCGGAACTCGACGGCTCGACTCCCGATCCGTACAGCGAGTGATACCCCCACACCAGGAACAGCAGCAATCCTGCATGGGCGCGATTCTCGGGTGCGAGCAGCAGGCAGCACACCACCCACAACCCGCCCGCAGCGATGTACGCGATGAGTGGGACCGCCGTGATACGCCGCTGCTCCTTCCGCGGCAACTCCTCAAACCACGGGCGTATCAGCCAGCTAGCGGCTATGGCGCCGGCCACTGACAGTCCCAGACCCAGGATGGACCAACCTGTCTGCCCAAGCACGATCATGGTGAGCTGGAACCCGACGAGGGGGAAGACGAGCGCGGTCGCCCACCAAGCCTGCCTGTCTGCGGGCTTGCTGCGCAGCCGCCGCCCCAGCCTCTGGACGAGTACTCGCGGGGTCCTTCCGGCTATGCGCTGACCTATCCCACTCACTGTGCTCTCCGTTTCGGCCCCGCCGCCACTTCTTCGCCCGGAAGACGACGAGCGTCGCATACGCCCGAGGTTTCGCGTGACGAGGGAGATCACGAAGCAGCAGTGAGGTAACAGCGCGAATCGATCCGGCATCGATGATGCCGAAACAGCAGATGAGAGCGGTAATCGCGAGGAGCGGCCGACAGCCCCTCGCACAGACGATCCAAGATTAGAGGACCAAGGTATCGTCACTTCGTGACGATACAATCGGCAAAGATGACCGAGTCTGATCGAATTTGTACGGGGGGTGAGCGGGCCGTTGGGGTGGGTAACCATGATCGGCCCGTCCGATGAACAGGTTGAGTATCGGCTTACCGGCGGTCACGGTTGCGGGAAGTCCACCACGGTCGACGCGGCACCCCTCGTCGCCGCCATCGAGGCCAAGGCCGAAGCGGCAGGCGCTCCGGTCGCGTCCCTGCTCGGCTCCCGCGAGGCCAAGCGCTCCTTCTTCCGTGCCCGCGGTGTCCTCCGCAGCAAGGGCACGGCGCGGTTCACCGGGTTCGACGCCGTCGAAGTCGCTGCTGCCGCCGGACTCGATGCCCGCGACCTCTACGGCGACCAGGCCCTTCCCCAACCAGCGACCGACGGACAGGTGGACTACCACCTCGATGCCAGCGAACGCCCCCTGGTCTGGATCGGAAACGGCCTCACCGAGTTCGACATCACCCGCGGCAGCATCCTCGCCCCCGAGCAGTTCCAGGCTGCCCGCCGCCTCATGCACGGTGAGGACCCTCGAACCGGGCAGACCCTCGTAGAACCCAAGCTCGCCATCGCGCCGGCCGCCAAGCTCCCCGCCGCCCCGCTGGCCCGCGCCATCCGGCGCGCCGCCGCCGAACGCAGCGTGAACCCCGCCTCCCTGCTGGACTCCAAGCGCAAGCAGGACGCCTACCGCCGGATGGAGAACCAGCTCAAACGGTTCGGGGAATCCCACCGCGTCCCCGCCTCCACCGTGCTGAAGCTCGCCGACGCCGTCGGCATCGATGCCGTCGACCTGTACGGCGAAGACACGCTGGAGAGGGCCGTGGCCGCCGAGGTGGGCGGCCACCTGGACGCCCGCGCACTCCTGCGCGCCGTCGAATCCCGCGCAGCCGAGACCGGACAACAGCCCGGCGACCTGTTCACCGCCACGTCCATGAAGCGCCGGTACGCCCAGACCGAAGGCGAAGGTGCACGGCGCCTTCGGGATCTGCCGATGGACGTACGCGAAGCCGTCGCGATGGCCAAGGCGGCGGGGCTCGCGCCCGAGGAGGTGTGGGACGCCGAGGAGATCAAGGCCGCTCTCCTCGAAGGCCGCGTGCAGGTCGGCAACCGTGGCGCCGACGTCACCTTGGACCTGGCGAAGTCGAAGTCCGCGTTCCTCGCGTACGCTCCCGAGGAGATCGCCGCCCAGGTCGAGGGCATCTACACGGCCGCCGGCCGCGAGTCCATCACCGCTCTGGAGCGGTGGACCGCGTACGGCATGCGCGGTCGCCACGGCGACGGCGACGAAGCGGCGACCGTGGCCACGAGCGGGTTTTCCGGCTGGATGATGATCCACCGCGCCGCCCGGCCCGTGGACGGCGCCCCTTACGGTGACCCGCACTTCCACCTGCACTTCACCCTGGCCAACATGGTCAAGGGCACCGACGGCAAGTGGTCCACGATGGCCAGTGGGGGCCGCGACCTCCACCGGCACACCCGCGCGACCCAGTCCCTCATGAACGCCCGTATCCGCCGGGAGCTGACCGACACGTTCGGCATCGGCTTCCGCCGCGAGGAGCGGACCGGCGCATGGGAGATCGCGGCGATTCCCGAGGCCACGATCCGCCTGTTCAGCAAGCGCGACAGCCGGGTCCGCGACCTGCTGTCCAAGCTGGGCATCGACTACGACAGCGCCACTACCCGCGAGCGCACCGCCGCCTCCACCGCGTCCAAGGCCGCGAAGAACGGCGAGGCCGCCGGAGTCAGGGACGACGTGCTGCGCGCTTACTGGCAGACCGAAGGCCGTGCCGCGGGTGACGATCCCGACGCCATCGCCGTCGGCGCGATGCAGCAGGCCCGAGCGGACCGGAACCCCTCTCTGGACGAGCTGTGCGCCCAGGTATTCGACCCGAAGACCGGCCTGACCAGCCACTCCAAGGAGTTCACCCACGCCGCCGCCATCGCCGCCGTGCTGGATGCCCTGCCGTACGGAGTCGCGAACGCCGCCGAGGCCGAACAGCTCACCACCTCCGTACTCCGTCACGCCGGATACGCGGTCCAGCTCAACCCGAAGGGCGCCCAGCACTTCACGCACGCCGACCGGTACACCACGGCGGACGTCGTGGCGGCGGAAACGCTGATCATCTCCGAGGCCACGAACCGGCTCGACACGCAGGCCGCCGTCATCAGCCGCGACACGGTCGACATGACCCTGTCCACCGTCGAGGCCCAGCACGGCGGCAGCTTCGCCTTCTCCGGCGAACAGCGCGCCGTCCTCGAACGGCTGCTTACGGCCGGGCACGGAATCGACGCGGTGGTGGGCATCGCCGGAGCCGGCAAGACCACGATCATGAACACCGCCCGTGCCGCGTGGGAGTCGCGCGGGCTCGTCGTCGCCGGCGCGAGCACGGCCGCCGTCGCCGCCGCGAACCTGAAGGCCGAGGCGGGAATCGAGTCCCGCACCCTCGCGTCCTGGCTCACCGGCATCCGCACCGGCGGCCCCGGTCTCACCGGCGTTGACGTGTTGGTCGTGGACGAAGCCGCCATGTGCGATGACCGCGACATCGCCGAACTCCTCACCCACGCCGCGAAGACCGGCACGAAGATCGTCGGCATCGGCGACCCGAAGCAGCTGCACTCGCCCGGCATCGGCGGTTCCTTCGCCGCCGTGCACCACATCGTCGGCGGACTCAGCCTCACCGAGAACTTCCGGCAGAAGGACGCGATCGAGCGCCGGGCCCTGGAACTGTGGCGCGACGACCACCGCGTGGAAGCACTCCGTACCTTCGCGGGGACCGGCCGCGTGCACGCACTCGCGGACAGGGACGCCACCCTCGCCGCGATGCTCACCATCTGGGCGGACAAGCGCGCCGCGCACACCGACGACCACACCGCCGTGCAGCAGCTCCTCATGCTCGCCGCCACCAACGAGGTCGTGGAGGAACTGAACGTCGGGGCCCGCGCCCTCCGTAAGGAGAACGGCGACCTCACCGGCCCCGAGCACACCTACGCACTGCCCGGCGGCGGCGAGCTGATGCTGTCCGTGGGGGACCAGGTCCTCCTTCGGACCAACGACTACCGGGCCAAGCGGACCCGAGGCGAGAACGAAGACGTGCTGAACGGCCTCCGCGGGATCGTGCGGGCCGTGGACGAGGAACGCCGGGTGCTGGTCGAGTGGCGAGAGAAGACCACCGACGGCCACCGTGACGTTGCCGAATGGGTCGACGCCGACTACATCGCACAGGGCGGACTCAGCCTCGGATACGCGATCACCGGCCACAAGTCCCAGGGCCTCAGCGTCCAAGAGGCCCTGGTCTACGGTCCCGGCGCGCAGGCGAACGCCCTCTACACGATGATGAGCCGCGACAAGAAGGAGTCTCACCTCTTCTTGCCGCTGTCCGTCTACGAGACCGATGCTGACCGTGCCCGCGGAGGCGACGCACTTACCGAGCAGGAACAGCTTGACCGCGCGGTCGCGGGCCTCATCCGTGAGATCGAGACCGGTACTGAGGAACGCATGATCCTCACCGAACTCCCGGTGAACGCCGTCCCCGCTCGCGTCCGGGACGTCGTTGCCGATCTGCCGACCCCACGCGCTCCCGGAGTTGGTGACCCGCACGAGGCAGATGGCCACGAGGACGTGCCGGAGCCCGAGGTTCGACGCCCGAGCGTCGCCGAGCGGCCCGCGGGGCCGGCCTCGGCCCCGGACACCGCACAGATAGGTGACCGCCCGTACGCACACCTCAGCAACACTGCCCTGCGGGACGCGATCCGCAAGGCAGCCACTGCTACCCGCGCCACGCGAGCGGCAGCCGAAAGGGCAGAGACAGCAGCCGATCGCGCCGAACAACAAGCCGCAGCAGGAACAGGCCCGAACGTGCTCGCCCTCAACCGTCGACACCAGGATGTTGCCCACCGTGCTGCGACAATCCGTGAAGTTCAGTCGCTGACCGAGACGATCGCCACGCGGACCGCTGGTCTGCGCGATGTCGAGGAACGGCTTGAAGGGCTCGAACAGCAGCTGGCTGCCACCGGCCGTTTCGGGCGGCCAGTGTTGCGTGGGGATGCCCGGAGCACCGTCGAAGGCGATCGTGACGAACTGCTTCGCGGCCATGAACAGGCTGGGCGCGAACTGGAGCACTTGAACAAGCAGCTCCGCGAACTGGCTGAGGCCGCAGGCCCCACCAGTGAATTCGAAACCGTGCTCACCGAGGCGAACATGTCCGCGGAGGAAAAGGGTGCCCTCCTGCGACGGGCCCAAGAGAAGGACAACCAAGGCGCCAAGCGCCTCCGCTCCGAGGCAGCCAAGATGCTGGGTGTCGCTCGCGGTTCCGAATACCGAGCATCCGGGCTTCAAGGGGAACTGTCGTGTCGGACTCAGCGTGGGCAGCACCAGGCCGATGTCGAAGAGTCTCTGGAGCCGTCCGCTCGGAAGCCCGAATCTCCGTACGCCGGCCCCACCACAGCGGACTTCTCGCAGCCCCATCAGCCTCCGGGAGCGGCCCCAGACACGCCAGTCATGTAGAGGTCGAAGGGCCGAGAGTCCCCTGAATGACGCGTCGACTCGTCCGCAAGGCGCTGTCGATTCGAGCCCGGACTTCCGGAGGGAGAACTCCAGATTGCAGGGCGCAGGCGCTCAGCAGTCGCAGGCAGTCCGTCACTTCCGGGTCGGTGGCCAGCTCTCGGGACAGCGGGTGCGAGAGGGCATCGCGTGCGGCGTATCCGTCGTTCGTCTTGAGCGCTCGACGGTGCAGGTCAGCGACCACTTGGCGTGTAGCAGGATCTTCGGGGGAGTCGATCAGGTCCAGTACGACGAGACCGAGCCGGGCGTGGAACGCTGCCAGGCCCTCCAGGTATGGGTGATCGAGATAAGTGGTCACGAGGTCCTGAAGGGGGCGCTGCCACGGTCGTCCGGCGGCGCGGAGAAATAACACCGTCAGGCAGTCCGTAACGGTGACCTCCCACGGTTCTCCGGGCTTTGTCCCCGTCAGCAGGTGGTTGGCGTGGGTGGCGTCGCCGTTTGTGAGGGCAGCCAGAACGGCGACTTGACGGCCGTCAAGCATCCGTTGGGCGAGGCCGCGGTGCTGCTGAATGTGGTTGAGGGCATCGTTCCAGCGGCCGGCGCTCGTGAGTGCGCGTGTCCCGTCGGCCAGGAGGACCGCCCATAGCCAGGTGCGCACCTGCTTGCGGTCGGCGTCGGTGGCCACGAGGTTGGCGGGGACGGTGATGCTCTCGACCTGCGCGGGCTTTGCGTGGGTGACGCCGTCGAACAGGGTCAAGAGGAGTTGGCGCCCTGTGTCTCGATGCCCGGCACGAAGCTGGAGGCGTGCCAGGTTGACTGCCGGTTCGAGAGCACGTACGGCTGCGTCGGGGGACAACGGCGCGGCGTGCAGGTAAGCGGCAGCGTGCTGTGTGCACATGGTTCGGGCTGCGTCGGGGAGACCGATGTCCGAGGCGATCAGCGCGGCCTGGTTGTAGACCGTGGAGGCAACGCTTGGGTCGTTCTGCTTCCGAGCGGTGTCCGCGAGGTCGGCCAATGCCTGGACTCGCTGAAGCAGCGGGAGGCAGGCGGGGCGGGGACGCGCGACGAGCGGGAACCGCCGGGCGATGTCGTCAGGGAGCTTCAACACGGTCTGCTTTGCTCCTCTCGGTGGCGGGATCCGAGCCGAAGATGACGGTCTTCGCGGCTGCCGTGAGGGTGGCCTGCGTGGCGTAGGGAAGGCCGAGTCGGTTCCAGGCGAAGATCACATGATGGGCGAGGACATCGCGGAGCCCGCGGTGGAGCTGTCCGGCCTCGTTGAGTCGGGCCAGGTCGCTTCCGGCCTCGGTGTAGGCCGAGACCCATTCGGTGGCCGCTGACAGTGGGCCGCCCGGCTGCGTCGCGTACTGCGGGTCTACGGAGAGCAGACGGCGAACGGCGGTGTGCAGCTGGTCGTTGCTGTCCCGCTCGGAGCCGGGTGGCAGAGCGCGGTGGGCGGCGACGCGCGCCCAGACGTCGCCCTGTTCGTACCAGTCCAGGCCGGCGGCGCGCATCATGAGGCTGCACAGCATCAGGGAGGTCTCGCGTCTGTGTCGAGCGGTGTCACTGCGGAGGAATTCCAGAAGATCGCGGCTATCACGGTGAAAGAAGCGGTGAGCGGAGTTCATGGACGGGGCGCCGCCGAAGGCGTGCACCTCGGGCTCGTAGATGATCTCCGTCCATCCTTTGGTGTGCCCGGCTGAGACCAGCTCATCGAGGCGCTGGTCTACAGGGCTCTGCGCGTCGGTGACAGGTATGTAGCGGATGCGCCAGCAGGGGTGCTTGCGGATGATGAACCACGTGGTGATGGCTCCGACGGCCTCTGCGGAACGGAGGAGTGGGGCGAGTTCGGTTATGGCGGTGGCCTCGGCGCGTTCCCAGTCCGGGAACACCACGTTGACCTGGCGCCAGGGGGGTGGGGTCATGAAGTGGTCCTCCGTGGTGTTCAGGCCAGGGCGAGGAAGGTGTCCCAGTGGGGAGCGGGCACGTGATTCGTGCCGATGGTGTGCAGGGCGAGTGCCGCGCCAGCGGCTCCGTCGAGGAGTTCCGGGTCGTGACCGTCCTGTTCGAGTGCGGTGATCAGCCGCTCGGCGAGGTGCGGTAGCTCTGCGGCGATGGCGGGGTTGTCGGTCTCGGTGGCCATGCGCCATGCCGCGTGCAGCAGGCCGGCCATGCCGTGGCACAGCCCGATCTCGGGGAGCTTGGCCTGCTGGTGCGGGTCGCGCAGGGCGTCGAGGATCGCGTTCTCCGCCAGCTGCACACGGATTGGATCTCCGAGGGCGAGACCGGCCAGTTGCTGGGCGCGGGCGGTGCCGCTGGCTCCGTAACACCAGGAGGGCCGGGGGCGGAGTTCGGCGTGGACGTGTTGGTCGGTTGCTTGCTGCGTGGTGATCTGGCCGGGCCACCAGGGATGGGTGTCGTTGCCTTGCCGCCAGCGGTCGGTCCAGCCGCAGATCCGTTCGATGGCGTCGGGCAGGCCGGGCAGGGTCACTCCGTAGATCAGGGCCTGCGAGAGCACGGCCAAGGCGGCGCCGATGCCGTGGGCGAGCCCGAAGTTGCCGTGTCCGCCGGGGTAATCGAGGTGGAGCGCGCCAGTGGGGGCGACGTTCATCCACCAGGGCGGCAGTCCGGCAGAGTCGGGCAGGGGCTCGGTCAACCGCACCAGGTAGGCCAAAGTGTCGCGGGTGATTTCGTGGTGAGGGTGGCGGCTGAGGTGATAGGCCCCGAGCCCGGAGAGCCCTTGAATCAGGTCGAACTCTTCCATCGGAGGGCGTTCGGCACGGTCGATGCGTTGGTGGGCGGTGGCGAGCCGGGTTCTGGTGACAGCGAGGGTGGCTGCGTCCAGGCGCTCCAGGAGCCGCAAGTATCGGCTTGAAGCGCTCGCCGCGCGGTGCGTGATGAAAGCGAGGGCGGGAGCACCGAAGTACAGGTTCGCGTTGGCCGCCGCGCTGACTTCGCCGTCCACAGCCGCAGCCAGCCAGGGGTGCGCCGTCTCCCAGGAACCGCGGCCGGTACGAGCCCGTTCGATGTGCAGCAAGGCGATGCCCGAGGCGCCCCCGGCGAGCGACTGGGGCCACGCCCGTCCGCCGCCGGGCCGGCCGTTCGGCCACGCGGTAGCCGGGTCGGCCAAGGCATCGGCCAACTTGTCGGCGGTCGACAGCGCGGCGGGAGCAGGGGCTGTCGTGGTCACGGCGTTCTCCTTGCTCGTGCCGTCCAGCTCAGGGCCCCGGCCCTGGCCAGGTGGAGGTGTGCGCGCTCCTCCGGCAGGCCGGGCCCTTGCACCCGTACGTGGTGCAGGTGCAGAAGGTCGGGCAGCAGATCGTCGGGGTTCGATTCCGTCTCCGCGAGCGCGCGGGCGTAGTCGGCCAGCGCTGTCCGTCGCGCGGCCCAGGCCGCGATGGTGTGTTCGTCCAAACCGCTGGGGTGCGTGTGCACCAGGTCGACGGCCTGTCGGTAGACCGTGCGGGGAGGGGCAGTTGAGTCGGTTCGGGTGTGCTCGATGAGCCAGTGCATCGCCGTGGCGCGGTCACCCAACAGGCCGACGGCGATGTCGACCATGCTCACGGCGGTCACCGCACGGGCATCCGGTGCGTTCTTCGCTCCTGCGGCGGTGAGCTGGGCCAGCGCGGCGACGGAGTCCGCGGCGAAGTACGCCTCGGCCGCGTCGATCGCTGCGGGTCCGCCGAACCGCGCAGTCTCCGGATGGTGGGTCTCCACGCTGGCATGGGTGATTAGCCCTCGGCGGCGAAGCTGCTCGGTCCACTCGCCGATGTGCTCGAAGGCCGTACCGAGGGTTCGGGGTGCGCAGGTCAGGCGAAGACGAAGGTGGTCGTGGGGGTTGGGGTAGCGGACGAACCAGCAGCGGGGGTTGCCTAGGCCCCTGAGCAGAGTCGGCAAGTGTCGGATCAAGATGGGGTCTTGCCAGTCTCGGCCTCCGTGGAGCTGGAGGTAGAGACGGTTTCCGCTGCCGGGCAGGTGTCCGTGATCGCGGGCAACGACGTGGGCCGTCGTCCGCACAGGTGCGTGGTTCTGCTCTGTGATCAGGGGGATCACGGCTTCGTGGGCACGACCGCCGGTCCACCCCAGTGCCTGGGGCCCTGGGGCAGGGTGCAAGGTCGCCTTACCGTCGCGGTCGAGGTGGGCGCGGAGTAGGGCCCGGTGGGAGGGCTCGGTCAGGTCCAGAGCAATGCGCTGATCGGCCTCGCTGAGGTACATGTGCTCGGGAAGGTGCATGTCGCTGCACCGCCGGGTCAGGGCTTCGTCCCACTCCGGCCACG
The DNA here is from genome assembly GCF_042899225.1 of Streptomyces sp. NPDC000134. Classification (NCBI taxonomy): domain Bacteria; kingdom Bacillati; phylum Actinomycetota; class Actinomycetes; order Kitasatosporales; family Streptomycetaceae; genus Streptomyces; species Streptomyces sp. NPDC000134. The sequence goes on from NZ_JBIAZN010000020.1 coordinate 95,804, forward strand.
GTGCTGACGCGGCGGGCAGGTCGTCGTGGTCGAGGAGCCAGCGAGCCGGCGAGAGGATCGTGCGGCCGTAGCGCAGCGCGGGCAGGAACGGAAGGTTCGAGGCAGCGGTGCCCCACAGGAAGCCCGTGCAGGGCACAGCGAGGGCAACCGGTGCCTCGGCCAGGAACCTGGTGAGCGGATGGGAGTGCAGCCCCAGGTCCACCGCGTTGAGCAACAGCGTATGCACCGGGCAGCGGCGGGAGAGCGAGACGAGGTGGAGCTGTTCGGCGTCGGCAGTGATGGCCAGGTCCGTCACCGGGACCAAGCGGCTGCCAGGGCTCTGGTATTCGCCCAGCGAGATCACCAGATTGGTCACCTGCGGAGCGCGTGCGACGTTCTCTGCGCGGACGGATAGAGGGGTAGCACTGATCTGAGCCACGAGCGCGCCGCGGTGCACTCCCGGAAGCCCGGCGTACACGTCGGTCATACGGTGCCGGTCTTCATCGGGCAGCAGGTTGAGAAGGCGGCCGGTGGTAGTCCCGGCCGAGCGCGCCACGCCGACGACATGCAGGATGAACTCGCCCCGCTGGAGCGCGGCAGAGTCAACGGCATCGACGCGTACGGTCAACTCGGTGCTGGGCTGGACCGGGTGGCCGGGTTCGGTGGTGGCCAGGTCTTCCAGCGCAGCGTCGTTTAGCACGACCTCAGTACGGCCCTGGACGGCGGCGGCGTGGGCGAGGTTGATGAGGCGGCTGTCCCGATCGGGCAGGGGGGAGAGCGCTGGCGCGGTGGTGGCGCCGAGGTAGCCGGGCGGGTATCCCAGCTCATTGATGGCGTTCAGGACGGGGACGATCGCTCGCGGCCCGTATCGGTCGAGGAACCGGCCGTGCCATTCGGTCCAGCCAGTCAGTGCGGAGCGGGGCGCGAGTCGGCTGAGAGCCTTTGCTGCCATGGCTGCCTCGCGGGCCACCGTCTCCGGGATGGTCAAGTCCCAGTCCAGGCGAAGGTCGATCACGGGACGGGGAGTCTCGGCCAGCTCGGCCTTCTCGTCCATGGACAGGTGGTGTGCGTGGTCGTTGAGGCCGGTGAGCGGGTCGGGCGTTGTCATCGCGGGGCGCAGGCTGGTGAGCAGGATCCGTTGCTGAACCAGGCCCGAGAGGAGCTTGTCTATCGCCGCGGGCGGGGCGCCGGGGAAGTCGACGGCGAGCTTCGTCGCGAGGTCGGTCCACGGGATTGGCCTCCGTGCGCCGTTCAGGGCTCCGCGCACGGGTCCCGTCATGCGTATCCGTACGTGTTCGGGGCCGGCATCGCGTTTACCGTTGGGCCGATGCTCGATCACCACGTGATCGTCGTGTTCTGTGGCGAGGCTGGAGGTGAGCAGCATCAGGCGCGGTTGCAGTGCTGGATGCTGCTCGAAGCGGTCGGCCAGGAGCGTGGCGTGTTCGGCGTCTGCTCTGGCCGAGGGACGGTGTGCATAGCCGAAGCGCACCGAGGGCGTGGCACCTATGCGCGCGGCTGCAACCCCGGAGAACAGACCGAACGGCGTGGCGCGCGTGCGGGCGCGCAGCAGGTAGCGAAGAACAGCGAGCACGGTACGGCGCACGGTGGCGTCCGACAGTGGGCGGCCGGCGCAGACCTGTTCGACGCGGTTCGCGAGGTCAGGGCTGGCAGCCGTGACGGCCGCGGGGAACTCTGAGCGGGACCAGGTCTGCTGTAGCCACGTTCGCCACGATGCGGAGTTCGAAGCGGCGCTCACGAGGTCCGGCAAGACGATCTGCTCGTCCGGGTGTCCCGCAGCGCCCCGGATCAGCGCTGCATCGACATGGCGGTACATGTGCCCCTCCTCTGGCCGCGCGGTGCCCGGCCGCACCCATGAGCTGGACGCGGCCGAGCACCGCGATCAACGCGGTCGGTACTGCTACGGGCAGCTCACGCACGCCGTGGCGCACGTGGAGTTACATCCGTCGCTCGTCAGACGGATGAGCTGGTCCGCGGCCGGGCCGCCCTCGACGATGGTGATGTCGAGGTCCCAGTCCGCCGACTCACCGGACGGCGTCAGAGCGGCGTCCGGCTGCACGGGCGCCAGCGGGCGCTCCATCTGTACGGTCATGTATGCCTCCTTGGGGCACTTGACGGATGGTGCACGGTCCCGGAGCCCGAGGGCCCCGGAGTCTTAAGCCCAGGTCGCCGTAACGATGCCGTGGCGGCGCAGCACGGCGTCCCCGGGCAAGGGCGTGGGGGCGGGTCCCGGCAGGTAGCGGAACGTCGCGGCTCCCCGTCGACGGTGGTTCTGCGCCCAGCGGCGGAGCAGGTCCGCGTACTGGTCGGCGAGTGCTTCGGCCTGCGGGCCGTGGGCGATCACGCCGCTCTCGAAGCCCCCGGTGTCGGCGTTCTCGCGGCGTGTGCGGTAGGCGATGCTGTCCTGGCTCACCAGCGCAGGCACACCCTTGAGGGCAGACGCTTCCACGAGTCCGCTGGCGACGATTTCCTGCGAGGCGTGGAGGCGGGCTGGGCTCGGCAGCTTGAGCGTGAGGAACAGGTCCAGCTCGTCGGGCAGGTCATAAGCAGCACCGGACCAGTGCTCCAGCCGGGGCATGCCGATGGCCGCGTTGAGCGCTTGGGGCTCCAGGGGCACCCGCACGTCGTCGGTCTGCAGAGCGATGCCCTCCCGCAGCATCACCTTGCGCTCGTCGGCGGCACCCTCGCCCTGCATGGGCACGAAGTGCGCCAGGCCGTAGGAACGGCTGATCAGGCCGTCTCCGTCGCGGTCGAAGGCGATGCTGCGGGTCGTCCCGCACACCGTGAGCGGGACGACGAGCCGGCCGTTCTCCGTGAGTCCGTTGATCCACGACGAAGGGATGTCCCACGCTGCCGCAGTCACGATGATCCGGTCATACGGGGCACCGTCGGGGACGCCGTGCTCACCGTCATCGAGGACCGTCTTCACCCGGGCGTACCCCGCGTCATCAAGGCACTGGCGGGCCCGGTCGATGACGTCGCGGTCGATGTCGACCGTGGTGACCTCGCCTTTGCTGCCGACGAGTTCCTGAAGGTAAGCGGCATTTACTCCACCGGAGCCGATCTCCAGAACCTTCATGCCGGACTCGATCTCGGCCTGCTCCAGCATGACGGCCTGGAGGTGGGCCGCGGACATGACGCTGATGTCCATGCCGTGTTCGTCCTTCTTGACCGGCACGGTGCGGTGCAGGCTGTACGCCAGTTCCGGCGGCGCATCCGGCGCGAACATGTGCCGGGGCACGGCGGCGAAGGCGGCAGCGACGGGCTCGGTCTTGACCCCGTCCTCGTCGCGGAGCGCGCGGACCATGTCCGCACGCAGCGCATCGGGATCACGAACTGTCGAGTCGTCAATAGCGGTCATCAGAATACCCGTTCCTGTCGTCGTTGGTGCTTGTGGCGCGCGTGCTCGGCGGCGTCATATGGGGACGCTAGCCAGGGCGCCGTATCAGGGGGTCGGATACGCGCCGCCAGGAGGGCCAGCCCCGACGGTTCGGCTGAAATCCGGTCCTGACACTCATCGCTGTTCGTCGTCCTTTCCTGCGGGTGGTGCGTGTGGGGAGGAGTCTGGTGAGGGGGTGACTCCTCCCCACACGCTTCATCCGGTACCGGTCCTGGTGCAGGCCCGATACCGGGCGAGGGCTCGTCCGTCGCCGACGACGGGCGAGCGGTTGAACGGGCCGGCGGCTCTCCCACAGAGCGATGCCGGGGCGCGCTGCGGCGGCGCCTCCCCCCGAGGGGGTGGGTCACGGGTCTTCCGCGCATGGCGGTGATCCTCACGACCCGGAGGAGGCCCCTGGGAACCGTCGGGTCCTTGACGCGGACCGGCATCGACTCGGGGCCCGCGATTCCGTCTCGTACTGCGATGTTCGTCATCAGCAGGCCGCCAAACTCAGCTCGCACCATGTGGTGGCGCCTCCGTCCGCGACGCCCCAGGTGCCTCGCCGGTCCTCGGCGATCGACTCCACGAGGACCAGGCCGCGGCCGTGCTCGTCGGTGTCACCGGGGGCTTGGGGCAGTGTGCGGTAGCTGGGCACACCGTCGTGTACGTCGATGCGCAGGAAGCCGTCGTGGAGAGAGAGGGTTACGGTGATTTCTCGGCCTCCGCTGTGCACGATGGCGTTGGTGACCAGCTCGGAAACGATCAGGACCGCCTCTTCAGCGACGTAGGCCAGGCCGTGGGCGTTCAGGCGTTCTCGGGTCCGGTGTCGCATGACGCCGACCTGTTCACCGTCCTCGCGAGGAGGAAGTTCCCCCGGCGGTCGCTGCTTGATCTCGAACGTGGAACTCATGAGGTCGCCGTCGCGGTGGGGGGCGCGGCGCGGCCGTACGGCAGTCGTTGTCATCACGTCCTCTGGGGGGCTCGGAGGACCGCCCGGACCGCGGATACTGCCCTGCTGAGAGGGCTCCGCTCATCGTCGGGGGCAAGGAGGAAACGTGCTTCGGCAAGGCAGCGGACCAGTTGCACCGGGGCGGTGAGCAGGGGGGCGCCACCTATGGCCGACTCAGTGTTGGGTGCCTCCAGCCACTCCACCGGTACGTCCTGCACCGATGGCGTGAGCCCGGGGATGCGAACCGCGTGGCCAGCACCGAGGCACATCGGAACGGCACTCCGGTCGAGCCAGGAGGCCCCGGCGACCAGCTTGCCCCAGCGGGCTGCGGTGCCGGGCGGCACGAGGACGGCCGCCGTGGTCAGGTTCGTGAAGCGGACAGCCGGTCCGACGGTCTGTTCGTACCGGCGCAGGATGTCGTACGCCAGCTCAACGAGAGTGCGGTGCGCCAGTACGACATCGAAGGTGATGCCGGTCGGCAGCCGCCGGGGGAAGTCGGGTGCGAGGCGCCAGGCGGACATGGAGTCGGCCGGCGAGGGAGTTGCCGAAGCGAACCACGCAGACAGGCGCTCGTGCTCGCCAGCCACGTTGCAGGTCTCCATCGGCTCTCCAAGTTCGGCACACAGACGGATCGGTACGCAGGGTGCGCCCGCCGTCACCTAGTGCACCGAAGAGCAATGGCCGTGAACAGGTCTTTTCGCCGGAACACTGGCTGCCCCCTACCCGCCCTTCTCCCGCCCTTTGGAAGGCTCTCTCACCCTCACCAGCGCTTTCGCTGACGACACCTCACACGCCCCACTGCACGACCGCTACGGTGAGCTGACACCAGTTGGCAAGGGGGTAGCCGGTGAGCCGCAGCCCGATGAGAGCGTTACGCGAGACCCGTAACCGGACCCAGGCGCAAGCGGTCGCTGAACTCAATGCCCTGGCGGGTCGGCTTGCAGCCGAGAGGCGAGTGTCGAAGCGCCCCACCTTCACCGTCCGCCAGATGTCGAAGTGGGAAAGCGAAACGAAGCCGCGTCCCTATCCGCATCCGGATACACGGGTGGTCCTGGAGGTGTACTTCCAGCGATCAGTCGAGGAGCTGGGGCTCCGCCCAGGCTCCCGGAGGGAGCCCGCTGAGGACTCTGCGGTGCCTGTCGTGACGCCGGTCCCCCTCATCGAGCAGTCGGCCGCTGCCGTCCCGCTCTTTGCCGGGGGCGACCAGGACCCACCACCGTGGCTGGCCCAGACGACGACTGGCGTGGCCAGTTCCACGGACTGGCGAATCGCGGAGGACGAGGTCGAGCTGCTGCGTGAAGCAGCAGACGATATGGATGCTCAGGATCAGCAGTTCGGCGGAAACCGGCTCTGGCGACCGACGCGCGCTCACCTGCTATGGGTGCACCACATGATCGACCGAGGTATCTACGACGACCAGCTTGGCCAGCAACTCCACTCCCTTGCCGGGAAGTTCACTACCAGTCTCGGCTGGTTCTCGTATGATGCAGGGCTTCATACCCAGGCCCGGCAGTATTTCTCCGAAGCGCTGAATGCCGCGATGCTGACCGGCGACGACGTCCTATCGAGTCGGACCTTGAGCAACATGTGCCGACAGGCCGTAGACCTGAATAAGGGACGAGAAGCGATTCGCTTCGCCCGGCTCGCGCAGACGCACGCCGAGATGTGGAACGCGCCGACACGGGTCTCCGCGCTGCTAGCGATCCGCGAGGCGCAAGGTCATGCCCGCGTCGGTGACGTCTTCAACTGTGAGTCCGCGATCAGGAGAGCGTGGAAGGAATGGGAACGCGGGACGGACGACCGTGACCCGGACTGGACCACGTTCCTTAATCAAGCCGAATTGGTGTGTCTGGAGGGCATGTGCCGTCTCGACCTCGGCCAGACGGCACGCGCTCAGAGACTCCTCGCACAGTCGGAGAAGCTTCAGGACGTAGCGCACTCGCGGAACAGAGGTATGTGCCTCGGCCGGCTCGCGACGGCAGCGATCGGCGCAGGGGACATCGACCACAGTGTGGATGCCTCGAAGAAAGCCATCGGGCTGATCCGGACGGCGGGCATGTCTTCCGCTCGGACAGTCCAGCAGTTGAAGATCGTCCATGACGGACTGGCTCCCCACTATCGCGCCCGCGGGGTAGGGGACCTGCTTGAAGAGATCCGCGCGGTTGTCGCGTGAATGGGCAAGAAGGAGAGATGCAGCCAGTGGTAGCGGAGTACCAGCGGTACGACCAGGTGTCGGTCAAGGCCATCACCGATGAACTGGTGGAGGTGTACGCCCGGGTGTACGACGTTCCCCCGTACATCGGTGACCCGTTCTTCTCCGTCGCCTCCTTCCGGGAGCGGCTGGAGGCCGCGTACGGCAGCGAGGGCTTCGAGACGGTGACCGCACGCCGGAACGGGCAGATCATCGGTTACGTGCACGGCGCCACGCTGCCCGTCGACAAGCCCTGGTGGACGTCGCTTGGTGACCGGAGGCCGACGCAGCTCCGGACCCTTGCGGACTCCGGGCAGGTGTTCTGGCTCCGAGAGCTGATGGTCCTTCCCGAGTACCAGAACCAGGGCCTCGGCAGAAAGATCCACGACACCGTGATCACCGGCCGTGCGGAGAGTGCCACGGTCCTTACTTGCATCATCGACAACCAGCCGGCTCACGATGCGTATCTGCGTTGGGGGTACACGGTGATGGGGGAGATCAAGCACGCTCCCGAGTCACCGACCTATGACGCCATGTACCTGCCCAGTTCGTGATGGCTGGAACGACTATGCACCAAGCACCCGTAAAGCCTTTCGCCGTCCCGGCACCTGTTGGTCGCCGGGACCGACTCTCTCCTGATGGAGCGATCCTGTTCACGTACGGGACGCTCCAGTTCGATGCCGTCCTCGTAGCACTGATCGGGCGGATACCGCAGCGTCTATCCGCCCGCGCACCCGGCTGGCGCGCGGCATCCCTGGAGGGCCGCGTATACCCGGGGCTCGTGGCGGCCCCGGGTTCCGTAGCACCTGGAATGCTGTTCACTGACCTGAGCCGGAAAGAGTGGTTGATTCTCGACGCCTTCGAGGATGACCGCTACGACCTGCGCGAGATCCCGCTGACCTCTGGCGGACGCGGCCTCGCTTACATCTGGCCTGACGGCGAAGTCCGTGACGAGGACTGGGATGCCGAGCAGTTCAGGGCTCAGCACCTCACGGAGTACGCCGCTCGTTGCGCACGGATTGCTCCGAGACTCGCTGCCGAAGCGGGCCAATGACAGAGACAGCGTTCGGGGAGATGGGGGAGGCTCCTCGAACGCTGACGGCCGCCTCTGTCGTGTTCAGATTGCAGGGGACTCGGGTCCATGCGGAGCGATCAGTTCCTCGGGAGTCGGCTCGCCCCTATACACCGAACGGCGGCGCTCGGTCCCATCCGGTTGCCCACTGGGACGAGTCTCGGACGTGTTCGAGGCGACGGCCTTCGTGAACACCTGCTCCGCACGGTCCAGGGTCAACCGCATCGCGCCGTACGGCCCCAGGGCGTACCCGGTCCGGTGTCCGTGCAGGTGCAGTTCCTTCACCGCCTGAAGACCGGCGTCGACCTCCGACACGTCGTCCGGTGGGACGAGGGCGTGTAGCTCCTCGGCCCACTCCCATCCGAGATCACGGAGCACGGTCCGGGCCTCCTCCTGCTCCCAGCCGCTCCGCGCCACCAGTCCGTGACGAGGGTCCGCCGAGAAGACCATGTTCGGGTCCGTCATCATCAGGCCATCTCCTCGACCCGTCCTGCGGCTCTGGTCTCTTCGCTCTTGGCGGTGGGCCAGGCCGCGAGCTGGAAACGCGCCGGACGCTCGTCGTGCTTGCCGACACGGCATTCGTCGCCCGCCTTGCCCAGCGCCTTGTTCATGCGGGTGACGAAGCGGTCGTACTGCTCGTGCCAGATCACCGACGAGCCCGCTTCCGCGTACGCGTCTTCCCTGGCGAAGGCCAGGGCCGCGATCTCGTACGTCAGGCCCTCGTGCTTCGCCCAGCAGGGCGGGATGACGTCCTGTGGCTGCCAGGCGTACGTCCGGTTGAGCCAGCGGCACACGGAGTCGAGCCAGGCAGGCATCGGCCCGATCAATTCGGCGGACAGGGCGCCGAGGTCCCACGGAGTGGGGCCGTCGACGGCAACGGACTCCTCCGTGCTTCGATCCGCGATGTACTCCAGGATCAGCGCGGGCGGCTCGGGAAAGGGCTCGAAGTGGGTCAGGGACTCGGTCATGCGGCAGCCGCTCCTTCACGGCCGGCCCACGCCGCCGCGTGTGCCTTGGCCTGGTTCCTCTTCTCAGTCGCCCGCCGGGTCCGCTCGGCCTCGTTGGCGCCCCGCAGGTCGCGGACGTGCCTCTCGATCTCGGGCCAGGAATCCCAGGTCCACATACCGTCGAGCCGGGTGACGATCGGCGGGAGGTTGTCCGCGAGGACCAGAGCGTGGCCCTCGGGCAGGCGCCTGATCTCGTCTCCTCGAAGGACGGGTTCGAGGGCCATGTGCGTGGCCGTGGAGTGGCCGCCGCGGTCTCCGCCGGACGTGGTCTTCGTCGTGTGCTCCCGCTCGACCTGACCGCACAGGTCGGACATGTCCTTGAGGAAGTCGGGGTCCTTGTCCCCAGGCAAAACGATGACGTTGTTGGTGAAGGCCGCCAGTTCCTTGGCGGTGTCCTCTCCGAAGCGGGCACGAGCGGACGCCCACGCCTGGAGGCCGTAGACGACCGTGATGCCACGGCCACGGCCGTCGGCGACGCGTTGGCGTAGGGACGGGATGGGCGCGATGTTCGGCGCCTCGTCCAGGGCCGCGAGGAGAGCGGGGTCAAGCCGCCCGGCCGGGGAAGCGAGGGCGTGCGCCTCCGCGAGGTCCAGGAGGTCTTCGGCTATCGCGGTGGTGAGCGGCGCGACGCTGTTCACCTCCGAGTCCTTGCCGAGGAGGTAGAGGGTGCCGCCGGCATCGAGGAACGCACCGAAGTCCGTGGGTTCCTCGCCCTCTCCCTGAAGGGCGTTGATCACCGACTGGTGCATGAAGGGTTCGAGCGCCGCGTCCAGGGTGCTGGCCGTGTTGCCGACGGTGCGGCTGTCGCCGGTGGTCGCCGTGCGGAGCATGTCCGCCCAACCGGGGCCGGCGCCGGGGTGGGCGTTGAGGATGCCGAGGGGCGCCGGGTCGGTCAGCTTGCGGGCCCACCGCAGCACCCAGTCGAGGGACGCGCCGTCGAGGGCGGCGGCGTGGAAGAAGGCGGCAAGGATCTTGGACGCTTGCCCCTTGTAGAAGGCGCTGCCTTCGCTCGACTGTGCCGCGCTATTGGGGGTGCGCGAGCCTGCGACGAACGCCTTCCCGCGCATCATCGCCACCTCCGTGTCGGCTGCGCCGTTGATCGGGGTCCACCGGAAGCGCGGGAGGCTCGGAGCGATGTTCTGCGGGTCGAAGACCGCGACGGGGCGGCCGTCCCGCTGCCGGGCGTCGAGGGTCAGTTCGACCAGATCGGGCTTGGTCGAGGTGGCCAGGACCGGACCGGCCCAGCGGCGGACGAGCGGGGCGAAGAAGCGCAGCGTCTTCCCGCTGCCCATCGGGCCGATGACCCGGCACGCCTTGTCGGCGCGGGACCAGAGATCGACACCCTTCGGACGCTGCGAGACGCCCAGCGAGTAGCCGAAATCGTGAGGATCGAGGGGGTGGTGCATGACGTACTCCGGAGCGAGGAGGAGGGAGGTCAGCGGGCGGCGGAGTGCTTCTTCGCGAAGCTCACCCGGGCTGCGCGGCTGTTGCGGCCGTCGTCGCCGCTGAGGGAGGGCCTGATTTCGGTGGCCTTCAGGACTGCTTTGGCCGACATCTGGCGCTTGAGCTGTCCCTTGCTCGCGAATCCGGCGTTGCGCCGTCCGCGATTGAGCAGGAACCAGAGCGCCACCAGGGCCAGGGCGAGCACGGCCGTCACGGCGTAGAGGACCAGTGAGATGCCGCCGGGCATGATGAGGTCCACTACTCGGCCCCCCGGGCGACGCGGGCCGCCAGGTAGCGCATCCGCCGGCCGCACAGCCGTGACACCGACGCATCGGGTCCGGCACAGTGCGGGGGCGCGGTGTGGAAGGCGCTGTGCAGGTCCTCGGCGGCCCGCCAGATGTGGGCAACGGCCGAACGAACACGTCCTCCGGCGGCGGAGTAGTCGCCGTGGTCCAGGACGAGAGCCAGTTCCTTCGCGCGCCGGGCGAGGCCGAGAGCTTCGGCGTGCAACTGGTCGATGTCCTGCCGCACCGTGCGTTCATCGGCGCGGCGGGTGGAGTGGTCGGTGGTGACGGTCATGGAGAGGGCTCGTTCCGAATCTGCGGGGAAGGGGGCAGCGGAGAGGTGGCGGTGGCCGCTCATTCGGTGTCCGGGGAGATGCTGGTCAGGTCGGTCATCGAGCCGGAGGAGAAGCACAGGTGCTGCTCGGCCTCGACCAGGAGGTGTTGGACGCCGGGGTAGATCACTTCGCCGACCTTCCAAAGCGCGATCCCGCGGCGCAGGCGCATGATGTGCTCGGCCGTCCAGGACGGCAGGCCCAGCCGGGCCACCGTCGCTTCCGCTTCGGCCTTCTTCTGACTGTAGATCACGATGGTGTCGGCCATCTTCAGCGCCGCTTGGGTCTCCGGGCTGTCGTCGATGTCCGACAGGTGATGGACGATGAAGATGCAGGACAGGCCATATCCCCGCGCGAACTTGAGGAACTTCTCCAGCAGGCTCGCGAGTTGGGGTGTGCCGAGGATGTGCCAGGCTTCCTCGCAGACGAGGATGCGCTTGCGCTGGGTGTAGCGGCGGCAGCCGGTGTTCTGGTTCGGCCCCAGCTCCCAGGCGCCTGAGTTCGCGTCGACCACGATGCGGTCGTGCGCTCCCGGTTCCGTTCCGCACTCGCACAGTGGCCGAAGCCAGACCTCTTCGAGGAACACGCTGATGACTGCGACGAGGATGGTCATGGCGACGCCGCCGGACGGGACCTTGGTCAGGTCGAAGACGATCATGCCGGCGTCGAGGTCCACGCCGAGGCTGGTCGGTCCGTCGAGCATGCCGGTGAGGTCGCCCGTCGCATCCTGCTCGCTTCCGCAAAGGCGGTCCAGGACGTAGGACGCTTCAAGTCCGTCACCGAGGAGTTCGTCCCGCGTGCGCTGCTTGGCCGCCGCGTCGGACTCCTCGGGGGAGCGCAGGGCGGCTGCGACGTCGGCCAGGACCGGGGTGCGGCCGAGGTCTCCGGCCCGCTGGTGGGCCCGGCGGATCGCGATGCGGAGCGCGGAGCCGGCGAACTCGTCCAGGGTCTTGCCCAGGCCGAGTTCCACGATCGTGCGCACCAGCTCGACTTGCCGCTTGCCCGCGATGGCGGGGTCCATCGGGTTGATGCAAGAGGCTCCGCGGCCCTCGCCGGGGGCGAACTTCACCGGGGCCTTGCCGGTGAGCGAGCGGCCCAGTGCGGCCCACTCGCCTTCCTCGCGCTCCTTCTGTTCCTTGGTGTCCAGGACGACGACCTGACGGCCGAGGCGAATCTGTCGGGCGGCGTAGGTCTTGGTCAGGGCCGACTTTCCCCGGCCGGTGTCGCCCATCACGATCATGTTGCCGCCGGGCAGGCCGTCGCCGAAGGCCGAGAAGGGGCAGTAGATGAACGCCTTGCCGGAGTACAACTCGCGGCCGATGATCGCGCCCGCCGTCCCGAGGGTCGGCGGGGCGATGGGCAGGTACAGGGCCTGGCTGGTGGTCGTCTCGGTGTAGAGGGGACGGCGCACCGTCTCGTACATCGGCGACAGCGGGGCGAGGTCGAGGAGGTCAGTCACTTGATGCCTCCGGCGAGGGGCAGGGTCGTGGCGAAGGCGCGAGCGTGTTCGAGGTCGAGCCATTCGATCCGCAGGTGCGCGTTGCGGGCGCGGGAGGCGGTGGTGCGCTTGGTGCGCTCCAGCTCTTCGGCGCTGCGCGAGGAGATGGTGATGTAGCCGACGACGGCGGAGCCGGCCGCGCCGGAGGACGCCAGGGTCATGCCGCGTGATCCGGTGGCGGTGGCGGCGATCTGGTCGCGCGGGTCGATGTTCTTGCCGCGCTTGCGGTCGCGGTCCATCTCGGCCTGGTTGTTCGTGTCCTCCGCGAGCATCCGTTCCACTGCCTTGTCGTTCGGTTCGAGCTGCTGCGTGATCGAGATGGTGCGGATGACGTCGGGCATCCCGATGAGCAGGGGCGAGAGGAAGTCGGGGCCGACGGGGGTGGTCGGCCATCCGACTACGGCGGCCGTGGCGTGGTACCAGCTTTCGGTGGAGCCCGCCGCGCGGGTGGAGAGGTGGGCGCCGTCGCGGACGTCGACGTTGCGGGGGAAGGCGTGCGCCTGCCGAAGGTCGGTGTCCCAGATGGCGTGGTCTGGGTCGTAGGAGTTCCGGATGAACGCGGTCAGCCGGCCCGCGTCCAGGGGCGCGATCACGGAGAGGTCAGCGTCCTCCGCGCGTGACCACAGCTCATCCAGGTACGCGGCCATCGCGGCGGCGATCCCTTCGTCACCGGTTCCGCGGGCGGCGCCCTCGGCCGCCAGATCGCGGGTGAACTTCGCGTGGATGGTGATGTAGTAGCGGTGCTCCTCCGCGCTGGTGGACACGGCGTCGGCGAGCACGTCGTAGGAGTCCTTCAGCCACTGCGGCGCGTCCGCCGTCGCGGCCGACTCGTCGCGCTGCGCGATGAACCGCTGGTGCGCGTACGGGTCGCTCTTCATCTGCCGGGCGAGGACCTGAATCCGCTTCACCGGGTGTTCCTCGACGTTGCCGAAGGCGTCGAGGAGTTCGCCCCAGCGCTCCAGGGCGACGACCTGCTCACCTACCTCCTTGCCGCCGAGACCGGGCGAGGCGATCTCCAGCGTGGCCGTGACGCATCCGGCCTCCGGCTGGAGGACCACGACGGCCTGCTGCCCGCGGACCGTGACCGGCACCCACGTCATTCCCGTGACGCCCTCCGGCTCTACCAGGGCCGCGTCCGGCGGCGTGCCGTTAGTGCGCACGCCGGCCTCGACGGCCGGGGACACCCACACGCCGCCGGTGCGGCGGAGAGCCTTGCGGTGGTACCGGTTGATCCGCCACCAGCGGTACAGCGTGCGCCGCTGGGACGTGCCCTTGGGCCGGTACGGGGCGTACACGATGACCAGGGCGAGCAGGATCGGCAGGACCAGGCACGTCGCGGCGATGGCCGTGACGCCGTTGAAGAGGTAGCCGAACAGGATGCCGGTGACGGCGCCGCCGCCGAGGACGACCTGTTCGCCGAGGTCGCGGCGGCCCACCAGTCCCGTGGGACGGTGCTTTCCGAACTGATACGTACGAGTCGACATGGGCTGTCACTGATCCTTGCTGGGGTTCGGTCGTCCGGGCGCCTGGCCGCCCGAGGGCCGCGACGGCGGCGGGGGCGTGACGGAGGGCCCGGAGCCCGAGGTGGTTCCTGATGCGGAGGAGGGGGAGGCGGGTGGCGTCGAGCCCGAAGTGCCCGGACCGGGCGACGGCGGCTGGACGGTGCTCGAAGCGCCGTTGGCACTCGGCGGGCGTCCGGCCGAGGCGTGGCCACCGGCCGAGGACCAGTCCGGGGACGAGCTGACGACCGGATCGGAGGTCGCTCCCTGCGGACGTGCGGCGGCCGGTGCACCGGACGTACCGGCGGAGTCGCCGCCCTGCTGTCCTTCGGACTGCTCCGGCTTGCCGCCTCCAGAGGCGTCGGTGCCCTGCGCGCCCGGGGAAGTGGTGGCCTTGTTCTTCGCCATGTCCATACCGGCCTTGGCGACGGCGGCACCGGCCGCGACCGGTCCGGCCACAGCCGTACCGCCGCCCATCTTCGCGCCAGCGCTCTTGGCGCCCGCAGTCTTGGCACCGGCGGACTTGGAGCCGCCGACCAAGGAGTCCTGCACCCGTGCGCCCATCGCCCGGTTGGCGTGCTGGCCGGGGCCGTCGATAGCGGCGGCCGGGCCGGAGGACTGGGCGTTCTTCCGGTCGTGGTGGAGTCTGGCCATCTCATCGCCGAAGGCCGGCACCCACTTGTAGAGGGTGGCGGACGCGAAGACGGCGAGCAGGAGGATCAACGCGCCGACCAAGGTCTTGGAGACCGCGTCAGACATGCTTCCCGAGGTGTCGCTCAGGATCGCGCCGCCGAGGCCGAGCAGAGCGAAGAGGACCGGCTTGCTCAGGCCGATCGCGAAGATGGCGCCGAACCACTTCTTGCTCTTGTTCCACAGGTCGCGGTCGACCAGCCCCGCATTGACGATGGGCCCGAGCGCGACGGCCACGTAGATGGCCGCGCTGCGGATCAGCAGCTCGATCCACATCAGCAGGGCGCCGCACATCATGATCAGGTTGACGACCAGCAGCTGTCCCACGCCCTCGGTGGGGTTCGAGGCCATGACCTTGAGGATGTTCTCCAGGAACGGCTTGAAGTTCGATGTCGCGTACGGCTCGAAAATGGCCGTGACCTCGTCAATCGCCTTCATCAGCAGTGCGATCGCACCCGGCGTCATCGCGTTGACCACGAACTGGAGGAGCAGGAAGCTGATCGCCTCGGAGATTGCCGTGGTCACGGCGACTCCGCGGACCGCCCTCTTGGCCACGGCGATCAGCCACAGGGCCACGGTGAGCAGGCTGGAGGCCGCGAAGATGATCGCGTACTGCTTCAGGAAGCCGGGGCTCGTAAGGTCGATCTTCGTGGTGTTCTGGATCAGTTCCAGCATCTTGCGCAGGAACCAGATGTTCGCCTCGGTGAGCTTCTGGAGCAGGAACCCCAGCGGGTCCTTGACGAAGTCGATGGCCGCCTTCGCCTCGCACACCAT
Organism: Streptomyces sp. NPDC000134; assembly: GCF_042899225.1. NCBI lineage: Bacteria > Bacillati > Actinomycetota > Actinomycetes > Kitasatosporales > Streptomycetaceae > Streptomyces > Streptomyces sp. NPDC000134. The sequence goes on from NZ_JBIAZN010000020.1 coordinate 110,919, forward strand.
CGGGATGTAGCAGAACGGATTCGCCACCGCAGAGGGCACGAACACGAACCCGATGATCACGTTGACCATCGCCACCGCCTGGAGGCGGCGGCGCCAGCGACCCGGCGTTCCCCGCTCGACGGTCAGCAGGCCGGGGGCATCGTCACGCAGTCGCAGGCGCATTACTGGCACCCCCTACGTTCGCGAAGCTGGCGGCCGGGTCTGCCTCCTGCATGGCCGGCGGCGACGGCACGAGCGGTTCGGACGGAGTGACAGCCGTCGTCTTCCAGGTGCCGTGCTCCCAGACGAGATCCACGGTCATCCGCAGGAAGGCGACCTGCGGTGGCTGCGTCTCGTCCTTCCCGGCGACGCCGCCCACCGACGCCGTCCACAGTTCGATGCTCGCGGCCTGGTCGGAGTACGAGATCGAGCGGGTGGCGAGCGCCGCAGTCCGTGTGATCAGTTCGCTGCCGTCGGCGCTCGTCCCGTCCGCGCCGACCCCGCGATTCTCCGTGACCAGTCGAGCCGTCGAGTCGCTGTCCGAGGTGACCGAGTGCAGCACGCTCGACGCGGCGGTGGCCGTCAGCATCTGGTGCCGCCAGTCCTCATCGGTGAAGAACCGCGGGTCGCCGTAGAGCATCGTGGCGCTGACGGCGGCGGCACGAGCACCGCGCTCATCGTGTCCGTACGGGGCCGGGAACCCGCTCTGGTCCTCGGTGCCGCTGAGTACGGGATCTTCTGCAGCGGCCGAAACGTAGTCCGAGAAGTCGCCCGGCACGTTGGACGCCTGCCGTACGTCGATCGGGGCGACCAGCCCCGAGGAGGCCGAACTGTCCTTCAGCTTCCAGTCGTTCGACTCCCAGGTGAGCGTGACCGTCACCGACTGGAAGCCCGCCTTCGGCGTCGCGCGCCCGGCCGCGCTGCCGCGAACCGTCGTCGTCCACAGCCGCACCATCGCACCGTGGGCGTCGGCGCTGAGGACGTGAGCGGAGAGGACGCCGGTACGGGCGACGGCCTTCTTGGCGGAGATCTTGGAGGTGTCCCCCCGCAGAGAGCCGACCGCGTCAACGGCCGCGTGGTCGGCCTTCTTCACCGCCGCATCGGCCGTGCCCTTGGCCGCCATGGCGGCCACCGCAGCGTGCCGAGCATTCTTGTCCGTGAGGAACCGCGAACTTCCGGCAACCGTTGTGTAGTTGGCCGCCGCCGCTTTTGCGCCGGAGCGGGTGTGCGGGTAGCCGAGGGGGACGCCGTGCAGCTCGCGCACACCTTCGCCGCTGGCATGCGGAGCCGAGTGGGCGGGTGCGGGCGCAGAGGGGGCCGCAGCCGGAGGGGTACCGGTCGCCATGCTGACGACCACCCCGGCCGCGGTGACCACCACAGCACCGCCGGCCGCGATGCCCCAGAGCAGGGCCGACGGGCGGCGCGCTCCGCTGGTCTTCGAGGAGGAAACGTTCCTTCGGGATCGGGGAGCCATAGGTCACACACCCATGCCGTACGTGATAGCGAAGATGGTGCCGAAGCTGGCCACGAGGAAGACGCAGGTCAGGCCGCCGACCATCATGCCCTTGCCACGAGAGCTGTCCATCGTGGAGTGGCCCTCACCGAACCAGCCCTTCGACTTGCCGACACCGGCGAGGAAAGCGCCGGCGCCGACGACGAGGACAACGGCCGCGATGACGCCGAGGATGACCTTCGCCGTGCCGCCGAGCTTTCCGAACGGGCCCCAGTCCGGCTTCACGCCGGACACGACATCGGCACCGGCGGCGAGGGTCGTGTGCAGGGAAGGATCTGCAACAGCAGAAAGGAAGTTGTGCATGTTCAGCCCCTTGGTGCTGTAAATAGTGATTTGGGATTTGTTGGGATGATTAGCCGACGTGCCGCATCGCGATGATCTGCGGTTTCCAGTACGAGAGCGGCTTGATCCGCACCTGAGCCCCGGTGTGCGGGGCGTCGATGACCTGGCCGCCGCCGATGTACATGCCGACGTGCTCAGGTCCGGCGGAGCCGGGGACGGAGAACAGCAGGTCACCCGGCGCGAGTTGGGAAACGGCCTTGACGGCGGCCCCTGCGTGGACCTGGTCGTACGTAGTACGCGGCAAGTTCACTCCTGCCGCTGACCAGGCCATCTTGGTGAGCGAGGAGCAGTCACAGCCGCCCATGCCCTTGTATGGCATGACGCAACTGCCGCCCCACTGGTACCAAGTGCCCAGAGCGGTCTTCGCGGCCGTGATCGCGCGGGCGGCGCCCTTGCCAGCCGGAGCGTCCGGGCGGACGGCGTCGGCCCATTTCGAGGCCAGTGAGCGGATGCTGCGCACGTAGTCGCGGGTCTCGGGGTACGGCGGGACGCCGCCGTACTTGATCACCGCGCCGCCGCCCGCGTTGTACGCGGCCAGCATGTTGTCCGTCGAGTCGCCGGGCACCTTCTTGACCTCGGCGGCCAGGGTGCAGTCGTAGGACGCCTGCGCGGCGATGGCGTCGGCGGGATTGCGGACGTCCTTGGTCCCGTCGCCGTCGCCGTCCTTGCCGTGCTGGGCCCAGGTCCCCGGCATGAACTGCGCGATACCGAGGGCGCCGACGGGCGAGGTCGCGCCCGAGTTGAAGTGGCTCTCCGTGTAGAGCTGAGCTGCCAGAAGCGAGGCTGTGACCTGCGGGCACTCGCCCGCGTGCTTGTTGATCAGCTCGCGGACCCAGCCCGGCACGGGGGCGTCCGTCGTGATACCGCCACCCGGACCGGCCTCCTGCGCGGAGGCGCTGTCGGCCCCTCCGAACGTGGTCAGCATGGCGACACCGGTGATGAGCCCGGCCGTGACGAGTCCCAGGCCAGCTTGCGTGCCCTTGTTCATCGCGGCCCTGTCACGCCCAGGGCAAGGCGGTGACGCGCCAGCCCTTGGAGGTGTGCTCCAGGCGGAGCGCGAGCTGTTCACTGCTGCTGCGGGAGCGCCCGGACTTGGGGGTGGTCGTGAGGGTGTAGCTCACGCGGACGAGAGCGGAGGAGGCCGTCACCGCGGGTGCGCCGTCGGGAACCATGGCGGCCGTGATCTTGGCCGTCTGGCGAGCCTTTTCGGCCCGCAGGGCAGTCCAGGCGGCGTCCTGGCCGGGGCGCTTCTGGGCGAGCACGCCCGCGAGTTCCCCCGAGGCGAGCCGGGCGGCCCGAGCGCCGGCATCCGCGTACGAGCTGTCGGCGCCGTCGCGGGCATCGTGTTCCGCGTAGGCCGTAGTGAAGGCCCGCGCCGTCCGTTCGGCGCCTGCCGGGAGCCGGGTGGTTGACGGGGAGGCGGTAGCGCCGCCGTGCGACGGGGCGGCGTCGGGGATGCCCGCCGAGACGGAGTGGGGGTGCGTGGACGGGATGGAGGTCGCGAGGGTGCCACTGTTCGAGCTGGAACAGGCGGCCGACAGGAGAATCAAGGAACCAACCATACCTATTTCGGCTGATATAGGTATGAAACGGGTGGATCGAGGCATGCGTGAACACAACCTTGGTGCAAAGAGATTTCGGAAGTGTGAGCGGCGCGGCCCCGCGGGGGGTAGGGGCCGCGCCGCTCCTTCGCAGGAAGAAGGGGGGGGGGGGGTCCTCCTGCGGGCTTTACCGGCGGATGCCGGAGAAATTGAGAAGCAGGCCGGAACGTGTAGCTCTACATGCCTGTCTTACCTGTCAAAGAGTTCGACCGTATCTCGCATCGGCGAGACGGTCGAGCTGCCGGGCGCGTACTCGTATCAAGGCCATCAGCCCCTTGCGTGATTCGGAGGGGATCCCGAACGGATCTCCACGGCCGTAAAGCCTTATGGCGTTGGCCGTGCCTGGATCCTTGCAGGCGTTCGCGGACAACTCGAATCAACAAAAGCCGGAACCTAATTCCAGGAATTAAGTTCCGGCTTTTGGCGGAGCGGCTTACGGTCCTACGCGGAGACGTGGTGTAGGTGCTCGATCGCCACGCCGAGCCACGGGGCGGCCGGGCCGCTCAGGAGCAGGGGCGCGCACGTGCTGTACGACAACACGACGGCGGGTGGTTCAGCAGCGACTCCGGTCAGGAGAGCGTGGTCGAACGGCATCCACTCATGAGCCCCCACCGGCAGGAGCCGTACCCCGACTGAGGTGAGCACCACCCGGGCGCCGGTGTGATCGCGCCACTGCGGACGGGCGGCGTCCTCCGCTTCCTGCCGACGACGGACGTCGAGGCGACCGTTGCTCACCCACCGCCGACCGAAGGTCGGGTGGTTCTCGAAATAGCCGCTGACCGAGGCCGGGTGGTCGACCTCTGTCCCGTAGAAGCGGGCGGCGGAGCACGCCACATCCGCGAAGGCGACCTCACCAGCCGCCAGGACCAGGCCGGCCGCCTGCACCGGCACAAGACGGCCCCCGCCCTGGAGGTGAGCCGAGAGGGCGGACGCCGCCTGTACGTCGGCGCGGGCGGCGTCTTCCGCCCGGTCGCGTGGGCGAGACCACATCGTCGTTCCTTCCTGATCAAGCTGACCGGCCGGGGCCTGTACGGCGCGAGCTGCACAGACTCCAGGCCCGTCATGAGATGAGATCACCACAGGGCGCTGGAGGCGGCGGCGGGTGCCTTCGCCGCCTCTTCGTCCTCTTCCTTCAGCCGGGCCAGCAGCACACCAAGACGGTCATTGCTGATCGCCTGGTGCTTGCGGACGGCGTCCCCGACAACCTCACGACTGGTCCGTCCGGCCCGCTCGGTAGCGGCCCGCGCGATCGGCAGCAGCTCCGCCAACCAGTCGTCGTCCGCCTCCCGGTCCTGGGAGCATCCCGCGTCGTCCGGGACGGACGGCTCTTCTCCGTCCGCAGGGGCGCGGACCGCCGTGGGCGCAGAGGATTCTGTGCCCTCCGGAACTGCCGTGGATGGCGCGTGGTCCGCAGGGTCGCCGTCCGGTCCGTCCGCGCTCTTGCCCTCGGCCTCCGCTCCGTCCGCTTCTGCGGACGGGCGGGCCGCGGCGTCCTCCGTACGCGGTTCTTCGTCGGGCCAGGGCTCGGCTTTCCGCAGGTCAACGGGTGTTGCGGCGGTGTCCTGCGGTGCGGACGGACCGCTCGTCAGCGACCATGGAGGCATTGACCCCTGTGCTTCCAGCGGACGAGGACCCTGCTGGACTGGGACACGTTCGAGCGTCGGAGACATCTCACGGACCGGTCCGGGACCGGTGTCAGCCCGGTCCGGGACCGCTCGCTCAGCCGTCCGCACCATCAGGATGTAGAGGTGGACCGATCCCGCCAGCGCGAGCGGCGCGAGCATCGACAACACCGCGACGACGCTGTCCGCGAGGTGCAGCGCGGACCGTCCGGCTTGCGGAGAATCGTTCAACGTGACGGCGTGCAGAGAGTTCGCGCCGAGGCTCGCTCCGGTCGCCGCGAGGAACAAGAACCAGGCGTAGAGCCGCGCGGCGAACCGCTGGTGCCGAAGGAGCACGATCGCCCGCACGCCGTAGGCAATGAACCCGTCGATGAACACTGGGAACAGGTAGGACAAGGTCTCCCTGGCGTGGATCGCGAGGGCAATCTGACGCAGTGCGTCGTACGAGAAGGCGAAGCCGGCCGCGCCGAGAAGGATGATCGCACTGCGGTCCCAGGCCGTCATACCGCGCAGGCTGTAGCGCCCCTGTTCGGCTCCCGCAGCCGTGTCTATGTGCGTGTGTGACATCAGAGGTTGCCCCCGTCGCGCGGGCTGATGCCCTGCCATGCCGGTGTCTGCGAGAGGAGCTGTCCGAGCTGTTCCAAGGACGTGACCTCGTGCACGTACTGACTCGGGCAGCTCACACACGACACCCGCAAAGAAATTCGTTCTGTGCCGCCCTGGTCGGTGTAGTACAGCTCCAGGTGCTGGCCCCCGGTCGTGTCGAGCGACGCGAAGGCTTGCAAGTGTTCCTCGAAGCCGAGAAGTCCCAGCGTTTGCCACTCCAGTGTGGCCGCCTCGGCGCCGAGGAGCTGGCGGGCGTAGTGGGCTGCCGCCTTGGTCGACCGGGGGCCCCAGGTGCGGAAGGCGTCTTCCCGAGCGGCGGTGCGCCGCTTCTCGCCGGCCGTGAGACGTTCAGCCGCAGAGACCATGATCGGGTGGGGCATCGCGGAGCCTTCCGTGGAGTTGCTGGTGAAGATCGTGTTGCTGTCGCCTTGGGCGTTGACGAGATGGAGCAGGACATCCGCGTGGCACGGGACGTCGAGGGGGCAGGTGCACATGAGGTCGAGGCCGCGGAGCGCGTGGGCGAACTCGTCCGCGTAGCAGCGGCCGACCGGCCCTTGGAGCGTCGCGGCGAACAGGCTCACCGCTTCCTCCGCGTCCATTGGCGTCCCGGCCGGCGACGGGCTGTGGTCTCCAGCCGTGAACGGGTTCGCGTACAGGCTGAGGGGCCCCACGTATGCACAGGCTGTGGTCAGGGCGGCGTCCGGTGCCGTCCCTTGCAGGCGAACGGGCATCAGGCCGCCCTCCCGCCGCGCCGACGGTCCGTGCCGATCATCGGGACCAGGCTGGTCACCATCTCGGCCAGTCGGCTCGCCACCCGGGCCCCGACGAAGCCGGTCAAGTCCGGCCCGCTCTCGTCCCGGGCGGGCAGGTTGGACGTGATGACGGTCGGGAGGCAGTGGTTGTACCGGTGATTGATGAGGCGGTACGTCACCTCTTCGGTCCACTCGGAGGTCTTCGCCGTGCCGAGATCGTCCAGCAGCAGGTATTGCACCTCGCTGAGCCGCCGCAGCTCACGTTCGGCCGCGCCCATGACCTGGGAGGGCCGCAGCCTGCCGTACATGTCGGCGCTGTTCACGGTGATCACCTCGAACCGGTCCGGGCCGCCGGCTGCGATCCTCCTCAGTGCGCCGTACGCCTCGTGCGTCTTGCCCGTGCCGGTCTGGCCGGTCAGGAGCAGAGCGCCGGCGGCGGCGTAGTCGGCCAGAGCCCGGTCGGCCCAGGCTTGAACCTCCGGGAGAGTCGCGTCGGCATCGCGGTACCGGGGCGGCGTCGCTGCGCTCCAGCGGCCCAGGGCGTACTCCGCACGGGCCCGGTGGTGCCACTGCCGATGGCCCGGGTTCTCCTCCGGCGAGTCGTCGTCAATCGCTTCCGGCACGGCCTGTAGCCCTCTCGCTGCGAGTATCCGTTCCATGGCCCGCAGCGATGCGGCGCTGCCCGCGCGTTCTGGGTTTGGGGCCATGATCAAAATCCGTTCTGGTAGGCGCTGGGCTGGGCGGTGTTCTGGAAGGGGACCCACGTGCCGGGCTGCCTCCGCAGCGGAACGACGTTCGTCCGGGCCGCCGGTTCCGGGGCATGGTCAGGGAGGTCCGCCCAGATGCGCAGCAGATAGCGGGCGGACAGCGGCGGGCGCTCGGCGTTCCAGCGCGGGGCGACCATCTCGACTAGCCGTTCGTGGCCCCAACGGGCCGCGAGGGCTGTTACCCGATCCCATTCCGCGTCGGTGAGTCGCCAGCCGACGACCATCCCGGCCCCGGTCATCGCCGCCACCAGCTCCCGGGCGCCTGCCGGGACCTCGACCGAAGCCTGTCCGGCCGGAACTTCCCGGAGATTCGAATCAGCAAAGCTAGCTTGCTTTTTGGTGGTGGTAGTACTCCCGTAGGGAGTACTACCACCACGCGCACGCGAGGAAGTAACTTCCGGCTCCCCGTGAAGAGACTTCCAATTTGACGGCGTCGTAGGGGATTTCCGGGAATCGTCAGCTTGGAAGTTCCTTCCGGATTGCGGCACAGCGAAGCCCGAAGAAGGAAGTTCCGTCCCCTCGCGCGACGCCGTTCCGCCGGCCTGACCGCCGAGGAGGATGGAGTACCTGCTGGGGTTGGACGCCCCTCCACCGCGTTCGCGGCTCAGCTCCCCGAGCGATGTCAGGTCACCGAGGCACGTCGTGATCGAGCGGACCGTCAGCCCTGTCAGCCGCGATATCTCCTCCAGGGTGAGGGTCGCCCGCCCCTGATCGTCCGCCTCCCTGGCGAGAGCGAGCAGAACGAGCCGCGAGCCCCTGCACGCCTTGGACTCCGACCACACCAGGTCCGTGGCTATCTCGCTCATTCGAAGTTCCCGTCAGATATCTCTATACGCCGTGCCGGTACGATGCCGAAGGACTGGTCGTCTTCCGGGATGTATCCCTTTTGGTGCGGCTCCGGGGTGAGATAAAGCTCCCCCGTCGGAAGGTAGAAGTCGTGGGCGACTCGCCAGTCCGCGAGGTCGCCGAACGTCCGACGCACCAGCCGCGCCACGCTCTCTTCCGTCTTGTGGTCGAGAAACGTGCGGTAGAAATCGGGCTCGAACAGGTAGGTGAAGCCCCGCCGAACTGGAAATACCCGGACGAGCACCGCAGCGGGTGCGACCTTTCTAATTTCGCCCACGAGGTTTTCCCGCGTCGAGGCAGTGAGGTTGTTCTGAGACATAGGTAAGCTCCAGGGCACAAGGAGTTCCTTGTAGAAGAAACGTTTCCTCGCTGCCGTCAAGCAGCGTGCGTGCTTCGAACCAGCGGCGTGACCGGTTGGGGCCGGCGCTTCTGCCGGTAGGTCCGTGCCAGCTTCAACAGGTACTCGTGGGTGATTCCGAGACCCCGCGCCACGGCAGCGGCGTCCATCGTGGGATCTGTCGCGAACCGGGCGATCACCTCGTTGCGTTCCGCCTTGCTCAAGGCTGCGGTTGAGCCGCGCAGTGCGCGACCCACAGCGTTCTCGTCTGTGCGCTTCTGCCAACTGGCCCGCAATACGGAGCGTTCTGAGGCGATCAGACCCCCGCGAATCCCGAACTCATCGTCGTTACGCAAGGACTCGATCAGGCAGCGGGCAGCTGTCGACAGCGGGCAGGCCGCACACAGATCCAGCGGCCTGACCAGGGACAGGCCCAGTCGTTCCACCGTTTCCATCGGCTCGGCCTGCGGACCGTCCCCGAGAGGAAAGAACATGTCGGTATCCCGCCCGGAACACCGGGCATTCTCGGCCCAGTGCTTTCCCCGGGCCTTCTCGGATTCCTTAATGATGGGGCCCCAGTTGCCCCGCAAGGCCGCCTCGGAGAGGTCGGATATTGTGGTTCTCATTTCGCCTCATGGTGCTAGCGGCACACGGCGCCTAATCCAGCCCGGTGCGAGAAGAGGAATCGAGAGCCATCGAAACTCTCGTTGATGCAAGGCGTGAGCTACGCGGCTTCACTGTCGACCGAGGTCCCGGTAACAGGCTTCACGAAGTTGTAGACGCGGGAATCGCGGGGGACCGAGAACTCGAGGTCGAGGATTTTCCCCAGCGTCTCCCACTTCTCGTGGTCCCAGTCCGGCGAGGCATCGAGTTGTGCGCTCACCCATGCATCAATGGAGGCGTCGAGGTCGTCCGCGTCGGCCACGGCCGCCCTCACGCGCCGAACCGGAGGAACACGGCCGGCGACGCGGGCTCCGCCATGGGAGGGCGCGCATCCATACAGCAGGCAGCTGTGCCTCCCGGCCGGGCCATCGTTCCGGAGGCCCGCTCAGGCGCTGACGGCCGGATGGGGGCCTGGCCGTTGCACGGAGCGAAGAGGAGGCGGACGCGCTCGATGGCATGAACGAGCTGCGGCTGGCCGTGGCCAGCTACTGAGGAAGGGATTCCCTTCGGCATGGCAAGCATGCGATACTCCATGGTTGCTAGAAACGCATGCAGCGGCCTCTCGCCAAAGAAGTCCCGTTGCCTGCGTAGTAGTGAATCGGCGCCCCCTGGGGAGCCGGACCCGGTGTCCAGGAGTTGGTAGCTCCTGGACACCGGTCTCATATCGCCCTGTTTCCTGCCGGGCTCGCTCTCTGTGGCACTGCGCTCCCTCTTTGCTCGGTCCGCTCCTGCCTGGGTCGTTGCCCGGACACCTGCGGCGAGCCCATCCCTCCAGGGATCGCGACGGGTCGCGCCGGGCCCGCGACGGCCGACATCATCGGAAGGTGCTCCGCCACCGGCCGACAACGACTAGGTACCGAAAGCAGCCACGGCGATGCGGCATGCACAGGAGTCCTCTGGAGGCTGGCACCATAGAGAAGGCGGAGCCCGACCAGCAGGTTCGATACAGAAACTTACATTATTTTCCTGGAAGTATCAACCTGATCTGCGGTTACTCTGGCGCCGCCCCGACCCGCCTCCGATCGCCACTCTGGAGTTCATGTGCCACGTCAGTTCGACGGCAGACGTGTACGCGCTGTCCGGCGGGGCAAGGACCTTAGCCAGGGTGAGTTGGCCGCCGCGGTCGGCGTCAAAGCCCCCGCCGTGGCGCGATGGGAGAGCGGCCAGGACTTCCCCAAGGGCGAGAAGCTCCCCGCGATCGCAGCGGCGCTCGGTCAGCCACTCGACGTTCTCTTCCCCTACGACGGTCCTCCGGACCTCCAACTCCTGCGTTGCGATGCCGGCCTCAGCGTGGCCCAGGCCGCTGAGATTCTCGGCACGAGTCGCGTGCCGGTGAGCAACGCGGAGAGCGGTCGGCGTCGGCTGAGTGACGCCTATGTACAGCCACTCGCACAGGCATACGGGGTGACCGAAGCGGAGTTGCTGGCCGCTCAGGACTGCTCATTCGGGGTCCGCCCCAGGGGTTCGCATGACGAGCGAGCGTCGGCACCCCGCACGGTCGGCGAAAAGATCAACTACCTCCTGGAGCACGGGTATGTGGGTCAGGAGGCGCCCTCCAACGACGAGATCGTACGGCTCGTAAATGATCACGCCGGCCGGCCAGTCGTTACGATCGAGGACATCATCGCCCTTCGCGCGGGTTCCACAACCGAGGCTTCCGACGTAGTGCGCGCCGGCCTGGCCCATGCGCTCCAGGTCGACGCCGCCCTCTTCGAGGACGACGCCCAGGTCAACCCCGCGGCCCGCGAATTCCTGGAGGCGATTCGCTTCCTCGGCTCGATTCAACGAGGACAGATTCTCGGTCTGGCTGCCCGCGGCAACGGCGGAGGGCTGTCCGCCGAGATGATGGCCAAGATCAACGACCTGGTTGGAGAGTTGAAACACAAGCTGCCAGAGGTCGAGGACGGGGACTGATGTCCATCGGCAAGTGATCCTAACTTGACTCTGTCGGGGATCTTGGAGATGCCGGTCAGGTTCCCAGGGTTCGCCAGGACTTCAGCCGGGGTATCTCGCGCTGATCAAGGAAGTTGTGGAAGGCAGTCGGTAGGCGGGCCGTGGAGGCTTCCTCGGCTGGTGACAGTCCGCTGAGGCGCTCGATGTTGACGGCGATGGCCGTCAGGACGTGCTGGATGTGGGCCTTTCCCTGCCCTCGGTAGCGGCAGCGCCGCATGCCGTGTCCGTGGGCGAATTCGTTGACCGTGCCCTCCACTCCTGAGCGGACCGCGTAGCGGGTCTTCCACTCGGGTGTCTGTTGCTCGGTGCGCACGCGGAGTTGCAGATCGCGGAGTTCTCGTGGGGGAAAGCCGACGGTGCGGGCGCTGTCGGCGGTGGTGGTGGTGCACTGGGTGCGGGCCGGGCAGGGGCGGCACTGGCTTTTGGTGAACCTGGCCACGATCAGCGGGGCCGCAGTGGGCAAGGAGGTCGGGTAGGGGCCGTTCCAGCCCGCGCTGACTTGTCCCCGGGGGCAGGTGACCTGCTGACGGTCGTAGTCGATGTGGAAGTCGTCCCGGGCGAAGCCCTCGGCCCGGCGGTGTTGCCGGGTGGGGTTGCTCCGCAGCGGCCCAGAGACGGTGACCTGGTGTTCACGAGCAGCCTGTTCCAGGTGGGGCAGGGAGGTGTAGCCGGCGTCGACCAGGTGCTCGGCGGGCAGCAGTCCGCGACGTGCCAGGCGGGTGTGGATGGCGGGCAGGACCTGACTGTCGTGGGTGGTGGCCGCGGTGGTGGCCACGTCCGTGATCACGTTGGGGCTGTCGGGAGCGCAGGTCTCGGTCAGATGAGTGGCGAACCCCTTCCATTTGATGATGTGTCCGTGCCGTGCGAAGCGGGTCGAGATGTCGTAGGGAGAGACGATCGCCCGGGACGATGGCGGTAGCCCGGGCCCGCCTTCCGTCTCGGCGGTGCGCCAGCGCAGGTGTCCTTGGGCGTCGCGGTGGTAGTTCTGCACCATGATTTGGCGCAGGGCCTGGACGCCCGTCCCGCGGGTACCAGTCCGCGAAGTCCTCGTCGCACCACAGCCCATCGAGGCGGTTGCGTACCCATATCGCCGTCGTTCCGGCCGGGTTGCTCGCCCGCGCGACCTGCGCAGTCAGAGACGGGACCTGCTCACCGGAATGGGGGCGAAGGGACAACGGGCACCTCGACATCTGCATCGGTCGGCGGAACTCCCCGAGCATGCCCGTTGATCATGCTGCCGCACCGAGGAACTCCAAGATCCCCGACAGAGTCAAGCTTACGCCACGCCCACTGAGCGGAGATCTCCATTTCCGTCGCCGCTGGACTGGCCACGAATACCCGGTACGACGCCTTGAAGGTCTTGGTCGAGTGAGCGCGTGACCGAGGGCCCGTGGAGGAGGCGCTTCCCCGACCGGAAGACGACGACCAGGGTGCGGACGGCTCGGAAGGTGTGAACCGGTGACCGTCCACTCCACGTCTACGGAACTCGAGCGGCGCTGAGGTGAATCTACGCAGCCAGATCCTCTTCAGCGAGTTGGACTGGCTCAACCTCTACTTCGCCTACTATCTTCTCCTGGACCCGGAGGGTCTGACGGAGTTTGATACCGCCACCTGGGACATGCGGGCGGCAATGGAGCACTCCCTCGAAGACATATGGCGCCACGTACGCGTCGGCATCGACGGGCCCCTGAAGCTTGTGCACACCTCCGAGGGCCCGCTCACCACTCGCGTCCTCTTCGAGTGTGCCGCGGTGCTCGACGAACTCTTCCAGTGCGAAGGCGCCTTCATACGGAAGACCGATCCGGCGCTGCATGACTTCCTGCTCGAGATGCTGAACGGCGAATACGGGATCCCGTGCCGCCTGGCACGTGCCCTGGCCGGGCGCGACCTCGCGGGAAGTGCTGTCCTGGCCCTCATCGACTTCGCACTGAACCCGGTGGTGCCGGGCTTGCACCCCGACGCCCCGTCCGTCGACTGGAAAGAGCTCTACCCTCCCTACCGCTTCGCGGCGGCGGCCAAGGCGATGACGGGCTGGGAGACGGACCTGGAGTTCCAGTATCCGAGCCACGAGGCGACGGTCCACTTCCAGCACATGCTGGCCAAGTGCAGTGGGCTCAGGATGGGAAGCGTGGCCTCCCGTCTGTCCGACCTCTCCACCCTCCAGGAAGCCGCCAGGTAGCAATACGCGCCTTCCCGGCAAGGCCGAATCCTGTCTCCCTCGTTTACCAAGGAAGAGTTAACTTGGGTGGCATGAGAATGCTTCGGGGGAGAAGGATTCAGAAGTGGAGCTCTGAACACAGCGGCGTTCGAGGGGAGGGGTTATCGTCCTCCGTGTTACGGGCGTGGGTGGAAACGGGCCTGATCCTCGTGGTCTGTCTCGTTGCCTTCGGTCTGCTCGGGGTCATGCCCAGGCCCTCGGGCCTCGACCTGGACTTCGGGGTCTCCGTCGTCCTGTGCTTCCTGGGCATCATGGGGCATACCTGGGGCATGCTGCCACAGTGGCGCCTGGCACAGCAGGGGGCGGCGGCCGCCGACGGAGTAGGAGAGCAGTTGGTCGCTGCCCGGGAGGACGAGCGCAGTCGGCTCCGGACCGACCTCCACGACAGCCTCGGTCCGGCGCTCGCGGGCATCAGACTGCGCCTCGACGTCGCGGCCGAACGGGTCGCCCAGCCGGGCACCCGTCAGCTCATCCTGGACGCTGCAGCTGAGACCGCCCGCACCGTGGACGACATCCGGCGCATCATCGACGACCTGCGCCCTCCGGACCTGGACGGCGGCGGAATCCACGGAGCCCTGTGCCGTCTGGCGCACCGCGCGAGCGTCGACGGAAAGCTCGACGTACGCGTCGAACTGCGGGAGCCCGAACCGGCGCGGAGGCTGTCCTTCGCAATCGAACTCGCCGCCTACCGCATCGCCTCCGAGTCGCTGACGAACGTCCTGCGCCACGCGGGAGCGCGGACCGTCACCGTGCGACTGGCCGATCAGGACGGCTGGGTGACGCTGGAGGTGACCGACGACGGGAGCGGGCCGCCGGTCGCGGGCGCCTGCCGGCGCGGCGTCGGCCTCGCGTCCATGGCACACCGGGCGCAGGACGTGGGCGGGCGCTGCGAGGTGCTGCAGCGGCCCGACGGCAAACCCGGCACCCTCGTCCGCGCGAGGCTGCCCCGGAGTGAGGCATGACCATACGAGTTTTCCTGGTGGATGACCATCCGTTGTTCCGCGCGGGCGTACGGCTCGCGATGGAGGACGTGGAAGACATGGACGTGGTCGGCGAGGCGAATAGTGGCGAGGACGCCGTGCAGGCTCTCGTGCAAGAAAAGGTCGGAGCCGACGTGATCCTGATGGACGCTCAGATGCCTGGTTTGTCCGGTGTGGCCGCGATGGCGGACATCGCGGCTGCCCACCAACCCGGCGCCGACGCCCCGCGTGTGCTGATGATGTCCGTGACGGACGACGACGACATGGTGGTCGCGGCGCTCAGGGCGGGTGCGCACGGCTACCTCCTCAAGGGCGCGCCTCGGGCCGAACTCATCAGGGCGGTGCGCACCGTCGCCCTGAAGGGCGCGGTGTTCAGCCCGACCGTCGCCGCGCGACTGAGCGGCTACTTCTCCGCCGTCCACGAGATGCCCAGCCGTGCCGCCTTCCCACAGCTCACGGAACGCGAGCGGCAGATCCTCGATCTGGTCGCCCGTGGTTACACGAACCGGCGGATCGCCCGCGAACTGGTGCTGGCCGAGAAGACCGTGCGCAACCACATCTCGCACGTCTTCGCGAAACTTCAGGTGAGCGACCGGGCGGCTGCCGTGGTACGGGCCCGGGACGCCGGGCTGGGTGCCTGACGGCAGGGCGGGACCCGGTCGGGCCTGGAGCCCCAAGAGCCCGGGACGACGGGAGTCTTACGTTGGCGGCGCAACGCCGGGGCGGCCGGCGGAAACGCCCGGCGGTCCGCCCCGGTCCAACCGGAAACGAAGGACGGTGACCCCATGGCCATGTACGACGAGTACGAGACGCCCGAGCTGGTCGAGGTCGGCGAGTTCGCCGAGCTGACCCTCGGCTGGGACAACCAGTGCACGGACTGGTACGGCGGCGGTGCCTGGGTCTGCTGACCCGGCCCCACCCGTAGCACGCGGGGCCGTTGACGGCCCGTCCCACCCGGCGGCGGTGGAGGGGATCCCCTCCACCGCCGCCGGCGCGTTCCCGGCCGGGATTCGGTCGCGGGGATGACATCCTCCGGCCCGATGTGCCAGGCGGTACGGCGGGCCAGAGTGGTGGACCATGATTGAGGTTCAGCAACTCACCAAACGGTACGGGAGCACCCTGGCCGTCGACGGACTGTCGTTCACGGTGGAACCCGGCCGGGTGACCGGCTTCCTGGGGCCCAACGGAGCGGGCAAGTCCACCACCATGCGGGCCATGATCGGACTCGACCGTCCGACGTCCGGCCGGGTCCTCATCGACGGCCGGGCCTACGCGGAACTGCGGTACCCGCTGCGCGAGGTCGGCGCGCTGCTCGACGCCAAGGCACTGCACGGCGGTCGCACCGCACGCGCCCATCTGCTGGGCCTCGCCCGCAGCAACCGCATCCCGGAGCGGCGAGTGGACGAGGTCCTGGACACCGTCGGTCTCACCAGCGCGGCGGACCGGCGAACCGAGGGCTTCTCCCTGGGCATGGCCCAGCGGCTCGGCGTCGCCTCCGCGCTGCTCGGTAATCCGCCCGTCCTGCTCCTCGACGAGCCGGTCAACGGCCTCGACCCCGAGGGCATCCTGTGGATCCGCGGCCTGATGCGGCGGCTCGCGGCGGAGGGGCGCACCGTCTTCGTCTCCAGCCACCTGATGAGTGAGATGGCGCTCACCGCCGAGCACCTCATCGTGATCGGCCGGGGTAGGCTGCTCGCCGACGTCTCGGTGGAGCAGTTCATCGCCCGTAACTCCCGGGCGTACATCCTGGTCCGCACGCCCGAACCCGAACGGATGCGCGGTGTCCTCGCCGACGCGGGCATCCACACCGACCAGGGTCCCGACGGCACGCTGGAAGCGGTCGGTACCTCTTCGGAGAAGGTGGGAGAACTCGCCGGCCGCCACGGGGTCACCGTCTATGAGATCAGTCCCCGTACGGCCTCTCTGGAAGAGGCGTTCATGCAGCTCACGGCCGACGCAGCCGACTACCGTGCCGACAAGGGGGTGCGGTGACCATGGGGGACCCCCGCGCGGCCGTCGCGTTCGAATGGACCAAGATCCGAACCATGCGCTCCAGTCTGTGGAGCCTGGTGCTGTGCTTCCTCGTCAGCGTCCTGATCGCCCTGCTCTTCGGGTGGGTGCTGCGCGGCGCCTACGACGACATGAGCGCGGAGAGCAAGGCGGACTTCGACCCGGTCGGCTCGGGCTTCAACGGACTGCGGCTCGGCATGATCTCCCTGGTCGTCTTCGGTGTGCTCACGGTCACCAGTGAGTACTCCTCCGGCACCATCCGCGGCTCGCTGGCGGCCGTCCCGCGGCGTGGTGTCTTCTACGCGGCCAAGGTGCTCACCGGCACCGCCGTAGCCCTGGCCGCCTCCGTCGTGGTCGTGCTCGTCACCTTCTTCACCGCCCAGACGGCCATCGGCGAGGCACACAACGCCTCCATCACCGACGACGGGGCGCTCCGCGCGGTCGTCGGGTCGATCCTCTATATGACCATGATCTGCGCCTTCTCCATGGGACTGGCGACCGTGCTGCGCAGCCCCGCGCTCACCCTCGGCATCCTCGTGCCGCTGTTCTTCATGGTGTCGGAGATCCTCAACAACCTGCCCGGGGTGCAGAAGGTGGCTCAGTTCCTGCCCGACGCGGCCGGCGGGATCGTCATGCGCCGAGAGCCCCAGGAACACATGATCCTCACCGCGTGGAGCGGCATGGCCGTTCTCGCGGCCTGGGTGGTCGTCGCACTCCTCGGCGGCTATCTGGCTCTACGGCGGCGTGACGCCTGAACCTCCGCGGCAGTGAGGACGCGGGACGGGGACGGGACGGTGCACCCAGGAGCCCGGGACCGCAGGCCGCCTACGTTGTGCGTGACCCGGGGTGCGGCTGCCGCCGACGAGCTCGCGCAGGCCGCAGCCGCACCCCACCGTCCGAACAGAAGGAGGGTGAACATGGCCACGCACGAGGAGTACGAGGCGCCCGCGCTCGTCGAGGTCGGCGGTTTCTCGGAGCTGACGCTCGGCGCCGGTCCCGAGGACTGCGTCGACTGGTACGGCGGCGACGCCTGGTTCTGCTGATCATCCGCGTGCGGCGGTGACCCGCCGACGCACGCCGGCGGCGGAACGGCTGCTGTCGAAGCCGCTCCGCCGCCACCCCCTGACGACCGCAGACCAAAAAGCTCCGCCATGACCACGTTGCGCGCCGACGGATATGAAACGCCCGTACTTCTAAAAGTCGGTGATTTCTCCCACCTGACGCTGGGCGGCTTCGGGAACGAGTGCCCGGAGTGGTTCGGCGGCATAGGCGTCTGGACCTGCTGACGCCCTGGCGCGGCGACTGAGGGCCGCCGCGCTTCGGCATGTCTGCGCCAACCGAAGAAGGGGACATGGAGTTTCTGATCCTTCCCGACTGCCATAAGGCTGAACCGGTCGCCCGTGCGGCGGCAGCACCCGGCGCCCGGACCGTTACGCACGCCTCGGGCCGGCCCTGGCTGGTGGGCCGCTGGAACGACGACGAATGCGTCGTCGTCGACGGCGGCCGGAACCGACTCGTACTCCTCGGCCCCACGCGCGCCGACGCCTCCTTGGTCGCGCGGCGCCTCGCGAACCTCAGTTCACCGCACGACCTCGACTCCCTCGTCCGGTCACTCCCCGGCAGCTTCCACCTCGCCGCCTCGTTCGACGGCCGCACCCGCACCCAGGGATCGCTGTCCACCGCGCGTCACGTTTTCCACGCGCGGATCGACGGCGTCACCGTGGCCGCGGACAGCCCGAGCGGCCTGACGGCCCTCATGGAGACCGGGCTGGACGAGGAGGTCCTCGCCCTCCAGCTCCTGCTTCCCGTGCCGTGGCCGCTCAGCGGGCGCCCGATCTGGACCGGGGTCGACTCCGTCGGTTCCGGCGCCTGGCTGGACATACGCCCGGACGGCGAGGCCCGCACGGTCTCCTGGTGGACGCCGCCCGAGCCTGACCTTCCCATCTCCCGGGCGGCGGACACGATCCGCGGGGCGCTGGCCGACTCCGTGGCCGCACGCGCCGCCCACCAGGACGTCATCAGCGCCGACCTGTCCGGCGGCCTCGACTCCACCAGCCTGTGCTTCCTCGCCGACGCGACGGACGCCCACCTGGTCACCCACCACTGGAAGCCGATGGACCGCGCCAACGCGGACACGCTCTGGGCGAGGAGGGCGGCCGCGCTCATGCCGTCCGCCCGACACCGCTTCGTGGACCCGGCCGAGGGCCCGCTCTGGTACGAGGCCGCGCCCGACCGGGACGGTGCGAGCGACGACGTCGAAGGCCCCCTCGTGTGGACCCGCAACCGCGCCCACACCGAGGCCCTGGCCCGCACCGTCCGGACCGAAGGAGCCGCACGCCACCTCATCGGCGTCGGCGGCGACGAACTGTTCGGCATATCCCCCCAGTTCGGCTGGTCACTGATTCGCAGCGACCCGGTTCGGGGCATACAGACCATGCGCCGCTTCCGCTCCGTCAACCGCTGGCCGCTCCGAGCGACCCTGCGCTCGCTGGCCGACCGGTCGTCCTTCTCCGACACGCTGGCCCGAGCCGCCCTGCAGCTCGACGCCCCGCCGTCCCCCCGTTTCACCCCGCCGCTCGGCTGGGGCCGCGGCGACCTGCGGATGCCCGAGTGGGCCACTCCCGATGCCGTCGCGACCGTCCGCCGCCTGCTGACCGACACCGCCGCGCGGCGGCCCCGGCCGCTGCACCCCGACCGGCTCCAGCACCAGACGCTGGAGGTCACGGTGCTCAGCGGGCACGCCGCCCGCCAGCTCAACCGCTCCCTGCGCCCCCTCGGCGTCACCTTCGATACGCCCTTCCTGGACGACCGGGTGATCGAGGCGGCCCTTTCGGTCCGCGTCGCCGACCGGGTGGTGCCCGGCCGCTACAAACCGGTGCTCACCACCGCCCTGCGCGGCGCCGTACCCGACGCCGTGCTTGACCGACGCGACAAGGGCGCCTTCGGGCAGGAGGCCTACGAGGGGCTCTACCGCAACCGCGAGCGGCTCGCCGGACTCTGCGACGACCTGCGCCTCGCCGAGTACGGGCTGGTCGATGCCGGTGCCCTGCGCGCCGCGCTGTACCGGCCCACGCCCGACACCCGCTCGCTCAGTCCCTTCGAGAACACGCTGGCCTGTGAGACATGGCTGCGGTCACCGAGTGCCGCCGCTCCGCATGCCGCGTCCCCCACGGGAGGACCCCGATGACGTACATCTTGGAACCCGACGTGATAGCCACCGACGTCGAGGACGGTGTCGTCCTCCTCGACCAGCGCACCGGCCGTTACTGGCAGCTCAACCGCTCCGGCGCGGCCACCCTGAGGCTGCTGCTGGACGGCAACTCGGCCGAGGAGGCCGCCCGGGAGCTCACCCGGAACCGTCCGGAGGCCGCGGAACGGGCTTGCACCGACGTCCGTGCCCTGCTGGCGTCCCTGGTCAAGGCCCGGCTGGTGGTGGGCTCATGAGCATGCCCGTGGTCTCCGAGCAGTCCGTCAGGATCCGCTGGCACCGGCACATCACCGCCCGCTGCGCGGTGGGTGCCGCGCACCTCCTCGCCAAGGTGCCGCCGCGCCGGCTGCGCCGCGTCCTGCGCGCCGTCTCGCGCGGCTCCCGGCCCGCCACCGCTGCCCAGACCCTCGACGCCCGCAGTTCTGTGGTGTCGGTCAGCGCCTGGTGCGCCGGACAGGGCTGCCTGGAGCGGTCGATCGCCACCGTTCTGCTGTGCCGGCTGCACGGTGCGTGGCCCGACTGGTGCACCGGCGTGCGCACCCAGCCGTTCCGCGCCCACGCCTGGGTCGAGGCGGAGGGCGGGCCGGTCGGGGAACCCGACGACACCGGGCTGTTCCACGCCATGATGAGCGTCCGCCACGCGGCCGCGGAGAAGGCCCGGTGAGCGGCCGGCACGCGGTGCTCGTGGAGGGGCTGCGCAAGACCTACGGCACCCATGAGGCGGTCGTCGACCTGGACCTTGCCGTCGCCCGCGGCGAGACCTACGGCTTCCTCGGCCCCAACGGCGCGGGCAAGAGCACCACCATCGGCATGCTGTGCACCCTGCTGCGGCCGTCGGCCGGGCGGGCCGAGGTGGCCGGGCACGACATCGCCCGTGAACCCGACGCAGTCCGGCGCGGCATCGGCCTGGTCTTCCAGGAGTCCACCCTCGACGGGGAGCTGACCGCCGAGGAGAACCTCCGCTTCCAGGCGGACCTGTTCGGGCTGCCCCGCGCCCGGGCCCGCCGTGCCATCGCCGAGCTGCTCGACCTCGTGGAGCTGACCCAGCGCAAGGACACGCCCGTACGTACGTTCTCGGGAGGTATGCGGCGCCGGCTGGAGATCGCCCGGGGACTGCTGCACACGCCCCGCGTGCTCTTCCTGGACGAGCCGACCACCGGCCTCGACCCGCAGACCAGGGTCGCCATCTGGGAGCACCTGCACCGGTTGCGCGCCGAGCAGGACATCACCATCTTCCTCACCACGCACCACCTGGAGGAGGCCGAACACTGCGACCGGATGGCGATCATGGACCGAGGGCAGCTCGTGGTGGAGGGCACGCCCGCCGAGCTGAAGACGGTCGTCGGCGCGGACCTGGTCGTGCTGCGGACCGACGACGACGAGCGGGCGGCCCGGGCCGTGCGCGACGGCTTCGGACTGGAGGCCGAAACCGGACCCGACGGCGTGCGTCTGCGTACCCACGACGGCGCCGGATTCGTGCCCCGGCTCTGTGCCGAGCTCGCCGTCCCCGTGCACGCGGTGACCGTCACCCCGCCCACCCTCGACGACGTCTTCCTGCACTACACCGGCCGCACCATCCGGGAGGCCGACGGTCCCCAACAGCCCCACTTCGGGCCGAGGAGGTAACCATGGCACAGACCGAGGTGCACGACCCGCGGGCGGAACACACCGACTCGCCCGACGCGGACCACGGCGCACCCGTGCCGCCGGGCATCGGCAACGGCAGTCGCCTGGCCCAGGACCTGCGCACCATGAAGGTGCTGTGGCATCGGGAGACCATCCGCTTTAGCCGCAACAGGCTGCGCATCGCCATGGGCATGGTCACGCCGTTGATGTTCCTGCTGGTGCTCGGTACCGGTCTGAACTCCGCCATGTCCGAGGAGAGCCTGCGCAACTTCCGGGCCTTCCTCTTCCCGGGCGTCGTCCTGATGTCGGTCCAGGCGCCGGCCATCGCCGTGGGCGCGTCCATCGTGTGGGACCGGCGGTCCGGCTTTCTGCGGCAGATGCTGGTGGCACCGGTCCGCCGCAGCGCCATCCTGGTCGGTATCTGCCTCGGTGGCGCCACCTCCGGCGCGGCCTACGGCGTGCTGGTGCTGCTTCTGGGGCCCGTCGCCGACGTGCCGTACCACCCGATGCTGCTCGTGGTGCTGCTGCAGGTGGTCCTGGTCTCCTTCGCCTTCACCGCGCTCGGGGTCGCGGCGGCCGTCTGCATCCGGCGTCCCGAGACCTTCCAGGTGGCGGTCAGCATGTGCATGCTGCCGCTCTTCTTCCTCTCCGGGGCCATGTTCCCCGTCGACGGACTGCCCGGCTGGCTCGGCACGCTGGTCCGGCTGAACCCGCTGACCTACGCCGTGGACGCACTGCGCCGCAGCATGCCCGGCGACGCCGCGGTGGCCATGGGCGACGGGTCGGTGAGCCCCGAGTGGTGGGGCTGGACACCGCCCGTACTGGTGGAGGCCGGATTGGTGGCGACCCTCGCCGTGCTCGCCCTGGCCGTCGCGACCCGCAGGTTCTCCCGTGTGGAATGAACATCTGAGGGCTGAGCCCCCGCGCAACCGGCCCATGTGGAACGGGCCCGTGGGTCCGCCACCGGCCGGGCTCCTACCGGGGGCTGTCATCCCGGAGCACGAAGCGTCGGGCGCTGGCCCGCGGTTAGGGTCGGGCGATGGATCATCCCGAATCCCGGCCGCTGTTCGGACGGCGGCTCACCCCGGTGCAGCTCATCCTCCTCGACTGCCTGGCCGCGGTGGGCTACGTGGCGCTCCTGCTGGTCCTGCGGCACACCCGTGCGGTACCCGAACCTGCCGACCTGCCCGGCTGGGCCGCCGACGTCCTGGTGACCGCGACGGGGCTGCCCGTGGTGGTCCGCCGGCTGTGGCCGCTGCCGGTACTCGCCGTCGCCCTGGCCACGTCGCTGGCGTCGGTGGCCCTCGGTGTCGTCACGGACCCGTTCCTCGCGGTGGCGTTCGCGCTCTACCCCGTGGCCCTGTCCGGGGCGGCGCACCGCCTGCTGCCCGTGGCCGCGGCCGGACTCATCGGTCTCGGCGGCATGGTCACCACGGAGCCCCGGAGCCCTTACACCTACTGGTGGTCGGAGGGTCCAGGCCTCATCGTCCTCGGTTGGGCACTGACCGCGGGCTCCTGGGCACTCGGCACGGCCGCACGGGAGCGACGGGCCTACGCGGCGCAGGCCGCCCAGGAACTCGCCGAACGGGCCGTCGCCGAGGAACGGATCCGGATCGCCAGGGAACTGCATGACGTCGTCGCCCACAGCATCGGCGTCATCGCCGTCAAGGCGGCTGTGGCGAACCACGTCGTCACCACCCGGCCCGAGGAAGCCGGCGACGCGCTGCGCGTCATCGAAGCCACCAGCCGCGACGCCTTGCAGGAGATGCGCCACCTGCTCGGCGTCCTGCGCTCCGAGCACACCGGTGCCCTCACGGACGCCGACCTCAGCCCGGTACCGGGCACTGCCGGCCTCACGGGGCTGGCCCGCCACGCCACCGAGGCCGGGCTCCGCGTCCGGCTCGACGCGCCACACCTGGACGACCTGCCCGAGGCGCTCGGCCTGACCGTCTTCCGCCTCGTCCAGGAAGCCCTGACCAACGCCGTCAAGCACGCTGCTCCGGCAGACTGTCGTGTCGTGATCACCCGAGACGAAAGACACGTGACGATCGAAGTGACCGACGACGGCGGACCCGGCCGCGACGGAGGCCCAGGCCGGGACACGCCGACGGGGCCCGCCCCCGACGGCGGGCACGGTGGGGGGCACGGCCTCATCGGCATGCGCGAGCGGGTCGCCGTGTACGACGGGGAGTTCTCGGCCGGCCGGCGTCCCGGCGGTGGCTTCGCCGTCTTCGCCCGGCTGCCGCTCGGCCCGGTCGGCTCCTCCCGGGGAGCGGTCCGATGAGCGAGGACGTGCGCGTGATCGTCGCCGACGACCAGGCCCTGCTGCGGGGCAGCTTCCGGGTACTCGTTGACAACGAGCCGGGCCTGACCGTGGTCGGCGAGGCCGCCAACGGGCGCGAGGCCGTCGAGCTGGCCGCCGCGGAACACCCGGACGTCGTCCTGATGGACGTACGGATGCCTGAGATGGACGGCATCGAGGCCACCCGCCGGATCCGGGGCTCGGCGGCCACATCCGGCACCCGTGTCCTGATTCTGACCATGTTCGACCTGGACGCCTATGTGTACGCTGCGTTGCGCGCCGGTGCGAGCGGGTTCCTGCTCAAGGACGCTCCGCCCGGCGACCTGCTCGCCGGGGTGCGAGTGGTCGCCTCCGGCGAGGGCCTGCTGGCGCCGTCCGTGACACGGCGTCTCATCGAGGAGTTCGCCAACGACCCCGAGCGCGAGCCTCGCCCGCGGGCCCGCGCACTGGAGCGGGCCGGGGTCACCGACCGCGAGCGGGAAGTGCTCACCCTGGTCGCCCGGGGGCTGACCAACTCGGAGATCGCCGATCGCCTCTGGCTGAGCGTGCCCACCGTCAAGACCCACGTCAGCCACCTGCTGACCAAACTCGACAGCCGCGACCGGGCCCAACTGGTCATCGTCGCCTACGAGACGGGACTGGTGTCGGCCGGTTCGCGGTGAATCCCACCCGTAACCACATTCGAGGGGAAACCCGTGCCGAACACCTTGCCCGTACCGCACGTCGCCGTTGTCGGAGCCGGCCTGGGCGGTCTCGCCGCGGCCGGCGTTCTGCTGCGCGCCGGTGCCACCGTCGACGTCTACGAACAGGCGCCCGTACTGGGTGAAGCGGGCGTCGGAATGCACCTGGGCTCCAACGGTTCCCGACTCCTGTTCCGTTGGGGGCTGGAGGAAGCGCTGCGCGCGGTCGCCGTCCGTCCCGATGCGCTGGAGGTGCGCGCCCCGGACGGCCGGCTCCTCGTCCGCCGTCCCATGGGCGACACCTGGGAGAAGGAGTACGGTGCCCCTCACCTCACCGTGCTCCGCAGCGACCTGCACGCACTGCTCGCCGACCGGGTGCCGTCCGGGCGCATCCATCTGGGCGCACGCCTGAAGTCCGTCGCCGAGGACGGCGACGGGGTGCGGCTGCGGTTCGCCGACGGGCGTCAGACCTCCGCCGACCTGGTCGTCGGCGCCGACGGGGTGCACTCGGTGGTGCGTCGCGCCGTGGCGGGTGAGGAGCGCCCGGTGTTCTCCGGGTCGAGCGCGCTGCGCGGGGTGGTCCCCGCCGCCGACGTCCCCGGACTCGCCCCCGACACCATGTACATGTGGGTCGGACCGGAGGCACGGCTGCTGGTCGCACCGGTCGACGCGGGACGCCGACTGACCTATGTGGCGGTCCTGCCGGAGACCGGTCTCGTAGAGGAGTCGTGGAGCGCCACCGGTGAGGCGGCGGCGCTGGCCGCGGCGTTCGACGGCTGGCACGATGACGTGTCGTCCATGGTGCGGGCCGCCGGGACACCGGGCCGGTGGGCGCTGTACGACCGGGAGCCGCTGCCGTACTGGGGCCGAGGCCGCACCACGCTCCTCGGCGACGCCGCGCACCCCATGCTGCCGCACCACGGCCAGGGCGCCGGGCAGGCCCTGGAGGACGCCGTGGCCCTCGCCCACTTCGTCGACGGAACACCCGACGGGCTCCGCCGCTACGAGGAGTTCCGGAGGCCGCACACCACCCGGGTCCAGCTCGGTTCGCGGGGCGGCGGGGCGCGGAAGGCGCGGCCCGCCGGCGATGCGCCCGCGGGCGGCGCCGGAGGCGGCCTGCAGCAGGTGGTGGACGACCTGTCCTGGGTCCATCACTACGACGTCGAGGCGGCCCTCGTGGAGTCGGCCGCCGGCGCACAGCGGGGGCGTCCTGCACGGACGTCCGAAGCGGCGGACGTATAGACGGAGACACAGAACAACGACAGGTGGCCGTATAGCCGGCGCTCCTAGCCTCCTGGCATCGCAGTCGTAGCCAGGAGGAGGAACCCCACGTGTCGCATCACGTCGACCGACGACAGGTCCTGAGGGTCTCGCTGGGAGCGGCGACCGCCGCGGCCGTCGGTGCGGTGGCCGCGCCGCCGGCCGCGGCCACCGGCCCCGGCAACGACTTCCCCGAGGTCCCCGGCATGAGCGGAGACCGCCGCGCCAATGAGTTCTGGTACCGGCTCGACGACGCCACGCTGTTCAACTCCAGCCAGGAGGTGAAGGACGCGTACGCGGCCATCAGAGCGCATGTCGGCAACATCGAACGCGGAATGCGTGAAAAGTGGTTGGAGATGGTCGCGCAACCCGGCTACCCGAACAACTACGCGGAGTTCCTCGCTCCCGTGAAGCAGCCGCTCGAAGTGCTCTCGCGCACGCAGCTCGGCCTGATCGACCGTTACTACGGTCGGCGCCACCACCACCTCGTCCAGGCGTTCGGCTGGTTCGGCGAGGGCGTGCTGTACGACCCGCGCGTGCCGGCCCCGTTCTTCGTGCACACGATGAACAGCACCCCGGACATACCGCCGCCCGGCTACCACACCTGGTATGCCTACATGCGCGGCATGATGCTGCTGGACATCGACCGTCGGCGCTGGCAGCGAATCGCCCCCGCCCTGGCCTTCGCCTGGTCGGTGCAGACCGTTGCCAAGCCCGCGCAGGACAAGATCAACCCACCGCTGCCGGCCGCCACCGTACGTCGGCTCGCCGCAACCTGGCTGGTCAAGCGCATCGACCAGCTCGACCAGGACTTCCGCTCCTTCCCGTACCCCGAGGGGATGAGCTGATGGCGGCCCGCCCCTTACGCCGTGACATCCTGCGCGTGTCGGCCGCACTGGCCGCCGGGGCCGCCCTGCCGGTGGTGGGCGGCGCCGTGCCGACCGCCACCGCGGCGCCCGCCGACCCCGGTCTGCCGGAGATCCCGGGCATGCTGGGCGACCGCCGCGCCAACGAGGTGTGGTACCTGCTGGACCAGGTGACGCTCTACCAGCCCTCGAAGGAGTTCGCGGACGCGTACTACGCCCTCGTTGAGCTGTACGGCGGCGGTTGGGACAACACCGTGCTCAACACTTGGCGCCGGATGGTGACCGGCCCCGAGTACCCGGCCGACTTCACCCACTACGTCGCCCCCGCACGGAGCGCGCTGGAGGTGATGTCACGGGTCCAGCTGGAGGCGTTCGACGCCGTCTACCGCCCCCGCGACCCGCGATTGGTACGCGCCTTCGCCGAGTTCGGGCAGGGCATGCTGTACGACCCGCGGACCGGGGCCCTGCACATCATGACCGGTCGGCCCCCGGGCGGCTATGCCGTCTGGCACGTCGTCATGCGCGCCATGATGTTCCTCGACATCGACCGCGGCCGCTGGGCCCACATGGCCAACCTCAACGCCTTCGGCTGCGCCGTGCAGTTGGAAGCCGACCCCGATCTGCAGAACGTCAACCCGCCGTTGCCCGAGAAGACGGTGCGGCGGCTCGCGGCCCACTGGCTGCACCGCGGCGTCCGGCGACTGGACGTCGACTTCCAGTCCTTTCCCTATCCGCAGCAGCCGTGAAGGAAGGTTCCATGCGCACGGGTATCTGGCTGGTGGGCGGTCGTGGTTCGGTCGCGGCGAGCACCGTGGCCGGCGCGGCTGGCATCCGCGCCGGAGTCGTCGCCCCGACGGGCGTCGTCAGCGAGCTCGCCGCCTTCCGGGACGTGCCCCTGCCCGCATTCGACGACCTCGTCTTCGGCGGGCACGACCCCGCGACCGTAGGACTCGTCAAGCGCGTCGAACGCCTCGCCGCGGACGGGGTCGTCCCGCACGACCTGCCCGCGCTGGTCCGCGCGGACCTGGAGGCCGCCGACGCCGAGATCAGACCCGGCCTCACCGAAACCGGCCGACCGGCCGGGACGGCGGACGCCGCGGTCGACGCCCTCGCCGCCGACATCACGGACTTCCGCCACCGGACGGGCGCGGACAGCGTGATCGTGGTCAACGTCGCCTCCACCGAGCCTCCCGCGCGGCCGCATCCGGCACACGCCTCCTGGGAACTGCTGGCCGCCGCCCTGCACCGCCCCGACGGCTTCGGAGTCCTGCCGGTCGGTTCGCTGTACGCCTGTGCCGCCCTGCGCGCCGGCTGCCCGTTCGTGGACTTCACCCCCTCGACGGGCGCCCGCCTTCCCGCGCTCGACGAACTCGCCCGCCTGCGAGGCCTGCCGTACGCGGGCAGCGACGGCAAGACCGGCGAGACTCTGGTGAAGTCCGTCCTCGCCCCGATGTTCGCGCGGCGCGCGCTGAACGTGCGCAGTTGGTCGGGCACCAATCTGCTGGGGGGCGGTGACGGCGCCGCCCTCGCCGAGCCCCGGCGGGCCGCCGCCAAGATCCGGTCGAAGGACCGGCTGCTCCGGGAGCAGCTGGGAGGGCCCGTGCAGGGCGGCGTGCACATCCACGAGGTGGCCGACCTGGGGGAGTGGAAGACGGCCTGGGACCACATCACCTTCGAGGGATTCCTCGGCGCCCGCATGACCCTGCAGTTCGTCTGGCAGGGCTGCGATTCCGCCCTTGCCGCGCCGCTCGTCCTCGACCTCGCTCGGTTCATGGCGCTCGCCCACCGGGCCGACGTCAGCGGCCCCGTGCCCGAGCTGGGCTTCTTCTTCAAGGACCCCGTGGCCTCGGACGAGCACGCCCTGGACCGGCAGTTCGACGCTCTCGTCACCTGGGCGCGGAACCCGAGCGGAGCGGGCCGGTGAGCCTGCGTGACCGTCCCGGTGCCTATGCCCGCCTGGTGCGGATGCCCGCAGGGCTCACGGTGCCGGGCGACATCCTCGCCGGCGCCGCGGCGGGCGGAGCCGCGATCAGCCCCCGCCTGCTCGGACCGGTGGCCTCCTCGCTGTGCCTGTACTGGGGCGGCATGGCCCTCAACGACTACGTCGACAGGTCCGTGGACGCCGAGGAACGACCGGAGCGCCCCGTCCCGGCCGGGGAGATCAGCCCGGCAGCCGCCCTCGGAACCGCAGTGGTCCTCACGGCGTCCGGTCTCGGGCTCGCCGTTCTAGGCGAGGGCAGACGGGGACTGGCCACCGCCCTGCCGCTGACCGCGGCGGTATGGGCGTACGACACCGTCGCCAAAGACCACGCCGCCGGGCCCCTGGTGATGGGCGCCGCCAGGGGGCTCGACGTCCTACGCGGTGCCGGTGCCGGTCGTCCGGCGGCGGCCCTCCCAGCGGCTCTCGCCCTCGCCCTGCACACCGCGTCGGTGACCGCGCTCAGCCGCCACGAAACGGTGCCCGCGCCGACCCCTTCCGCCGGCGTTGGCGGCCCGCGCTCCCGAGGGGCGTGGTCCGGGTGCGACGCGGGGCCGGGCGACGGTGCCACCGGTTCGGCGCCCGCGGCGGACGCGAGCGGCGCCACCGGGCCGTCCGGCGCTCCGGCAGGGTCCGGTGGCCCGGAAACCGAGGAGCCGTGGGAGGAGTGCCTCGCAGCCGGCGCCGGCTCGACGGGTCGGGGGCGTGAGCCCGGACGCCGGGCCGCCGACAGCCCGACAGGCATCAGTGGCCGGCCGTCCGGTGGTCCGCGGGCCGCCGCGGTCGGCTCGATGGCGGCCGCCGGCGTCGTCGGCTGCACCGTCGTCCTCGCGGCCGACGGCGCCGGTCGCCGGGACAGGGCCGTCGCCAGTGCGCTTGCCGCGGGATTCCTCACTGCGGCCGGGCGCGGACAGCTGGCCGCCCTGCGTAAGCCCACCCCCTACCACGTACGCCGCGCGGTCGCCGCCGCCATCCACGCGATGGTGCCCCTTCAGTCCGCGCTGATGGCCGCGGCCGGGCGCAGCGGGGCGGGACTGGCCCTGCTCGCCGCCTACCCCCTGACCCGGCGCCTGAGCCGAAAGGTCTCCCCGACATGAGCAGGCGCGCCCTGACGTTCGCCTACGGCACCAACGGCTTCGGCGACCACACCCTCGACGAGACGCTGGACGTGGTGGCCGGACTCGGCTACGGCGGTGTCTCCCTCACTCTGGACCGCCGCCACCTCGACCCGTTCGCCGACGACCTCGACAGTCGGCTCACCCACCTCCGCCGTCGGCTCGACACCCTCGGACTGGAAGCGGTCGTCGAGACCGGCGGCCGCTACCTGCTCGACCCCTGGAACAAACACCACCCCACCTTCTTCGACGACGGACGCGAACTCCGCGTCGACCTGCTGCGCCGCGCCATCGACATCGCCGCCCGCCTGGAGACGCCCGTTGTCCACCTGTGGAGCGGTGTCCAGCCTCCGCAGATCGACGGGAACACCGCCTGGGACCGGCTGCTGCGCGCCTGCGAAACTCTTTCGGACGAGGCCGCACGACGCGATGTCCGCCTGGGCTTCGAACCCGAACCGGGCATGTTCATCGACACCCTCGACCGGTTCGACGAACTCTGCGCGCGTCTCGGCGAACCCCCGGCGCTGGGGCTCACCCTCGACATCGGGCACTGCCGCTGCCTGGAGCCGCAGCCTGTGGCCGAGTGCGTGCGGCGGGCCGCGTCCCGCCTTGTCCACATACAGATCGAGGACATGCGGCGCGGCACACACGAGCACCTGGAGTTCGGGCACGGTGAGATCGACTTCCCGCCCGTACTCGGCGCCTTGCTGGAAACCGGATACCGCGGCCTGGTCTCCGTCGAACTGCCCCGGCACAGCCACGCCGCCCCCGCGACGGCCCGGCGTTCACTGGCCTTTCTCCGCGCCGCCGAGCAGGGCGCGGGCGCCGTCGACGCGCTGTGGGACCTGCTGCCCGACGGTGCCGCCCGCTGGACCCGCGAGGCCCAGCACGCGCTCGCCGCGAACCCGGACGCGGTGACGGACCTCTTTCCGGTCGTGGGCCGGCGCTGCGGCCGGGAGCCGTTGCCGGGCAGTGCGCGGGGACCGTACGAGTGGACCGTCGACGACGCCGTACGTACCCTGCTGCTCGACGCACCGGCCCTGCGTACCCCCGAGGCACCTGCCCGCCTGGCCGATTTGTACCTGCACGGCGACGCGGCCGAGCGGCGGGGCGTGCTGCGGGCACTGCCCGTCCTCGACCGGTCCGGCCGGCTCGGCGACTCCGCGCTCCCGCTGGTCCACGACGCGCTGCGCACCAACGACCTTCGGCTGGTCGCCGCCGCGCTGGGCACGTTTCCGCCCGCCCCCGGCTACGCGGCCCGCCATCTCGACGACCATGCCTTCCGCCAGGCCGTACTCAAGTGCGTCTTCACCGGTGCCCCCCTGGACCGGGTGACCGGGCTGGCCGACCGCGCCGACGCGGAACTGCTGCGGATGCTGCGGACGTACGCGGACGAACGCCGCACCGCCGACCGCGACGTGCCCCCCGACGTCGAGGACCTCCTCGCCAACCACGACACCGAGCAGCACAGGGAGGGAGCGCCGCCGTGCGCATCTTCGATTCCCACATCCACATGACCTCCCGGACCACGGACGACTACGCGGCGATGGCGACGGCCGGGGTCCGTGCACTCGTGGAGCCGGCCTTCTGGCTCGGCCAGCCGCGCACCGGCGTCGGCAGCTTCACCGACTACTTCGACTCACTGCTCGGCTGGGAGCCCTACCGCGCCTCCCAGTTCGGCATCCGCCACCACTGCGCCCTCGCCCTGAACCCGAAGGAGGCCAACGACCCCCGGGTCACCGGTGTCCTCGACCTGCTGCCGCGCTACCTCGCCAAGGACGGTGTGGTCGCCGTCGGCGAGATCGGCTATGACTCCATGACACCGGCCGAGGACGAGGCGTTCGCACGCCAGCTCGAACTCGCCCTCCGCCACGACCTTCCGGTGCTGGTTCACACCCCGCACCGCGACAAGGCCGTTGGTACCCGCCGCACCCTCGACGTCGTCCGCGAATCGGGCATCGACCCCGCCCGAGTGGTGGTCGACCACCTCACCGAGGCGACCGTCGGCATGGTCGCGGAGAGCGGCTGCTGGATGGGGTTCTCCGTCTACCCGCGCACGAAGATGAGCGAGGAACGGATGGTGCGGATCCTCAGCCGTCACGGTGTCGAGCGCATGCTCGTGAACTCGGCCGCCGACTGGGGCCACAGCGACCCCCTGAAGACCCGTGCCACCGCTGACGCCATGCTGGCCGCCGGATTCCATGACGACGACGTCGACCGGGTGATGTGGCGCAACCCTGTCTCCTTCTACGCCCAGAGCGGCCGGCTGGTCCTGGAACCCGCCGACGACGCGGCCGGCTTCGCGGCGCCCGCCGCCTACGCGGGCAACTCCCTCGCCCGCGGCGGCGAGTGAGCCCGGAGGACCCATGAGACTCAGACACCCGGACGGCACGGTCGTTCACCTCGCCTACTGCACCAACGTGCACCCCGCCGAGAACCTCAACGGCGTCCTCGCCCAACTCGCCCGCTACGCGGAGCCGGTACGGCGCCGGCTCGGCGAGGCGCGGCTCGGCCTCGGCCTGTGGCTGTCCCGCCCCGCCGTCACCGAACTGGCCGCCGACCCTGACGCCGTCACGCGGCTGCGCCGCGAACTGAACACGCGTGGTCTGGAAGTCGTAACCCTCAACGCCTTCCCGTACCAGGGCTTTCACACGAACGCGGTGAAGAAGTCCGTCTACCACCCCGACTGGTCCGAGCGCGTCCGGCTCGACCACACCCTCGACTGCGCCCGGCTGCTGACTGCGCTGATGCCCGACGACGCGGAGCGCGGCTCGGTGTCCACCCTTCCGCTGGCATGGCGGGAAGGGTGGACCGCCGACCGGGCCGACCGCGCGGCCCGCCACCTGGACCAGTTGTCCCAGGGGCTGGAGGCTCTGGCCGCCGACGCCGGCCGCACCGTACGGGTCGGCTTCGAACCCGAACCGGGCTGCCTGATCGAGAACGCCGAACAAGCCGTACGGTTGCTCGCCGGCGCCGATCCGCGGTGGCTCGGCGTCTGCCTGGACACCTGCCACACCGCCGTCGGCTTCGAGGACGTACCGACCGCCTGTGCCCGGCTGGCCGCGGCGGGACTCCCCGTCGTCAAGGCACAGGTCTCCTGCGCCTTGGGCGTGGAGGACCCGCAGGACCCCGCGGCCCGGGCCGCCCTGTGGGAGTTCGCCGAGCCCCGCTTCCTGCACCAGTCCCGCGAATTGCTAGGCGGCAGGCTGCTTGCGGTCGACGACCTGCCCGACGCGCTCGGCGGAGCGCTCCCGGGCCTCGGCCAGTGGCGGATCCACTTCCACACGCCCCTGCACACCGACCCCAGGCCCCCGCTGCGCTCCACCCGCACTGAACTGCTGGCCGCGCTGGAACTGCTCGTGGGAGGACCGACCGCGCGCACCGATCACCTGGAGGTGGAGACGTACACCTGGCCGGTGCTGCCGTCCGCCACCGACCGTGACCTGGTCCACCGAACCCCGGACACCGACCTGATCGACGGTATCGCCGCGGAACTGGCCTGGGCACGTGACTCCCTGACCCGGCTCGGACTGAAGGACGAAAGCACGAGGTGACCCGGTGAACCGACTACTGGTACTCGACGTCGTGGGCCTCACCCCACGGCTCCTCGCCCACATGCCCCGCCTCCGCGAGCTGCGCGAGCGCGGTTTCCAGGCCCGTCTCGACACCGTGCTGCCCGCGGTCACCTGCACCGTGCAGTCCACCGTGCTGACCGGTGAGACACCGGACGTGCACGGTGCGGTCGCGAACGGCTGGTACTTCCGCGACCTCGGCGAAGTACTGCTGTGGCGGCAGCACAACCGGCTCGTCGGTGGCGAGAAGATCTGGCAAACCGCGCGCCGCACCCGCCCCGGCTACACCATCGCCAACGTGTGCTGGTGGTACGCGATGGGCGCGGACGTCGACTGGACCGTCACCCCCCGCCCCGTCTACCACGCGGACGGCCGCAAGGAACCCGACTGCTACACCCACCCCGCCGCGCTGCACGACGAACTCACCGGACGACTGGGCGACTTCCCTCTCTTCCGGTTCTGGGGGCCCACCGCGGGCATCGAGTCCTCCCGCTGGATCACCGAAGCGGCCCGCCACATCCTGCGCACCCACCGCCCCGACCTCAGCCTCGTCTACCTGCCGCACCTCGACTACGACCTGCAGCGCCACGGCCCGGACAGCCGTGAGGCGATCAGCGCCGCCCGTGAACTGGACCGCACCCTCGCCCCACTGCTCGACGACGCCCGGCGCGCCGGAGTGACGACCATCGCGTTCAGCGAGTACGGGATCACCGAGGTCTCCCGGCCCGTGGACATCAACCGCGCGCTGCGCCGCGCCGGACTGCTGGACGTACACACCCAGGCGGGCATGGAGTATCTCGATCCGTGGAAGTCCCGCGCGTTCGCCGTCGCCGACCACCAGATCGCGCACGTGTACGTCGCCGACCCGGCCGACCTCCCCGCCGTCCGGCAGGTGCTCGAACGACTGCCGGGGCTCGGGACACTGCTGGACGAGGCCGGCCGCAAGGAACACGGACTGGACCACCCCCGTTCCGGAGAGCTGGTCGCGCTGGCCGAACCAGACTCCTGGTTCACGTACTACTACTGGCTCGACGACGAGTTCGCTCCCGACTTCGCCCGGCTGGTCGACATCCATCGCAAACCCGGGTACGACCCGGCCGAGCTGTTGTTCGACCACACCGACCGCTGGGTGAAGCTCCGGGCGGCCGGTGCTCTGACCCGCAAGCGCCTGGGCCTGCGCTATCTGATGAACGTGGTGTCCCTGGATCCCCGCCGAGTACGCGGCAGTCACGGTCTGCTGCCCGCCCACCCCGACGACGGGCCCGTCCTGCTGTGCGACGATCCCTCAGGTGCCCGCCCGCGGATCGCCGCGACCGAGGTCAAGGAGCTCCTGTTGCGTCTGGCAGGGCTGCCGGACGACTCCACAGTTCGTCCAGCCGCAGCCCCCCGTTGAGCACGGCGCGGTGTGTGGCGGTCAGCGTGGCGCCGGGATCGACGCCAAGTTCCTCGGCGAGCAACCGCCGGCCCTCGTGGTACACGGCCAGGGCCTCCGCCTGTCGCTCGCACCGGTAGAGCGCGGTCATCCACTGGGCGCGCAGCCGTTCGCGCAGCGGGTACTGCGCGACCAGACCGGTGAGTTCGGCGACGAGCTGGCGGTGCTCGCCGAGGGCGAGCTCGGCCTCGAGCCGGCTTTCCAGAGCGGCCATCCTGGCCTCGTCCAGCTGGGGGGTCTCGGCGTCCCGCAGATGGTCGGTGACCCCGCCGAGCGACGGCCCGCGCCAGAGGCCCAGAGCCGCGCGGAGCAGTTGCGCCGCCCGGTCGGGACAGCCCTCGCGCAGGGCCGTGTGGCCTGAGCGGGACAGCCGGTGGAACTCGGCCGCGTCGAACAAGGCGTCCCCTGTGCCGAGACGGTAACCGGCCGGTTCGCGGACGAACTCGACGGCCGGGCCGAGCCGCTGCCGCAGCCGCGAGACGTACGTGTAGAGCTGGGCGCTCACCGTGGCGGGAGGCCTCTGCCCCCACAAGAGCGTGGTGAGGCGTTCGTCGGACAGGACGTCTCCCCGGGCCAGCAGCAGCGCAGCGAGCAGGGTCCGCTGCTTGCGCCCCGGGATCGGAATCTCCCGACCGTCGGTACGCACGCGCAGCGGTCCCAGGATGCCGAATTCCACTCTTTCTCCCCCATTGGTCCCGCAGGCAGGTGCTGCGGTCGGCGGCCGTGCATTGGCGATCGCTCAGCGTAGGCCGCCCTGTGTCCCGAGAACGTGGGACAGCCGACCCGAGACCGTCCTGGGCGCGGGTCGGGACGGTGGCCCCGGGACTCCGGGACGGGACGGTCCCTACTCTGGGCCCCATGATCCCGCGCAGTGAGAGGCCGCCCATGTCTCAGGACCAGCGCCAGCACACGCCCGGATCGGCCGGTCGCGACGACGATGCCCGGCTGGCCCGGCTCCAGGAGCTGCGTCGCGAGGACGCGAGGCGGGTCCGCCGCGCCAAGCGGCTGCGCACCGGTGCCACGGTCGGGGGCGTGCTGGCGGCGGTGGCCGTCGTCCTCGGCGTGGTCGGCGGCCTGCACGGCCGGCCCGCCTCGGACCCGGCCGGTGCGTCCGGAATTGACCCTGACCGGGTCAACGTCCGCGGCGAGAAGGTGTACAAGGACCTCGAACGCGGCCACGTCAAGGGTGACGTCGACTACCCCGACGACGCGCAGCCGCCTGTCGGCGGCCGGCACGACCCGCAGTGGCAGAACGCCAACGGTGACGTCTACACACGGCCGTTGCGCGAGGAGAACGCCGTGCACGCTCTGGAGCACGGCGCCGTGTGGGTGACGTACTCCCCGGCTCTGCCCCAGTCCGAGGTGGAGAAACTGCGCGCCAAGGTGGCGGGCGTCCCGTACCGGATGATGAGTCCGCTGCCGGACCAGAAGAGCCCCATACGGCTCACCGCCTGGGGGCATCAGCTGTCCGTGGACTCCGCCGCCGACGCGCGTGTGGACGCCTTCTTCGACGCCTACGTCCAGGGACCGCAGGCACCGGAGCAGGGCGCCCCGGTCACCGGGGGCAAGGTGACCCCGTGATGCGCCGACCACTCGCGCGCCGCGTCGGCCGTCCGTTCAGCGGTCTGCTGGTGGCGGCCACCGCGATCGCACTGCTGGCGGGGGCGCTGCTGCTGACCGGCCTGTCCGGCACGGCCCCCGCCGACGCCGAGGCAACGGCCGAGGATTCGGTCGCGGTCGGCTTCAGCCGTGACATGGCCGTCCACCATCAACAGGCGGTCGAGATGTCCTTGTCCGTGCTCCGCAACGGGACGTCTGCCGAGGTGCGCACGCTGGCGTATGACATCGCCAACACTCAGGCCGCCCAGCGAGGCATGATGCTCGGCTGGCTTCAGCTGTGGGGTCGTACCGCCACCACGAGCGGACCGCCCATGCGCTGGATGGACATGCCGCCGACGAGCGCCGAGGACCGCCGCCGAGGGGTGCTGATGCCCGGCATGGCGAGCCGTGCCGACATGGCCGCGCTGGCCGCGGCGCGCGGACACCGGGCCGATGCTCTCTACCTGCGCCTGATGATCGCGCACCACCGAGGTGGCGTGCACATGGCCGAGGCGGTCGTCGCGGACGGTAGCCCCCAGGTCGTGCACCGGATGGCGCGGGAGATGGTGCGGAGCCAGCAGACGGAGATCGATCTGATGAAGTCCCTGGCGAAGCGGCTGGGTGACGCCGAAGACGCGACCGCGCACCGTGGACACTGAAGGACGACGAACGCACCTGCATGCGGTTGGCCCGGGCCGCCGACACGGTCCCCGGCGCCCGGGAGCCGTCGGCGTCGCGCTGCCGCACATCGACTGGCCTGCGTAGCTGGGCGTCCGCGGGATGGATGGCCGTGCCGACCTCGGTGAGGGGCCGCCTGAAGTTGCTTGCCGGGAACGTTGGCTGATCTTCTTGTGGGTGTCGAGACGTTGGTACGCCTCGCTCCAGGGGCACGCAGGTACACATGCGCCGGCCGACGGCACCAGGACCGCGCCAGGCCCGGCGGGCCCCGGTCCGAGGGAGCAGCGCGGTCAGGTTGTGCACGCCGGTCGCCCCCGCCGCGTCGTCGTATTGCTCCGCCGCGCGGCGGGCGCTCGCACAGCTTCGCCACCCGCCCCTCCGGGGACGGCAGGCCGGGCGCGGGCGGGAGGCCGGGGGAAGCGCCGGACTGTCGGTCCGGTGGCGTGCGTCTCGATCACTCCCGGGCGTCGGAGACGCAACGGTGCGCGGGCCTCATACGAGGAGCCGCGGCGTTCCCGTCGCCTCGGCGAGGTGCTGGGTGGCCTCGGTGACCACCACGAGCGCGGGCGCGGCGTCGTCGAGCATGTACGCGATGCGTTCGCCCGGGTAGTCGGGGTCGATCGGCAGGTACGCCGCGCCGGTCTTCAGCACGGCGAGCATCGACGCCACCATCTCCACGGAGCGGGGCACGGCCAGCGCCACGAGCCGTTCGGGGCCGGCACCGAGGGCGCGCAGGGTGCGGGCCAGGTCGTCCGCCCACGCGTTCAGCCGGGCGTACGACACCTCCTCGTCCTCGAACACGACGGCGGTCGCCTCGGGCGAGCGCCGTGCCTGCTCCTCGAAGAGTTCGTGGACCGCGACGGCGGGCACCTCGCGGGCGGTGTCGTTGAACTCCTCCACGGCCTGCCGCTGTTCCTCCGGGGTGAGGAGGCCGACGTCGTGGGTGAGGAGCCGCGGGGTGGCCTCGGCGACGGTGGTGAGGACCCGGGTGAACCGCTCGACAAGGTGGTCGATGTCGCTCTCGCCGAACAGGTCCGGGCGGTAGGTGAAGTCCAGCGTCAACCGGTCGTCGGGAAGGGCGATGAGGGCCAGCGGATAGTGCACGTCGTTGTGCGTGTGGAGGCCGGTGACCCGCAGGCCGTGTGCCTCCGAGAGCGCCTGCGGCCTCAGCGGGTAGTTCTCGAACACGACCAGTGTGTCGAAGAGTTCGCCGCTGATGTCCGTCAGCCGCTGGATGTCGGCCATGCCCAGGTGTTGGTGCGCGGACAGCTCGGCCTGTTCCTGCTGGAGGCGTGCCGCCAGGTCCAGCAGCGGCTCGAACGGCTGGAGCCGTACCCGCACCGGCAGGGTGTTGATGAACAGGCCGATCATCGACTCGATGCCGGGCACCTCCGGGGGCCGGCCCGCCACGGTGGCCCCGAAGACGATGTCCTCCCGCCCGGTCAGGCGCGCCAGCAGCAGACCCCAGGCCACCTGCACCGCCGTGCTCAGTGTCAGCCCGTGGCGGCGGGCCTGGCCGGTCAGGGTCTGCGTCAGCTCCAGCGGAAGGCGGACGACACGGTGGCGTGGCGTGACCGACGCGTGACTGTCGGCGTGGGGGGTGAGGCGGGTGGGTTCGTCGAGGCCGGCGAGGGCTGTGCGCCAGGCGTTCTGGGCGGCGGGGGTGTCCTGTGCGGCGAGCCAGCGGTAGTAGTTCTCGTAGGGGACGGCGGGGGGCAGGTCGCGGGGGTTCCCGCGGTTGCCGTAGAGGGTGAAGAGTTCCTGCATGACCAGGGGCATGGACCAGCCGTCGAGCAGGAGGTGGTGGGTGGTGAACAGGAAGCGGTGCCGGTCCTCGCCGAGGCGGACGAGGGTGAACCGCAGCAGCGGTGCCGTCGAGAGGGTGAAACGCCGCTCCCGATCGGCACGGGCGATCTCGTCCGCCTCCGCCTCGCCGCCGGCCACCGCCTCGGTCCACGGCAGCGCCACGTGGGACTGCACGACCTGCACACTGTCGCCCTGCGGACGTCGGCGCACACTGATGCGGAGGTTGCCGTGGCGGCTCAGCAGCGCCTCGGCGGCGTCGCGCAGGGCGCTGGCGTCCAGCGGGCCTTGCAGGTCGATTCCGAGCTGGACGTTGTACACGTCCGGGGCCCGGTCGTCGTACGCGGCGTGGAACACCAGCCCTTCCTGCAACGCCGTCAGCGGCAGGACGTTCTCGATCCTGGGCTTGCTCCGGGGCGTCGTCTCCACCGTCAGATCTCCCATGCTTCGTCGAGCTCCTCTTGGAACTGGTCGATGTCGTCTTGGGTGAGGGTCACGAAGGGCAGGTCGGAGGGGCTGTGTCCGCCGGTGTCGGGGTTCTGGGCGTGGGTGGCGAGGGTTT
>NZ_JBIAZN010000021.1:0-142705 GCF_042899225.1 Streptomyces sp. NPDC000134
TTCCCTTTCCGGCGGTTCCGACTCTATCAGATCCTTTCGGGCCCTGATTCCCCGTCAGAGGGGGTTGTCTTCCCGGCTGTTGGGCCGTTCCGACGTCTCAAACCTTAGCGGACTCGCTCCTCGACTCTCAAATCGAGGCCGGGAATTGAATTCCGGGCATGCCGAAATTGTTCCCGGGGGAAGGTCGCGCTGGTGGTGTGAGGTGCCGCTGCTGCGGCAAAAGTGCTGTCGCAGAACCGTTACGGCGCTGCGGCAACCCGAAGAACTCTACGGATCAGGGAGATGACTGTCAAGCACCCCCTGTCAAGATCTTTTCAATCCAGGTCGCTGAGCCGGCCGCCGGCGTCCGGCTGGGCGTGCTCCACCCTGCG
Source organism: Streptomyces sp. NPDC000134 (assembly GCF_042899225.1). Classification (NCBI taxonomy): domain Bacteria; kingdom Bacillati; phylum Actinomycetota; class Actinomycetes; order Kitasatosporales; family Streptomycetaceae; genus Streptomyces; species Streptomyces sp. NPDC000134. The sequence goes on from NZ_JBIAZN010000021.1 coordinate 372, forward strand.
CAGCAGGCGGGTGAGGACCTCGCCGAGGGTGGTGCGCTCGTCCGGGGAGAGGTCCTGGAGGAGGTCCTCCTCGAAGACGGAGGCGAGCCGCATGGCCGCCAGCCACTTCTCCCGGCCCTCGCCGGTCAGCTCGACGATGACGCGGACCCGGTTGTTCTCGTCGCGCTCCCGGGTGACGAGCCCTTCGGTGACCATGCGGTCGATGCGGTGGGTCATCGCGGCCGGGGTGAGGCCGAGGCGCTTGGCCAGCTCGCCGGGGCCCATCCGGTAGGGGGCGCCGGACAGCACGAGGGCCTTGAGGACCTCCCAGTCGGCGTTGCTGATGCCGAGGTCGGCGGTCTGGCGGCCGTACGCCACGTTCATGCGGCGGTTCAGGCGGGAGAGGGCCGACACGATCTTCTCGACCTGGGGGTCGAGGTCCTGGAACTCGCGCTGGTAGGCGGCGATCTGCTCTTCGAGTGAGGGCTCGCCGGCTTCGGAGGTGTCGGCCATGTGGCGAGTATGGCACGGCGTCGCTTTGCCTTGAAGTCCTTCGGAATATAATCTTTAGCTTCGAAGTTTAGCTTCTAAGTCTTCATGTCTAACTGATGAGAGAGGTGAACGTGACCAGGGCGAGGGGCGCCGCGATGCGCCGGATTCACGTGGGCAACGCACTCAGCGCGTTCGGGCTCGGCTTCACCGTCCCCTACCTGTACGTCTATGTGGCGCAGGTGCGGGGACTGGGTTCCGTGACGGCGGGTCTCGTGCTCGCCGTCTTCGCCGTGGCCGCGCTGGTGGTGCTGCCGTTCGCCGGACGGGCCATCGTCCGGCGCGGCCCGCTGCCGGTGCTGCTCGCCGCCCTGGTCATGGCCGCAGTCGGGGCGCTGAGCCTGGGGCTGTCGGGGCAGGCGGCCACCGTGCTGCTGTCCGCCGCGCTGCTCGGGGCCGGACAGGCCGTGATGCAGCCTGCGCTGGCGACGATGATCGTGGACTGCTCGGACACCGAGAACCGGTCGCGGGCGTTCGCCACGCAGTTCTTCCTGCAGAACCTCGGACTCGGGGTCGGCGGGCTCATCGGCGGTCATCTCGTCGACACCTCCAGCGCCGCCTCGTTCACCCTGCTGTTCGCGATCGAGGCGGCGATGTTCCTGGCGCTGGTCGCCGTGCTGGCGACGGTGCGGATGCCGCGGACGCCGCGGATGGCGGACGCGCCCGGCGGGTCGTCGGGCCGGGGAAGCTGGCGGGAGCTGCTCGGGAACCGGGCGATGGTGCAGTTGTGCGTCCTGGGCTTCGTGCTGTTCTTCGCCTGCTACGGGCAGTTCGAGTCGGGGCTGAGCGCGTACGGCGTCGAGGCCGCCGGGATCTCGACCTCCACCCTGGGGACCGCGCTGGCGGCGAACACGCTGGTGATCGTGGTCGCGCAGTTCGCGGTGCTGAAGTTCGTCGAGCGGCGCAAGCGGTCGCGCGTGATCGCCTCGGTGGGGCTGATCTGGGCCGTCGCGTGGGCCGTGGCGGGGTACGCCGGGCTCGGGCACGGCAGCCAGGCGATGGCCACGGCCGCGTTCGTCTCGACGTACGCGCTGTTCGGACTGGGTGAGGCGATGCTGTCGCCGACGCTGGCGCCGCTGGTGGCGGACCTGGCGCCGGACGGCATGGCGGGGCAGTACAACTCCGCCTTCGCGCTGGTGAAGCAGCTCGCGCTGGCGATCGGGCCGGCCGTCGGCGGGCCGCTGGCTGCCTCGCTGCACGGGCCGTACATCGTGACCTTCCTGCTGTTCTCGCTGGGGATCACGGTGCTGGCGGTGCGACTGGGGCGGCGGCTCACCGAGGTGCAGGACCGGCCGTGGGCCGGGAAGAGCCGGGTGGTCCGGCAGGGCGGTGCGCCGGCCGAGGCCGTGGCAGGCGCCGACGCCTGACGGGCCGGGTGCCGGTCAGGGTCTGGGGAGCGCGAACTCGCACCAGACCGCCTTGCCGCCGCCCGGGGTGCGCCGGCTCCCCCAGTTCGAGGCGATGGTGGCGACGATCGCGATGCCCCGGCCGGACTCGTCCGCCGGTTCCGCCCGGCGGCGTCTGGGCAGGTGGTCGTCGCCGTCCGTGACCTCGATGATCAGACGGCGGTCGGTACGGCGCAGGCGCAGCCGCATAGGAGGCGTGCCGTGCTGGAGGGAGTTGGCGACCAGCTCGCTGGCGGCGAGGACGCCCAGGTCGTGCAGGTCGGCGGGGAAGCGCCAGCTCGTCAGGACGCCGGAGGCGAAGGCACGCGCACGTGGGGCCGCCTCCACTCCGCCGATCAGGTCCAGCGCGGCGTTGCGGAACAGCTCCCGCTCGGGGCCGGTGCGGGCGGGGTGCTGGAGGACCAGGACGGCCACGTCGTCGTCGTGGTCGGCGGTGACGCCCGCCGAGCGGACCAGGCGGTCGCAGATCACCTGGGGAGTGCCGCGGGCGCCGGCCAGCGCGCGCTCCAGGGCGGCGATGCCCTCGTCGAGGTCCTCGTTGCGGCGTTCGACCAGGCCGTCGGTGTAGAGGACGGCGGTGGAGCCGGGGGTGAGGGGGACGGTGCCGGAGGCGTGCACCCAGTTGCCGGTGCCGAGCGGGGGGCCGGTGGGCTCGTCGGCGCGCTGGACGGTGCCCAGCTCGTCACGGACCAGGATCGGCAGGTGGCCGGCGGAGGCGTACACCAGCTTGCCCTCGTTGGGGTCGTGGATGGCGTACACGCAGGTGGCGATCTGGTTGGCGTCGATCTCCATGGCGAGGCCGTCCAGGAGCTGGAGGACCTCGTGCGGCGGGAGGTCGAGACGGGCGTACGCCCGGACCGCCGTACGGAGCTGGCCCATCACGGCGGCGGCGCGGACGCCGCGGCCCATGACGTCGCCGATGACCAGCGCGGTGCGTCCCCCGCCGAGGGTGATCACGTCGTACCAGTCGCCGCCGACGGCGGCCTCGGTACCGCCGGGGTGGTAGGTGGCGGCCACCCGGAGGTCGTCGGGTTCCTCCAGTTCCTGCGGGAGGAGGGAGCGCTGGAGGGTGACGGCGGTCTCGCGCTGGCGGCGCTCGCTGGCGCGCAGGCGCTCGGCGGCCTCGGCGTGGTCGGTGACGTCGGTGGCGAAGACGAGGACCCCGCGGTCGCCGTCCTCGGTGACCGGGGTGCAGGTGAAGGTGTAGGAGCGGCCGTCGGGGGCCTTGCGGGACTTCAGGGTGCGGGAGCGGGCGCTGCGCTGGACCTGGTCCAGGAGCGGGAAGAGGCCCAGTTCGGCCAGCTCGGGCAGGGCCTCGCGCGCCCGTTCGCCCAGGGGGCGGACGCCGAAGGCCGCCGTATAGGCGTCGTTGACGTAGGCGATGCGGTGGTCGGGGCCGTGCACGAGGGCGACCAGGGCGGGGACACGGTCCAGGACGTCGCGGACCGGGAGGTCGTCGACGGCCGGCACGGGCGGGGCGTCGTCGGTGAGCTGCTCGGCGCGGGCGGTGGGCACGGAGGTGTCGCCCCGGCTCTCGCCCCGCCGGTCCGGGGAGACCGTGGTGGCGGTCCGCGCCGCGGCGCGGCGCTGTGTTCCGGGGAGTCGGGCGCTCCAGCGCGTGAAGTTCACGAATCCTTGCCTCGTGTTAGTCGTCGGCGGCCGGGCCGGGACCGGCCGGGGCCCCGGAGGGCCGCGCGGAGCGAGCGGCGGCCCGCCCGCGGTGGTGGACCAGTCTGGCAGGGTGCCCGACCGGGCCGACATCCGTCAGACGCCGGGCCGGGCGGTTGAGTTCCTGAGTCCGGTCAGGACGACCCCTTCGGGTTGTGCGGGGGCTCGGGAGAAGGCTTTCCACCGGCAGCGAGTTCGAACTCCGCTCGCGGGTGTTCGAGTGAACCCAGGGAGACGATCTCGCGTTTGAACAGCCCCGACAGGGTCCATTCGGCCAGGACGCGCGCCTTGCGGTTGACCGTGGGGACCCGGCTGAGGTGGTAGGCGCGGTGCATGAACCACGCGGGGTAGCCCTTGAGCCGGCGGCCGTAGACCTGGGCGACGCCCTGGTGGAAGCCGAGGGAGGCGACCGAACCGGCGTACCGGTGCGCGTACGTCTCCAGGGGCTCGCCGCGCAGGGTGTGCGCGATGTTGTCGCCGAGGACGCGGGCCTGGCGCAGGGCGTGCTGGGCGTTGGGGGCGCACGCGCGGCCGGGTTCGTCGGCGGTGACGTCGGGGACCTCGGCGGCGTCCCCGGCCGCCCACGCGTGCGTGGTGCCCTCGATCGACAACCGGGCGGTGCATCGGAGCCGGCCGCGGTCGGTGCGGGGCAGGTCGGTGGCGTCGAGGAGGGGGTGCGGGCGGACGCCGGCCGTCCAGACGACCGTACGCGTGGGGAAGCGGGAGCCGTCGCTGAGCACGGCGACGCGGTCGGCGCAGGACTCCAGGCGGGTGCCCAGGCGTACGTCGATGTTGCGGCGGCGCAGTTCGGAGACGGTGTAGCGGCCCAGTTCCTCGCCGACCCCGGGCAGCACGCGGTCGGTGGCCTCGACGAGGACCCATTTCATGTCCTCGGGGGTGACGTTGTGGTAGTACCGCGTGGCGTAGCGGGCCATGTCCTCCAGTTCGCCGAGGGCCTCCACGCCCGCGTAGCCGCCGCCGACGAAGACGAAGGTGAGGGCGGCGTCGCGGAGCGCGGGGTCGCGGGTGGAGGAGGCGATGTCCATCTGCTCGATGACGTGGTTGCGCAGGCCGATGGCCTCCTCGACGGTCTTGAAGCCGATGCCGTGGTCGGCGAGTCCGGGGACGGGGAGGGCGCGGGAGACGGAGCCGGGGGCGAGGACCAGTTCGTCGTAGCGGAAGGGGCGGGCGCCGCGGCCCTCCTCCCCGGTGGCGAGGGTGGTGACGGCGACGGTGCGGCGGGCGTGGTCGACGGACTCGGCCTCGCCGACGACGACCTGGCAGCGGTCCAGGACGCGGCGCAGGGGGACGACGACGTGCCGCGGGGAGATCGAGCCGGCCGCCGCCTCGGGGAGGAACGGCTGGTACGTCATGTACGGGTCGGGCGTCACCACCGTGATCTCGGCCTCGCCACGGCGCAGTTCGGCCTTCAGCTTCCGCTGGAGGCGCAGGGCCGTGTACATCCCGACGTAGCCGCCACCGACAACGAGAATGCGCGCACGTTCCTTCACCATCCCATGACGCACCCGTCGCTTGTGTTTGTCCACAGGCCCGACAATTTGTATGACCGGGAGCCGGGGCCGGGCCGGGTCGGTCGCGCGGGCGGGGAACAGGGAAGGTCCGCAGGTCAGTGGGGGCGGCGCGGAGTGTACCCGGGGCGGGACGCGGGGCGTGGATGATCCGTACTCCGATCGGGGCGGGGACCATGCGGAGCCTGCCCCTTCTGAATTGACCCCCACTCAACTATGTTCGTGTCGACGGGGTGTAGGGGGATGCGCTCCCGGGTTCGCGACGGGCGGACCGGGAATCGGGCCCGTTCCGCACACGCTCCGGCTTTCGATGGCGGGGAGAGTCTCCGGGGGGAGACGTCATTACCGGGGGATTGTCTATGCATGTTCAGGACTCTCATTGGTCGTCCGCGTCCGCAGTCGCCACCGGCGGCACGATGAACGCGACGACGGGCGGCTCACGCGGTGACGGCGCGCGGACGACGCCGCTGCGGGTGGACGCCCAGCGCAATCTGGAGCACGTGCTGCGCGCGGCGCGCGAAGTGTTCGGCGAACTCGGGTACGGGGCGCCGATGGAAGACGTGGCGCGGCGCGCCCGGGTCGGGGTCGGCACGGTGTACCGCCGCTTCCCGAGCAAGGACGTGCTGGTGCGCCGGATAGCCGAGGAGGAGACGGCCCGGCTGACCGATCAGGCGCGGGCGGCGCTCGGGCAGGAGGACGAGCCGTGGTCGGCGCTGTCCCGGTTCCTGCGCACCTCGGTCGCGTCCGGTGCCGGGCGGCTGCTGCCGCCGCAGGTGCTGCGGGTCGGGGTGGCGGAGGAGCACGAGGAGACCGGCGGGGCCGGCTCGGGCAGCCCGGTCGGCTCCGGCGGTTCGGCCGGCTCCGGCGGTTCGGTCGGGGAGCCGCGGGTGCCGCAGCAGCGGACGCAGCACGGCTCCGGCGAGCTGCGGCTGGTGCCTGAGCAGCCGGTGCCGGCGTCGGTTCCGGTCGGTCCCGAAGACACCGGCGCCACGGCGCTGCTGGAGGTCGTGGGCCGGCTCGTGGACCGGGCGCGCGAGGCGGGCGAACTGCGGGCGGACGTGTCGGTCTCGGACGTCCTGCTGGTGATAGCCACGGCGGCGCCCTCGCTGCCGGACGCGGCCCAGCAGGCGGCGGCCTCGGCGCGACTGCTCGACATCCTGCTGGAGGGGCTGCGGTCCCGGCCGTCCTGAGGACGGCGGCCGGGGTGGCGGGACATCCGGGAGGGGATGCATTCCTTCCCCGGACGGGCGGCCTTCAGTACCGCGTGCCGGGTGAACCCCCCGGACGAGTGATGGTCGTACCGGAGGTGTCCCCGCCAAAAGGCGCTGTGACACGCTGACCCGGTGTTCGGGAGTGGTCGGCAGGCGGCGGGGGCATTCCGCGATGGATCTTGACGGGCGGAACGATTCGGTCGGTGACGATGGCTCGGCAACCGGTGGTCCGTCACGGGTTCCGCCCCAGGACGGGCCGGTGAGGGGTGCGCGGGGCGTCGGGAGTCCGGTCGGGGGCGCCGGTGACGGTGGCTTTCCGGGCGACGGCAGCGCCGGGGTTCCGGCGCAGTGGCGGCGGCGTGCGGGGGACGCCGAGCCGCCCGGCCCCGGGCGCCGGTCCGACGCGGACGGTGCGCTGCCGCGCCCGGGGCGCGAGTCCGACGCGGACGGTGCGCTGCCGCGCCCGGGGCGCGAGTCCGACGCGGACGGTGCGCTGCCGCGCCCGGGGCGCGAGTCCGATGAGGACGGTGTGCTGCTGCCGCCGGGTGAGGTGCCGCCGGCCGACGTCGAGCTGATCGGGTGGATGCGCTCGGGGGACGACAGCGCGTACGAGGAGCTGTACCGGCGCCATGCCGGCGCCGTGCGCCGGTACGCCCGTACCTGCTGCCGGGACGCGCACACCGCGGACGACCTGACCGCCGAGGTGTTCGCCCGGATGCTCCAGGCGGTGCGCGGCGGCTCCGGACCCGAGTACGCCGTCCGCGCCTACCTGCTCACCAGCGTCCGGCGGGTCGCCGCGTCCTGGACGCAGTCGGCGCGGCGCGAGCAGTTGGTCGACGACTTCGCGGTGTTCGCCGCGCAGTCCGCGCGGGCCGCGTCGGTCGCGGACGACGACGGCCCGGAGTTGGGCGCCGACGTCCGGGCCATGCGGGAGGCCGAGCGGTCCATGGCCGTGCGGGCCTTCCGGTCGCTGCCGGAGCGCTGGCAGGCCGTGCTGTGGCACACCGAGGTCGAGGAGGAGTCGCCGAGCCAGGTGGCCACGCTGTTCGGCCTGGACGCCAACGGCACGCGGGTGCTGGCCAGCCGGGCCCGCGAGGGGCTGAAGCAGGCGTACCTCCAGGCGCACGTCAGCGCCGCGCTCGCCGACGACGAGGAGTGCGCCCGCTACGCCGACCGGCTCGGCACGTACGCCCGGGGCAGGCTGCGCACCCGGGCCGAGCGCGGGCTGCGCAGGCATCTGGAGGAGTGCGCCAAGTGCCGGCTGGCCGTCAGCCAGATCGAGGAGGTCGCCGGCGGCATCCCCGGCGTCGTGCCGGTCGCCGTCATCGGCTGGTTCGGCGCGGCCGGGTACGCCAAGGCGGCCGCGCTCATCGCCGGCGGGACGGGTGCGGGGGCGGCCGGTGCCGCCGGGGCCGCCGCGTCGGGCGGGTCGTCCGGGTCCGCGGGCGCCGGGGGCGGTGCGGCGGCCTCGGAGGGGCTGGGCGCGCCGGTGAAGGCGGGGATCGCGGCCGGGGTGATCGCGGCCGGTCTCGCGGCGGTGGTCTTAGCGCTGACCGGCCAGGACGCCGCCGACGGGCCGAAGCCGCAGGCGGCGCCGTCCCTCTCGGCGTCGGCGGGCCAGCCCGCGCAGGAGACGCCCGCGGCTCCGGGGCCGGACCCGAAACCGGACCCGTCCCGTCCCGACTCGCCGGCGACCGCGCGGGCACCGGCGACCGCGCGGGCACCGGCGCCGGACGCCACCGCTTCGCCAGCGCCCACGTCCAGGCGGACACCGACGCCGACACCGACGCCGACGCCGTCGTCCAGCCCGACTCCCGCGCCGAAGCCCACCCCGACGCCGGAACCGACCCGTACCCCGACCTCCACGCCCCGGCCGACCCCGAGCCCGACCCCGCCGCCCGCGCCGGTCGTCTACCGGTGGAGCGGGCTGTCGTACGACGTCGGCGGGGACGGCACCGAGCCCGAGATGCGGCTCGGCGAGAGCAGTTGGGCGTGGCAGCGCTCGGGACTGGCGATCGCCGGCCGGCGGTACGCGCACGGCGTCACCGTGCATGGCCGGTCCTCCGTCACCATCGACCTCAACCGCTCCTGCACCTCCTACGACGCCCTGATCGGCGTGGACGACCTGAACATGAAGCTCGGCAAGGTCCGCTTCTCCGTGCTGGCCGACGGCGTCCGGCTGTGGCGGTCCGGCACGGTGAAGGGCGGGGACCCGGCGGTGCCCGTCCATGTCGACATCTCGGGGCGCAGGACCGTACGGCTGGTGGTCGAACCGCACAACCACCTCGACGCCCTGGCGCTCGCCGACTGGGCGGAGTCCACGTTCACCTGCACCTGAGGCGGTCCGCGCCGCTCACCGGGCGCGGGCGTCGAGGTCGCGCAGGACCTCGCCCGGGGTGAGGTCCGCGCCCCGGGCGTGCTCGGCGGCGAAACCGGCGGCGCCGAGCACGGCACGGGCCACCGCCTCGGACCGCTCGGCCCGCGCCCGCTCCGGCATGGGGCGCGGATGACGGCCCCGCCAGCGGTCGCCGGCGCCGAGCAGCCGTGCCGTGCGCCGGGCGTCGCCGAGGTCGGACAGCAGGCCCGCCGCCGCGTCCGCCAGCGTCGCCATGACCGTCTCGGCGCAGTGCTTCTCCACGGCCAGGCGGAAGGCGTCGGCCAGTCTCGCCAGCGCGGGTTCCGCACCCGACTCGCCCTCGGTCACCAGGGCGTCGACCAGATGCGCCAGCACCAGGAACTGCGGTGGCGGCGTGCCCCGCACGGCCAGCCCCCCGGCCTCCGCCCACAGCTCGCGGGCCCGGACGAGGTCCTTCTCGTCGAGGGCGAGCTGGGCCCGCAGCAGTGAGACCAGCGCCCGTGCGTCCGTCACGCCGTACCGGTCGGCGGCGTCCCCCGCCTCGTCCAGGGCGGCCAGCGCGCCGGAACGGTCCCCCGCGCGGTAGGCGATCTCGGCGAGCCGGGAGAGCTGGAACGGTGACTCGGCGTGCGCGCCCACCTCGCGGGCCAGCCGCAGCGCCTCCTCGTACTCGGCCCGCGCCTCGTCCAGGCGGACCCGGGCGAGGGCGGCCTCGCCGGCCGCGCCGCACACCTGGGCGCGCACCCAGCGGTCGCCGACGCGGCGGCTGAGCGACCGCAGCTCCGCGAGGTCGCCGTCGACGTCCGCCATCCCGCCCGGGGAGTCGACCGCCTGGTGCGTACGGAACATCAGGGCGACGGCGACCTCCCAGTCCCCGCCGTACCGGCGGCAGATGTCGACGGCCCGGTCCAGCGCGGCCCGGATGCCGGCCGCGTCGCCGAGGAAGTAGGCGGTGGTCAGCCAGAGGATGCCGGGCATCCGGGCCGCCCGCCGGGGATCGCGCTCGTAGAAGGAGCGGATCAGGTCGGCGTACCGGCGCATCCGCTCGTTGCCGGGGCCGTCGGGCGGCAGTTCGGTCTCCAGGGTGAGGAAGAGGTGCAGCATCCTCAGGTCCATCCGCAGCGGGTGACTCGCTCCGGTCCCGGTGTCGCGCCCGGGGTCGGCGAGGAAGGCGTCGACCGGGTCGGCGGCGGTGCTCAGGCGCAGGACGCGGTCGATCCAGTCGATGCCCTCGTGCCGGTAGTTGCGCAGCCACCAGAACCAGCCCATGGCCACGGCGACGGAGGCGGCGTCCTCCTCGTCACGGGCGGCCAGGGCGCGGTGCAGGGCCGCCCGGATGTTGTCCAGCTCGGTCTCCAGGCGGGTGATCCAGGGCAGTTGGCCGGCGGAGCGGAGCCGGGGCTCGGCCCGCTCGACGAGGGCGCGCACCCACCCGCGGTGGCGCCGCTCGGCCGTGGCGCGCAGCCCGGGGGTCTCGGCGGCGCGCTCGGTGGCGTACTCGTGGATGGTCTCCAGCATGCGGTAGCGCATGGCGGGGACGCCCTGCCGCTCGTCGGGGGCGGCGACGACGAGGGACTTGTCGACCAGCGCGCCGACGAGATCGGCGACCGGGCCGCCGCAGACGGATTCCGCGGCGGTCAGGTCCCAGCCGCCCGCGAAGACGGAGACCTGGCGCAGCACCGTGCGCTCCGGCTCGGTCAGCAGGTCCCAGGACCAGTCGACGACCGCGCGGAGGGTCTGCTGGCGGGGCAGGACCGTGCGGCTGCCCGCGGTGAGCAGCCGGAACCGGTCGTCGAGCCGGCCGGCGATCTGGCGGGGCGTCAGCATCCGCAGCCGGGCCGCCGCCAGCTCGATGGCGAGCGGCAGACCGTCCAGGCGGCGGCAGATCTCGGTGACCGCCCGCTCGTCGCGCAGCACGGCGTCCGCGTCGGGGCGGACGGCTCGGGCGCGCTCCGCGAAGAGGCGGCGGGCCTGGTCGGGGCGGAGCGGCTCGACGGGGTGGACCGTCTCGCCGGGGACGCCCAGGGGTTCGCGGCTGGTGGCGAGGACCGTGAGCCCCGGGCAGCGGGTCAGCAGGGTCTCGGCGAGGCGGGCCGCGGCCTCGATGACATGTTCGCAGTTGTCAAGGATCAGGAGCGGGCTGCGGCGGGCGCAGTGCTCGACGAGCAGGGCGACGGGATCGTCCTGCACCGCCGGGCGGTCGGCGCCGGACAGGACGGTCTCGCGCAGCCCGAGCGCGTTGACCACCGCGTCGGGCACCGCCTCCGGGTGGTCGAGCGGGGCCAGCTCGACCAGCCATGCCTGCGGAAGCCCGGCGGCGGCCTCCTCGGCGAGACGGGTCTTGCCGGAGCCGCCCGGTCCGGTGAGCGTGACCAGTCTGGCCCTGTGCAATGTGGAACGGATCGCGTCGAGTTCGAGTTCCCGGCCCACGAACGAGGTGAGCCGGGGACGCAGGTTGCCGGTCCGCTCGGGGGCGGGGGCCGGTGGCCGCGTACCGCCGAGCAGGTCGGCGTGCAGGGCGCGCAGGCGTGGCCCGGGATCGGTGCCGAGGCCCTCGGCGAGGGCGCGGCGGGCGGTGTCGTAGGCGGCGAGGGCGTCGGCGTCCCGGCCGGTGGCGCGCAGGGCGCTCATCAGCAGGGCGTACGAGGGCTCGTCGTACGGGTGGGCGGCGGTGAGTTCCCGCAGGCGGGGTACGGCGTCGTCGGCGCGGCCCAGTGCCAGGTCGGCCTCGGCGCGGGCGCGGGTCGCCTCCAGGCGCAGGGCGTCCGGGCGGGCGGCGCGGGTGTCGCGGCCGGGGAGGTCGGTCAAGGCCGGGCCGCGCCACAGGGCGAGGGCGCGGTCGAGGTGGTGGGCGGCGGTCGCGGGGTCCCGGGGGATGGCGGCGGTGCCCCGGCGTACCAGGTCCTCGAAGACGTACAGGTCCACGTCGTCGGCCGTCGCCGTCAGGCGGTAGCCGCCGGTGTCGTGGGTGACCGCGTCCCTGCCGAGGGTGCGGCGGAGGCGGGCGATCAGGGCCTGGAGGGCGGCGGGGGCGTCCTCGGGCGGGTCGCCGGCCCAGACCTCGTCGACGAGGACGGCGGGGCTGACGGGGCGGCCGGGGTGGAGCGCGAGGGCGGTGAGGAGGGCGCGGAGGCGGGGGCCGCCCAGGGGGACGGGGGCGCCGTGGATGTCCTCGGCCTGGGTGACGCCCAGGATTCTGTACCGCACGGGGTCATTGTCGCCGGGACGGACGAACGGGCACGCCCGCACGCGTGCGCGGACGCGGCCCTCGACGCCGGTCTCCGCCGCACCGCACCCCCGCGCGGACGCGGCCCCCGACACCGATCCCGCGACTCATCCCCGCGCGGACGCGGCCCCCGACACCCACCCCACACCCCACCCCCGCACGGACGCAGCCCCCGACACCCACCCCGCACCCCACCCCCGCGCGGACGCAGCCCCCGGCACCGATCCCGCGACTCATCCCCGCACGGACGCGGCCCTCGGAACCCACCCCACCCCTCACCCCCCGGAAGCCGCCGCCCCCAACGCCCCCCGTCGCGGGGCGATGCCCCCGGGGACCGCGCGGGCGCGGGCCGGGGTGCCTGTCCAGCAGGTGCCCCGGCGGGCCAGGAGGCGGGTCAGCCAGAGTTCGAGGGAGACGAGGTCGGCGAGGCCGGCCAGGGGGAGGGGTTCGCCCGCGGCGGCGGCGCGTACCGCCTTGCGCACGACGCGCGCCTCGACCAGTCCCGCCTGGGCGAGCAGCGGCCGGTCGAAGAGGGCCAGCAGGGTGTCCGCCGCGACCCGCAGTCCCGCGCGTGCGGTCGCGGGGGCGAGGGCCTGGGTGGGGGCGCCCCAGCCGGTGGGGAGGTCGCTGACGCCGGCGCCCTCCAGGACGGTGCGCAGGATCGCGGCCCGCGAGCCGGGCTGGACGCGCAGCGCCTCGGGCAGGGCCTGGCAGGCGCGGACGACCTGGTTGTCGAGGAACGGGGCGTGCAGCCGCTGGGAGCGGATCTCGGCGACCTGCTCCAGCACCCGGACGTCGGCCGCCCGCCGGGTGAGCGCGGCACGTGCGCGGAAGTCGCCCGGCCGTCCGGGCCCGACCCCCGACCGCTGCGCCGACGCCTGGAGCCGGACCGATACCTCGGCGAGCGCCTCCCCGGTCAGCCAGCGCGCCGCGGGTCCGGGTCCGCCCCAGGTCAGCGCGGCGAGCGAGGCGCCCACCGCGCCGTCGGCGGCCTCCTCGAAGCGCCGGCCGCGCAACTGGTCGGCGAGCCCGTCGAGGCCGGCCCGGTACGGCCTGCGCGACAGCCGCCGGGCCGCCGCGTACACGCGTGCGGGGACCAGCACCGAACCGTCCGCCTTGGCGAGCGCGGCGACGGGCCGGACGAGATGGCGGCGCTTGCGGTCCATCAGGAGGTCGGCGAGGCGGGCCGGGTGGGCGTCGAGGACCTCCCGGGCCCCGTAGCCGGTGAAGTGGTCCGCGCTGCCGGCGGCCAGCCGGGTCCGGTGCCGGGCGGCGGACACCAGGCAGGCCGCCGGTTCGTCGGTGAGGGGCCCGTCGAGGTCGGCGTAGGGCAGGACCTCCTCGCCGCCGGCGACCACCACGTGGTGCAGCCGGGGGTTGGCGGCCAGCGCGCCCGCCCGCTGGAGTTCGGCCTCGCGACCGCCCACGGCGAGGTCGTTGAAGGTGACGGCCAGCAGCCGCTCCCCCGCGCCGGTGCCGTGTCCGAGCACGGTGCCCGGCATCCCGGGCAGCCCGGCGGCGAGCAGCGCCAGGGTCGCCGAGGCCGGGCCGCCGGACAGGTCGGCGCCGATGCCGGGCACCGGCATCCCGCGGGCGGCACGCCGTTCCGCCGGGCCCATGCCGGGGACGGGGCCGGGGTCTATGCCGTCGCCGGGGACGTGCCGGGGGGCGGCGAGCCGGGTGCGTACCGCTTCGATCAGGGCGTCCCGTACGCCGTCCACGGCGCGGTCGGGGTCGGCCGTGGGCGCCGCCACGGCGAGGGAGGCCACCGGCTCGTACCCGGCGATCTCGCGCGCCCCGGCGCGCAGGATGAGTGCGTGCCCCGGCGGAACGCGCTTCACGCCGTCGTACGGGGTGGCGTCGTCCAGCGCGGCCGGTACGTCGGGGGCGGCGAGCAGCGCGGCGAGGTAGGGGAAGTCGAGGTTGGCCTCGACGAGGTCGGCGAGCGGCAGCGCGGCCGTGGCGTAGGCGGTCCCGCCGGCCCAGGGGGTGTGGAAGACGGGACGGGCGCCCGCGAGGTCGCCGCAGACGGTGATCCGGCGTCCGACCTGGACGACGGCCGTGTAGCTGCCCGGCCAGGCGGTGAGGTGCCGCAGGGCGCCGCCGCGAGCGGCGAACAGGGCGACGCGGAGCTGTTCGTCGCTGGCCCCGCAGATGCCGAGGACGGCGATCCGGGTCTGCGGGTCGGCGCTCACCACGCGGACCTCGTCGGGGCGCCAGTCGCCGACCGCCCACAGGGGGTCGGGGTCGCCCCACAGCAACTGGGAGCCCACCGGGTGCACGGTCTCGCCGTCGTAGCCGGTGGCCCCCGCGGTGGCGCCGGGTCCGGCGTATCCCGCAGTTGCCGCGGCGGCGCTGCTCCATCCCACCAACCACCGCATCGACGCCTCCACAGCCTGTGGACAACCAGTGCACCGCACGAACTGGTTCCCCATGCTGCCATGAAGGGCCCCCGGCGGCGGGCCGGCGGAGCCGCTCGTGCCGCCGGGCCCGAGCCCTCGTCAGAACGCCGGCGCGGAGCCCACCGCCCTTCCCCGGGCGGCGACTTCGACGCGAATGCGCCCCCTTCGCGCGCCCCCTGGACGCCCAACGCGCCCTCAACTGCCATGGTAGGAGGGATGGTGGGGAAAAATAGGCAGGAGAGATTTTCAGCCAAATCGTGATCGTGGAGCGGAGTTCGAACACGCTCCGTACAGGCCGGCGGGCGACCGGACCGCGTACGGTCCGGGAGACGGGACTCGCCTCCCGGACCGGTCCGCCGCCCGCGGGGATGAAGGCGACGGTGTCCCCCAGCCCACTGGATTCAGTACAGCGGGCCGACCCACGCACGGCCATGGAACCGCTCCCGGGGTGGCCTGACCAGAGCGCACGGACAGGCGCACGGCCACACATCGGGAGCACACGGCAACGGTGCGTACTGACCCCGTACCTCAGTACGGACCACAATCCCGCCATCCGGAAGAATGCCCCTTAACGCTTGGGATGCGGCGAACTACGCTGGGTTTACGAATGCCGCGTGGTTATGCCAGCGCGGCAGCCGTCTGTGTCGAGGGGTGGCGCATGTCCAGGGAGCAACGCGGGCCGAACGAGAAACTCGGCGCCGTTCTCGCCCTCGCGGGAATCTCCAACGCGGGCCTCGCGCGACGCGTCAACGATCTTGGCGCCCAGCGCGGGCTGACGCTTCGCTACGACAAGACATCGGTGGCGCGCTGGGTGTCGAAGGGCATGGTGCCGCAAGGCGCGGCCCCGCACCTGATCGCCGCCGCCATCGGCCAGAAGCTCGGCCGCCCGGTGCCGCTCCACGAGATCGGCCTGGCGGACGCGGACCCCGCCCCCGAAGTGGGCCTCGCCTTCCCCCGGGACGTCGGCCAGGCGGTGCGCACGGCGACGGAGCTGTACCGGCTCGACCTGGCCGGCCGCCGCGCGGGCTCCGGCGGCATCTGGCAGTCGCTCGCGGGGTCCTTCGCGGTGAGCGCCTACGCGACGCCCGCCTCCCGGTGGCTGATAACCCCGGCCGACAGCTCGGTGGCGCGCGACACGAGCCCCGTCGAGGGCTCCGGCACACCGCTCAAAGTCGGCCACAGTGACGTGCAGAAGCTGCGGGAGGCCGCCGAGGACGCGCGGCGCTGGGACTCCAAGTACGGCGGCGGCGACTGGCGTTCCTCCATGGTCCCCGAGTGCTTACGGGTGGAGGCGGCGCCCCTGCTGCTCGGCGCCTACTCCGACGAGGTCGGCCGCGCCCTGTTCGGCGCGGCGGCCGAGCTGACCCGGCTGGCGGGCTGGATGGCCTTCGACACCGGCCAGCAGGAGGCCGCCCAGCGCTACTACATCCAGGCGCTGCGCCTGGCCCGCGCGGCGGCCGACGTCCCCCTCGGCGGGTACGTCCTGGCATCGATGTCGCTCCAGGCGACCTACCGCGGCTTCGGTGACGAGGGCGTCGACCTCGCGCAGGCCGCCGTGGAGCGCAACCGTGGCCTGGCCACCGCCCGCACCATGAGCTTCTACCGCCTGGTGGAGGCACGGGCGCACGCACGCGCGGGCGACGCCCAGGCGGCCGGCGCCGCGCTGAAGGCGGCCGAGAGCTGGCTGGAGCGGGCCCGCCCCGGCGACAGCGACCCGAGCTGGCTCGGCTTCTACGGCTACGACCGCTTCGCCGCCGACGCCGCCGAGTGCTACCGCGATCTGAAGGCCCCCCGCCAGGTCCGCCGCTTCACCGAGCAGGCGCTGTCCCAGCCCACCGAGGAGTTCGTCCGCTCGCACGGCCTGCGCCTGGTGGTGTCGGCCGTCGCCGAGCTGGAGTCGGGCAACCTGGACGCCGCCTGCGAGCAGGGCGTACGCGCGGTGGAGGTGGCCGGGCGGATCTCCTCCGCGCGCACCACCGAGTACGTCAAGGACCTCCTGCACCGCCTGGAGCCGTACGGCGACGAGCCCCGCGTGGTGGAGCTGCGCGAGCGGGCCCGCCCGCTGCTGGTCGCACCCGCCTGACCCGGCCGGGCGCTCTTCGGGTTTGCGGGCGTTGTCAGTGGCGCAGTGCACTATCGGACCCGGGAGGTGGAGCAGGTGCGGCCGACAAGCGGATACGACTGCGACGTGCTGGTGATCGGCGGCGGGATCGTCGGCCTGTCGACGGCGTACGCGATCACCCGTGCCGCGCCCGGCACCCGGGTCACGGTGCTGGAGAAGGAGCCGGGCCCGGCCCGCCACCAGACCGGGCGCAACAGCGGTGTGATCCACAGCGGCATCTACTACCGTCCGGGCTCCCTCAAGGCCCGCTTCGCGGTGCGGGGCGCCGCCGAGATGGTCAAGTTCTGCGCGGAGTACGGCATCCCGCACGCCGTCACCGGCAAGCTGATCGTCGCCACCGAGCGCGCCGAGCTGCCCCGCCTGCACGCCCTGGTGCAGCGCGGCAGGGAGAACGGCATCCCGGTGCGCGAGCTGGGCACCGCCCAGATCGCGGAGTACGAGCCGGCGGTGCGGGGCCTGGCCGCGATACACGTCGCGACCACCGGCACCTGCGACTACGTGGCGGTCGCCCGGCAGTTGGCCGACGCCTCGGGCGCGGAGATCCGCTACGGCAGCCAGGTCCTGCGCGTCGACCGCCGGCCCGGCCTCGGCGTCGCCGTCCGCACCCGGTCCGCGGAGGTGATCCGCGGCCGGGTCATGGTCAACTGCGCGGGGCTGCACTGCGACGAGATCGCCCGCGCCACCGGCGACGACCCGGGGATGCGGATCGTCCCGTTCCGCGGCGAGTACTACGAGCTGGCCCGCCCCGAGCTGGTGCGGGGACTGGTGTATCCGGTGCCGGACCCGGCGTTCCCGTTCCTCGGCGTGCACCTCACCCGCGGCATCGACGGCAGCGTCCACCTCGGGCCCAACGCGGTCCCGGCCCTGGCCCGCGAGGGATACGGCTGGGGCGTGATCAGACCCCGCGAGCTGGGCGCCACGCTGGCCTGGCCGGGTTCCTGGCACATCGCCCGCCGGCACTGGCGGTACGGCGGCGGGGAGCTGCGCCGCTCGCTGTCCAAGGCGGCGTTCACGGCGGCGGTGCGCAGGATGCTGCCCGAGGTGACGGAGGACGACCTGGTGCCGGCGCCCGCTGGGGTGCGCGCCCAGGCGGTGCTGCCCGACGGCACCCTGGTCGACGACTTCCTGATCCGGGAGACCCCCCGCGCGGTGCACGTGCTCAACGCCCCGTCGCCGGCGGCCACCGCCGCGCTGCCCATCGGCCGGGAGGTGGCCCGCCGGGCACTGACCGCGCTCGCCGACGACCGCGTGCCGTCCGGCGCCCCCTCCGGCGGCCCGCCCCGCGTCCCGTCGCACGGCCCCGCCGCCCCGCCCCACGGCCCCACCGGCGGGCCGTCCGGCGGCCCGCCGGACGGCCCGTAAAATCGGACGCATCGTGTCTGAGCACCCGCACCCCACTCCCCAGTCCGCCGCGTCCGCCGCGTCCGCCGGGTCCCCCGGGCCCGCCCGGTCCCCCCGTCCCAAGGGCGAGCCGCGCTTCCCCGACGGGCCCGCGCCCGATCCCGCCGGTTCCCACTTCGAGCGGCGCATCCGCAGCTTCCAGCCCCGGCGCAGCCGGGTGACCGCCGGCCAGGCGGACGCCCTGCGCAGGCTGTGGCCGGCCTGGGGACTGGACATCGACGGACAGCGGGTCCTGGACCTCGCCGAGCTGTTCGGCAACGACCGCCCGGTGGTGCTGGAGATCGGCTTCGGCATGGGCGAGGCCACCGCCGAGATGGCCGCCGCCGACCCCGGCACCAACATCCTCGCCGTGGACGTGCACACCCCCGGCCAGGGCAATCTGCTGGCGCTCGCCGACCGCGCGGGCCTGGACAACGTCCGGGTGGGCAACGGCGACGCGATCATCCTGCTGCGCGAGATGCTCGCCCCCGACTCCCTGGCCGGGCTGCGGGTCTACTTCCCCGACCCCTGGCCGAAGAAGCGGCACCACAAGCGCCGCCTGATCCAGCCCGAGTTCCTGACACTGGCCGCCACCCGGCTCGCGCCGGGCGCGCTGGTGCACTGCGCGACCGACTGGGAGCCGTACGCCGAGCAGATGCTGGACGTCCTCACCGCGCACCCCGCGTTCGAGAACACCCGGCCGGAAGGAGGTTTCGCACCGCGTCCCGCGTACCGTCCGCGGACCCGTTTCGAGGGCCAGGGACTGGAGAAGGGACATGTGGTGAACGACCTGCTCTTCCGCCGCGTACCCCACCCGGTGGATCATCGACACCAGGACCAGCCCCCCACCGGCGCCTGAAGCCCCGGGCGGCGCCCCCGTCTCGTCAGGATCGATGCCGTGGTCACTCCCCCCTGTCCCGCACCCCCCGGCGGACCCCCCGGCGACCCGCCCCGCGGCGCGCGTCCGCACTGGTGGCAGCGCCCCTGGGTGCGGTACGGCGCCCTGACCACCCTGCTCGCCCTGTCCGGGCTGGTGATCCTCGCCCTGGTGCGCGAGCAGACCGGCACCCAGGGCTTCCTGGTCGGCCTGGGGCTGGCCGTGCTGCCGGTGCCGCTGCTGCTGGCCGCCTTCCGCTGGCTGGACCGGGTGGCGCCCGGCCCCTGGCGGAACCTGGTGTTCTCCTTCGCCTGGGGCGCCTGCGCGGCGGCCCTGATAGCGATCGTCGCCAACAGCTTCGCCACCCGCTGGATCGCCACGGCCACCGCCGACCCGGCCTCCGCCGACACCCTGGGCGCCACCGTGATAGCGCCGGTCGTGGAGGAGTCCGCCAAGGCCGCGGCCGTGCTGCTGGTCTTCCTCTTCCGGGGACGGGACTTCACGGGAATCCTCGACGGAGTGGTGATAGCGGGCGTGACCGCGACCGGCTTCGCGTTCACCGAGAACATCCTCTACCTGGGCAACGCCTTCGGCACCGACCAGCTCACCGGCGACACCGGCATCGCCTCCGTCACCGCGGCGACCTTCTTCGTCCGCGTCGTCATGTCGCCGTTCGCGCACCCGCTGTTCACGGTGCTCACCGGCATCGGCTTCGGCCTCGTGGCGCTGCGCCCCGGCGGCCGGGGGCCGCTGCGGGTGCTGCTGCCGCTCACCGGCCTGCTGCTCGCGATGGGCACGCACGCCCTGTGGAACAGCTCCTCGTCCCTCGGCCAGTACGGCTTCCTCGCGGTGTACGCGACGTTCATGGTGCCCGCGTTCGCGCTGCTGACCTGGCTCGCCGTCTGGACCCGGCAGCGCGAGCTGGTCACCGTGCGCGAGGAGTTGCCCGTCTACGCGGCGGCCGACTGGCTGGGCCCCACCGAGCCGTACGCGCTGGGGTCGATGCGGGCGCGGCGCATCGCCCGCGGGTACGCCCGCCGGTACGCCGGGCGGGCGGCGGCGCGGACGGTCGCCCAGTACGAGGCGTACGCGACCTCGCTGGCGTTCCTGCGGCACCGGGCCCGGCGCGGCCGGGCGGGCGCCGACTTCGCCGTACGGGAGCGGGAGCTGCTGCTGGAGCTGTGGCACCGGCGCGGGATCGCCCGTCCGGCGCTGGACCACGCGGCCCGCGCCACGGCCCCGCCGGTGCCGGTGACCGCGCCGCCCTGGCCGGTGCACGGGGCCTACGGGCAGCCGGTGCGGTACCACCCGTACCAGCCGTACGCCCCGTACCAGCCGTACGCCTCGTACCGTCCGTGACCTCGGGTCAGGGGGTGAGGCCCTTGCTCCGGAACCAGGCCATCGGGTCGATGCCGGAGTCGGCACCGCCGGGGTGGACCTCCATGTGGAGGTGGGCGCCGGTGACGTTGCCGGTGGCGCCGACGCGGCCGATGACGTCGCCGGTGCTGACCTTCTGGCCGACGCCGACGCTGATCGAGGACTGGTGGCAGAACCAGATCTCGGTGCCGTCGTCGAGGGTGAGGATCGTGCGGTAGCCGTAGGACCCGGCCCAGCCGGCCTCGGTGATGGTCCCGGTGTGCACGGCCTTGATCAGCGTGCCGGTGGGCGCGGCGAAGTCGAGGCCGGTGTGGTGGCCGGAGGACCAGTAGGGGCCGGCCTGCCCGAAGGTGGAGGTGATGGTGTACGAGGAGGTCGGCAGCGCGTACTGCTCGGCCAGCGCGGCGAGCCGTTCGGCCTCGGCCTTCTTCGCGGCCTCTTCCGCCGCCTTCTTCTTGGCGGCGGCGGCCTCGGCCGCGGCCTTCTTCTCCGCCTCGGCGACCGCTGCCGCGGCCTTCTTCTCGGCTTCGGCGGCGGCTTCGGCGGCGGCCTTGCTCTCGACCTGGTCCTGCTGCTGCTCGGCCTGGGCCATGATCCGGGCGCGCAGCGCCTCGCCGGCGGTGGTGCCCTGCCCGTTGTCGGCGGTGGCGACGCCGACGCTGCTGAGCGGCGCGGCCGTCGCCGCGGCGGCCTGCTTCCCCTCGTCGTCGGAGATGAGGGAGGCGACGTTCGGCAGGTCCGGCATGGAGATCGACACCGGCGCCTTGCCGGTCTGCGCGCTGGCCATGCCGCCGGCGCCGACGGCGGCTATGACACCGACGCCGAGGACGGTGGAGCTGCGGGCGAGCCCGCCGCGCTGCTTGGCGACGCGGTGCCGGCCGCGCACGGGGCGCAGGGAGTCCGCGGTGGGGTTCCACTCCTCGGCCGAGCGGAGAGGACCGTCGAGGGGGCCGTCGAACGGACCGTCGAACGGGCCGTCATCGGTGCGGAAGTCGCCGTAGCCGAAGGTCTCGGTACTCCGCTGGGTCGGCACGAACGGGGCCTCGGGGGCAGGCCGGTTGGACGCCACGTGGGCGTGCTCCTTTCCTTCCGTCTCCGCCTACCGGGTTAGCTGACGGGTTCGGAGCGGGAAGGTCTCCTACGCGCGTATACGTGCCGTGTGGGCCACAGCCGTATACGCCCGATTCACCCCAAGGTGGTGGTTCCCCGGTTCCCTCGCGGGATTCGGCGCGTGCGCGCGGAGCCGCCTTCTGTGACGGCTGGGACGACCGCGCTGCGTTATCGAACGTTAATAGACCCGGGGCTCGTATTCCAAGCTGTTCCTCTTGATCATTAACGATTCCGACACGGACCAAGGCCGTACCGACGGCGAAACCAGGGCGACCTGACCCCCGATCACCACTCCCGCCCGGCCTGACGGTTCATCAGTTGTTATGCGGACGGCGGTCGCGCCGTCACCGACCGTGACCGGGGTCACGGCCGTCGCACGGCGAGCAGCGCCATGTCGTCGGCCATGCCGCCCCCGGAGTGCCGCCGTACGTCCTCGGCGAGCGCGTCGAGGAGGTCGGCGGGGTGCCGGAAGGCGCGGCCGGCCAGCCGTGCCTCGGGGTCGTAGAACACGCCCCGCGCGTCCCGGGCCTCGGTCACGCCGTCGGTGTAGAGCAGCAGCGTGGCCCCGCCGGGGAACGCGGCCTCCTCGGCCCGGTCGGGCCAGACGCCGAGTTCACCCATGCCGAGCGGCAGCGCGGCCTCCCGGGCGGCCAGCGCGTCCAGGGTGCCGTCGGCGTACAGCAGCAGGGGCGGCGGGTGGCCTCGGTTGACGATCCGGACGGTGCCGTCGCCGTGCGGGAGTTCGGCGAGGACGGCGGTGGTGAAGCCCTCGAAGGCGTCCAGCCCCTCGCGCCGGGTGCCCTCGCGGGCCAGCGCCCGTTCCAGCTTCTGGGCGACCGCCTCCAGCGTCGACTCCTGCTCGGCGGCCTCCCGGAACGCCCCGATCACCACGGCGACGGCGGCGACCGCGCCCATGCCCTTGCCGCGCACGTCGCCGACGACGAGCCGGATGCCGTACGGGCTGTCCTGCACGGCGTACAGGTCGCCGCCGATGAAGGCGTCGGCCTGCGCCGCCTCGTAGCAGGCGGCGATCTCGAAGCCGCCGATCCGTTCGGCGGGCTCGGGCAGCACCGCGCGCTGGGCGGCCTCGGCGATCTCGCGGGCGGAGGCGAGCCGTTCGCCGGTGCGGCGGACGAAGGAGTTGACGAAGACGGCGAGCCCGGCGACCGTCGCGATGGTCACCAGCTCGGTGATGGAGTCGGCGTAGTGGGCGACGCCGTAGCTGAACTGGAGCGCGAGCACGGCGACGACGACGGCGATCCCGGTGAGCAGGGTGCCGCGCCGGGAGTACAGCGGCGCGGCGACCAGGGGCGCGGCGGTGTAGAGGGGGCCCGCGGTGAAGTAGCGCGGGGTGAGGCAGTCGTACACGACGGCGACGGCGATCAGCAGCACGGGCAGCAGGCGTACGAGGACGCGGCCGCAGGAGGACCGCCGGCTCCTGGACGGCAGGGCCATGGAGTCGCCGAGCCCCGGGTCGGGCACCGGGTCGCCGGGCAGCCGGCCGCCGGCCCGCGCGTACGGCCCCTCGTCCACGTCACCAGGCCGCACCACTCGTCTCCCGCCACCCATGCCGTCGCGCCGCTTCCCGTCCCGTCCGTCCAGGGTTTCCGCAGCGGGGGCGGAGGGCGAGCGGTGCGGGGCCGGACGGGTGACGGGCGCGGGCACGGTGCCGGGACGCACCGAAGGCCGGGACCCTTTCGGGTCCCGGCCTTCGGTCTTCAGTAGCGGGGACAGGATTTGAACCTGCGACCTCTGGGTTATGAGCCCAGCGAGCTACCGAGCTGCTCCACCCCGCGTCGTTGTGTCACCAGTGTACGTCATGTCCGGGGTGGTCGGCACATCGGTTCTCAGTGGCCCGGGTTCTCGGCGTGGGTCAGGGTCTCCCAGGACACGAACAGGTCGTCGGTGCCGGCCGGGCGGGTGGCGGCGGCGAGCCGGTGCGCGGCGGGGACGGACACCCCGCGCCGGTTCTCCAGATGGTTGAGGGCGACCTCCAGATCGGGCCCCAGGTTCCGCTCGACCTTCCCGCCGCACAGCCACGCGGGCGCGGCCTTCGCGGACGCCTGCTGGGCGGCGTGCAGCTCCAGCGCGGCCCGCAGCCGCTCCTGGACCCCGCCGCCGTACAGGTCGACGCCCTGGTGCCAGGCGGTCTCGGCGATGTGCGCGGTGGCGGCGATCGAGTAGCCGACGTGCGCGAAGTTCCGGCAGGTCTCCTGGGTGACGCCGTCCTTGTAGGTGGCCTGCTTGAACCAGTACGCGGTGAGCCGCTTCGGCGTGTCGATGCTGCTGCCGGCCGGGGTGAGCGGCAGCTTGCCGTCCTTCTCCAGGTAGAAGTAGGCGGGCACCCGCTCCCGGAACCGCTTCAGGGCGAGGTTGAACGTCTTGTGGTCGTCGAGGAACACGGCGGCGGAGATCGCCCCGTCGGCGGTGATCAGGTCCCAGTTCCCGTTGAAGTCGGGGGCCTTCCTGGTCACCCTCGGCAGATGGGCGGTGCGCAGCATCTTCTCGAACCGCCGCACCCGCTCCTTCGGCCATCCCCCGCCCGGCGTGTGCCGGATCAGCTCCGCGGCCCGCGCCCAGGAGGAGGCCGTCCACCCGGCCTGGAGCCCGGCGTTCTCCCCGGTGTGCCCGGTGAGCCGCGCCGACCAGGCGTCCATGATCTCCCGGGCCTTCTCGGCATGATGCCGCTTGCCGGTGACCCCGAACAGCAGCGCCTGCGTATAGGCGGCGATGGCGTCCGCCCGCTCCTGCGCGCACCCCCGCCCGGCCGCGTCCCCCGCGGGACAGAAGACGGTCCGGAAGGGCCGGGCGCGGTACCGGTACGACCCGTACGCGCTGTCCCGCATGGCCAGGTACGCCGAGAGCCAGGGCTGGCGCCCGGCGGTGGTGTTCTTCCGCACGGTGTCCAGTTGGGCCGCGCTGACGAGCACGCCGGGGTGGGTGAACTCGGCGTCGTCGGGCAGCGCCCGTACCGAGGCCCGGTCCCCCGCCTCCTGCCCGCACGAGGCGACCGTCCCCGCCACCAGGGCCGCCGCCACCAGCGCCGCCACCCGTCCGCCCACTGCCCTCATGGCCACCTCCGCGTGTCCTCCGGCCGGCTCACTGGCAGCGTGACCCGGCCGGGGCCGCCGCGCAGGCGGGGTTGGGCCGATCGGCCCCGTCAGCCGAGCAGGTGGCGGTTGGGCGCCTTGGCCCGCTCCTCGTACCCGGGCAGGACGAGGACCTCGGCACCGGCGGCGCGCAGCAGCCCGCTGCCGTCGGCGCCGGCCACGAAGGTGTCCGGCTCCCGCCACGCCGTGACGACCCTGCGGACCCCCGCGTCGAGGACGAGCCGGGCGCAGGGCGCGGGCCGGGAGGCGCGGCGGGCACAGGGTTCGAGGCTGGAGTACACGGTCGCGGCCGCGAGCCGGGGGTCGGCCGGGTCGACCTTGGCGAGGGCGGCCTCCTCGGCGTGCACGACCGCGTCCCCGCCCTCCCGGGAGTGCCCGCGCGCCAGCTCGCTCCCGTCGGCGGCGACCACGACCGCCCCGACGCTGAACGCGGTCCCGGACGGCGGGCACAGTTGCGCCAGCTCGCAGGCGAGGGCGAGCCAGTGCCGGTCGGCGGCGGACACGTCCGCGCCGGTGCCGGGCGCGGTGGGCAGGTACCGCGTCAGCACCACGTCCTCGATCCGCCGCGCCTCCACCAGCCGCAGCCGCCCCCGCTGATACGTCCCCGGCCCGAACAGCCGGGGCGCCTCCGGCCGGCCGACCAGCAGCGGCGCGAGCACGAGCTGAAGCTCATCGGCGAGCCCTTCCCGCAGCAGTTGCGTATGCACGCTCCCGCCCCCCTCCACCATCAGCCGCCGCACACCCCACCGGCCGTGCAGATGCTCCAGCGCCGCCCGCCACTCGACCGTGTCCCCGAGCGCCACGACCTCGGCGCCGACCCCGAGCGCACGGGCCCGCGCGGCGCCCGCGTGGGTGGTGAGCAGCACCTTCTCGCCCCCGGTGTGCCAGAAGGCGGCCCCCGGGTCCAGCTCCCCCGACCCGCTGACGGCCACCTTCAGCGGATACTCCGACCGCCCCCGGGCCACCCGCGCGGCCCGCCGCCCGGCCGACTTCACCAGCAGCCGCGGATCGTCGGCCCGGATCGTCCCCGCCCCCACGAGAATCGCGTCCGCCCCCGCCCGCACCTCGTCGACCCGCTCGAAGTCGGCCGGGCTGGACAGCAGCAGCCGCTCGGGGCCGGTGTCGTCCAGATACCCGTCGAGGGACACGGCGGCGGACAGCAGGACGTACGGCAGGGGCATCGAAGTCTCCGGTCGCTCGAACGGACGGGCAGACCCACGCTACGAGACCGACGGCACGCCACCTCAGGACGGCAGCAACGGCACGACGACCCGTTTCAGCTCCGCCTCCCCGACCGCCCCGATCCGCGCCGCCGCGATCCGCCCCCGCGGGTCGACCACGATCGTGAACGGGTACGCGGCGAGATTGACCAGGCCCTTCGGCAGCTTGAGAAGCTGCCGGCCCCGCGGGTCGTGCAGGCTCGGGTACGCCAGTTGCGTTTCCTTTTCGAAGGCGCGCGCCGCGCCGACGGAGGTGTCCGCGTTCACCCCCATCACCCGCAGGCCCTTGTCGTACAGCTCCTCGTGCACCCGCGACAGCCCCGGCGCCTCGGCGCGGCACGGACCGCACCAGGACGCCCACGCGTTGACCACCACGACCTTCCCCCGCAGCCCCCGCAGACTGACCCGCTCCCCGTCCACGCTCTCCCCGGCCAGCTCCGGCATCGCGACCCGCTCGTCCGGCGCGTACGACTTCAGCGGCACGGCCGCACGGCCCTCGCCCCCGCCCTCGTCCTCGTCCTCGGGCAGCGGTGCCGCCGAGCAGCCCACCAGCACAGCGAGCAGAAGGACGGCGGCACTTGAGACCCGTAACGTCTTCATGACCGGTGAGCATGTCACCCGCACACCCCGGTCCCCCACGCGGGGAGGGCCACACCGGTTCGAGTGCGCCCCTTCGCTTCGACGCGGGAGACCTGGGAGGTCAGGACAGGCCCCACTCCTGACGGACGCGCGCCTTGTCCGAGCTGCCGCTCTTCTCCAGGTACGGGTGCGAACCCGCCTTCGTCGAATTCGAGGCGACGGCCTTGCCCTTCGCCCGGCTGTGGATCTTCGATCCGCCCAGCCCCCACTGGTGACTCTTCGACTTGGTGTTGCAGGTCTGCTGCACCAGTCGGTTTTTGGCACCCACAGCCAGGCACTTACCCGACTTGTCGTTCTTGATGGCGAACCAGGATTTGTCGCTGAAGAGCCGCTTCAGCGTCCAGCGCTGCGTCTTGTCGCTCTTGGCGCACTTCGCCAGGACAAGGCGCGCGTTGTTCTTCTTGCTGCCGCCCATCGACAGGCACCGCCCCGGCGCCCATACCCGCTCGAGCCGGGTGTGGGCGTACGGGTCCTTCGCCTGGGGCGCCGCCTGGGCCGGCGCGGAGAAAGCGGTCATCGACGCCGTGGCGACCGCGGCCACCACGAGCGAGCCGGCTGCATTGCGCATCGGGTTCCCCCTCCATGACAGATCGAAGAGATCGGGCGGCCCCGAACCTAGTCAGGAAACCCCGTGTCCATCAGGTCTGTTGGGGAGGTGACCAAAGGGGCATTGCCTCAAAGGACACCGCACAGTCCCCTCGCATGACCCGCCTCACTCCATGCCATAACGTGTCGGTCGGTCCCCATTGCCGTACCGCCGGGAAGACGAACCGTTGAACCTGCCGAGCAAGCGCGTCTCCCTTTCCCTCGTAGCCATTGCCCTCGTCGCCGCCGCGACGGTCGCCTTCTTCGTCACCAAGGGCCCCGGGTACGAGATCCGGCCCGGTGCCGAGGCCGGCGATGCCCAGTGCCGTCGCATCACCGGGAGCGCCCCCGGCGAACTGGCGGGACAGCCCCGTCACAGCACCGGCTCGCCCGGTGTCGTCGTCTGGGGAGACCGCGACATCGTCCTGCGCTGCGGCATACCCGGACTCGGGCCCACCACCGACCCGTGCTTCGCCGTGGACGGCATCGACTGGGTCATCGACAGCGCTCGGTCCGACCGGACCAAAAAGGTGATCATCAGCTACGGTCGCGCGCCGGCCACGGAAGTCACCTTCGCCCGCCCCATGGACACGCTCGACGCCGCCCTCATCGACCTGTCGGCCCTCATCGCCCCCATCCAGCAGACGGAGCGGTGCGTCGAATCCAACTGATCCGGCCGGGCCTGCACCCGAACCTGGTGCGGCACGGGTGCAGGACACCGCGTTGCTATGCGGCGGAGGGCTGATGCCGGTCGAGCATCGTCACCGGGTGCCGGATACAGGACGGACCCCTGGGGGTTGGCCTTCCCGGCCGCAGCCACCGTGGCCTTGGCCCTCGCCCGCCGCTTCCTCCAGCCGCTTCCGCGCTGGCGCGTGATCGTGACCGACGGTGTCCTCTACACCGTCGTGCTGCTGGTGTGCGCGGCCCTCGCCGCGTGGGCGGCAGGAGACGAGGCGCCGATCGACAGCGCGTTCGTGACAGGCATCTTCGCCCTGTTCAGCCTCCAGCTTCCCGCCGGGTGGGGGCTGTGCGCCTGGCGCTCGGGACACTTGGAGGTCGTCCTCACATCCTCGCCCGCGACCGAGCACGCCTGACGGCCCGGCTGAGCGGGACCCGATCACCTCCGCCGAGACACGAGGAGACAGGCACCGGTACGGACGAGAGCGACACCGACGTCGGCGCCGCTGACACGTCGGGCACCGGAACACTGCCCGACCTCGTCGGCCAGGACCCTGCAAGCTGCAAAACCCGTTTCAGGCCCTTCGGCAGCCGGAGAAGCCAGGCGTCATGGTGCTACCGAGAGTGACACTCCGAATGGTGGCTCCCGGGCCGGTGGGCGATCCTGCTCGCAGGAGCGGGGCGGACCACCAGCGAAAGGTTGATCATGCCTGTCTGCACGACCCGTGACGGCGTCGACATCTTCTACAAGGACTGGGGCGAGGGCCGCCCGGTGGTGTTCATCCACGGCTGGCCGCTCAACGGCGACGCCTGGCAGGACCAGCTCAAGGCCGTGGCCGACGCGGGTTTCCGCGGCATCGCCCACGACCGCCGGGGACACGGCCGCTCCACGCCCGTCTGGGACGGCTACGACTTCGACACCTTCGCCGACGACCTGAACGACCTGCTCGCCTACCTCGACCTGCGGGACGTCACCCTGGTCGCGCACTCCATGGGCGGCGGCGAGCTGGCCCGCTACATCGGCCGGCACGGCACCGTGCGGCTGCGCTCGGCGGTACTGCTGTCCGCCATCCCACCAGTGATGATCAAGTCGGACAGCAACCCCGAGGGCGTCCCGGACGAGGTCTTCGACTCGATCAAGGCCGGCATCGTCCACGAGCGCTCGCAGTTCTGGAAGGACACGGCGGTGGGGTTCTTCTCCGCCGACCGGGCGGGCGACAAGGTCACGCAGGGCAACAAGGACGCCTTCTGGTACATGGCGATGGCACAGACCATCGAGGGCGGCGTGCGCTGTGTGGACGCGTTCGGCTACACGGACTTCACGGACGACCTGCGCAAGTTCGACATCCCCACCCTCGTCGTGCACGGCGACGACGACCAGGTGGTCCCGATCGACGCCACGGGCCGCAAGTCCGCGGAGATCATCCGCGACGCCGAACTGAAGGTGTACGAGGGCGGCTCCCACGGCATCGCGATGGTGCCGGGCGACAAGGAGCGGTTCAACGCGGACCTGTTGGAGTTCCTCCGCCGGTGACCACCCCACCCGGCCGGCGAACGGCAGAGCGCCCCGCCCGGACGGAACCGGCCGGGGCGCCCGCGTACCGTTGACGGGCCGGCTCCCCCACCGCTTCGGCGGCGTACCGTGACAGCGTGGCAAAAGACGACCTCGGGCGCACTCTGCGACGCCTGCGCCGGCTGGCCTGCCTGACCCAGGAAGAACTGGCCGCCCGTTCCGGCGTATCCGTCGACGTGATCCGCCAGCTTGAGCAACGCCGCAAGCATTCAGCGCGGCTTCCTACGCTGCACGCCCTGGCCAACGGACTGGGCGTGGAGCTGACCACGCTCCTGGGTGACCCGCCGGCGGTCTCCTCGACCGGCGAGAACGACGGGCCACGCTTCGTGGCCGTGCGCCGGGCCATCATGCCCGTGCTCTGGGAGGCGGCCCCGGAGCCGCCTGGGCCGGACTTCACCCTGCACAAGCTTCGCGAGCAGATCGCCGACGGCTGGACGCAGTACCACGCCGCCGAGTTCGACGCCGTGATGAAGGCTCTGCCCGACTTGATCTCCGACGCGCGCACTGCCACAGCATGGGGTGCGGAGCCCGATCGTCGTGCCGGTTTCGGGGCCCTGGGCAAAGCCCTCCAACTGGCCGGGCACGTCGCGGTACGGATGGGCAAGACGGACCTCGCGCTGACGAGCCTGGAGCGGGCGATAGACGCCGCGAAGCAGTCCTCTGACCCCCTGCTGCTACCGATGATCGTCAACTCCATGGCATGGACCTACCAGCGGCAGGGACGTCTGGCGGACGCCTTGCACGTCGCTCTCCGTGCCGCCGCCGACATGGTCACAGCGGGCCACGTCGGCACGGCCGACGGGCTGAAGGTCTGGGGTGCCCTCACCATGAGTGCTGCCACGTCGGCCGCACGCAGCGGCGACTACGACCGGGCGGCGGCGATGATGGAAACCGCGGAGAAGGAGGCCGCGTGCGTCTCGACGCTTCCGGACGGGGGCGACAACCGCATGGTGAGCGTGTTCAGTCCTTCGTCGGTCCGTATCGAGCGCGTTCGGCTCGCTGTCCAGTACGGCCACCCGCACGCCGCCTTGGCGCTCGCCAAGGGTATGCGGCTCAGCAAGGACACCCCTCCGTCCTGGCGGACGTGGCTGCTGCTCGACGTCGCCCGTGCTCATACGGACATCGGGGACGCGGCCGGGGCGGTCAAGACCCTGGAATCCCTGCGCCGTGTGGCGCCGACCTGGATGCGGCACCACACCTTGGCCGTAGCGATCGTGCGTGACCTGTGGGCACTCCCCCATCACCCGCCCGGCCTCGGACCGTTGGCGCAGTTCCTGGGAGTCAGCGAATAGCGTCGTAAAACTGGGACGCCTCATCCCTGTCACTCTGTGTAGCACGGCGATTCCATAACCGGACAGCGTCCCGGACGACCGCGTGAACGGCCCCGGGGCATGGCCGACTGAATGGATTCGACGTGCGCGAGCCTAAAACACCCGCACCCACCCCGGCAGCCCCCCAATGCGCCACCTGCGCGCGCCACGAAGCGTCCGCCGCGCAGGCCGTGAGAGAGCGCGACCACTCCCGCGCGACCGACGAACGCGTTCTCCTCGCCCGGCACCGGCGCAGCGCCCACGGGGACGGCCGGTGACCGCGGAGCCGGTGCGGCTGATGACGATGCGCGTCACCCGCATCCGCGACGGCCGCGTGATCGAGCAGCGACCCGAGGTGCGCGTCACCGCGCAAACGCCTCTCGACCCGTTCCATTTCGCGTCGGCGTGGCCGCCGTGCCAGTGCCCACGCCACCGGGAGAACGCCCACTAGCCCCCGCAGGCGCGGCACGCCGATGACGTCTCCAGAGCGACGGCTCAGAAGCTCTCCCCATTACCTGATCACCTGCGTCCCGTCTGGGCAATGACCGAGCCGCCGGCCATGGGGGGTCGAGAACGAGCACGCCCCCAGCTCGAAGTACCTCTGAGCTGGGGGCGCTTCCGTAGGCCCTGTGGGACTCGAACCCACAACCAATGGATTAAAAGTCCACTGCTCTGCCAATTGAGCTAAGGGCCCAGGCGATGTTGCCAACCCGAGCATAGCCCCACGTGGCCGCATCTCCGATCGGGTATCCGGGGGCACGGCCATGTCGAGGGTACGAGGTGTCAGGGGTCGACCGGCTCGGGGGCGTTCGCGTGGGCCGCCGTGCGGGCGCGGGTGCGTTCGTGGTCGGGGTTGAGGAACCAGTGGCGGGCCGAGGCCAGCCACCAGGTCGCCGCGAAGCCGAGAACGACCAGGACGGCGACCGGGGCGTAGTTGAAGGTTTCCCAGGTCACCGGGGAGACCTGGGGCAGCATGAAGAGGACGGTGATCACCAGGACCCAGGCGACCGCCAGGACGCCGATCGGCTGGGACCAGCGGCCCAGGTGCCACGGGCCGCGTTCGAAGGCGGCGCCCTTGCGGACCCGCAGCAGGGTCGGGACGACGTACGCGATGTAGAGGCCGATGACGGCGATCGAGGTCACCGCGGCGTACGCCGTGACGTTGATGAGGTACGGCAGGCCGAGGGCGAGGGCGGCGAGTGCGGCCAGCCAGACCGCGGCGACCGGGGTGCGGGTGCGCGGGTCGACCGTGTGCCACACGTGGGAGAAGGGCAGCGCGCCGTCGCGGGAGAAGGCGTAGATCATGCGGCTGTTGGCGGTGACGGAGGCCAGGCCGCAGAAGAGCTGCGCTCCGATGATCACCAAGAGGAGCAGTTTGCCCGCCGTCGCTCCCAGGGCGTCCAGGAGGATCTGCGCGGGCGGGGCGCCGGTCGGGGAGTCCAGGGCGCCCCGGTAGGACTGGATGGCGAAGGTGAAGCCCAGCAGGAGGACGAAGCCGGCGATCCAGGAGGTCCAGATGGAGCGGACGATGCCCTTCGGACCGGCCGTCGCGGCGTCCCGGGTCTCCTCCGTCATATGGGCGGAGGCGTCGTAGCCGGTGAAGGTGTACTGGGCCATGAGCAGGCCGAGCAGGACGACGTACGGGCCGCTGGACCAGCCCGTGTTGTTGACGAACTCGCCGAAGACGAACGACGCCGGCCGGTGGCGGTCGGGCGCGAAGGTCAGCGCGCCGACGATGACCAGGACGCCGGCCACGTGCCACCACACGCTGACGCTGTTCAGCAGGCCCACGATGCGCACGCCGAAGGTGTTGAGCAGACCGTGCAGCAGCAGGATGGCGGCGAAGAGCAGGATCGTGCGGCCGGGCGTGATCCCGAAGCCGAACTGGAGGTTCAGGTAGGCGCCGAGGAAGGACGCCGCGCCGAAGTCGATGCCGGCGGTCACGGCGACCTGCCCGAGCACGTTGAACCACCCCGTGAACCACGCCCAGGCCGCCGCCGTACGCGGGGGCGCGAGGCGGTGGGCCCAGAAGTACAGGCCCGCCGAGGTCGGGTACGCCGAGCAGATCTCAGCCATCGCGAGGCCGACGACCAGCGTCATCAGGCCGACGGCGACCCAGCCCCAGGTGATCACGGCGGGGCCGCCGGTGTTCATCCCGAACAGATAGAGGGTCATGCAGCCGGACAGGACCGAGATGATCGTGAAGGAGACCGCGTAGTTGGAGAACGCCGACATACGGCGGGCCAGGACCTGGGTGTAGCCGAGCTGGGCCAGGCGTTCCTCGTCCGTCGTCGGCGCGCTCGCTCGGGCGTCTTCTGTCATGTCCCCAGCGATGCCCACCACTGGGACATGACACACGTCACACGGAAACGCCGTGGCCCCCACCCGGTTCGGTGGGGGCCACGGCGCTCGCTACTGGCTGCCGGCTAGAGGTCAGCCGTTGCGCTTCCAGCGCGGCTTGTCCTCGCGGCGGCCGAAGGACGACGTACCGCGGTGGTCGTCACGGCGGCCGTACGGACGGTCGCCGCCGCCCGAGCGGAAGCCGGGACGGTCGCCCTGGCGGTCGCGGTTGAACGGACGGTCGCTGCCCCGGTGACCGGTGCGGTCGTCGCGGCGGAAGCCACCGCGGTCGTCCCGGCGCTCGAACGGACGGCCACCGCGGTCGCCGCCGCGCTCACCGCCACGGTCGGTGCGGTCGGTCCGGTCGTCGCGGCGGAAGCCGCCCCGGTCGTCCCGGCGCTCGAACGGACGGCCGCCACGGTCACCGCGGTCACCCCGGTCGTCGCGGCGGAAACCACCGCGGTCGTCACGGTCGTTGCGGCGGAAGCCGCCCCGGTCGTCGCGCCGCTGCTCGGGGCGCCCGCCCCGGTCGTCACGGTCGTTGCGGCGGAAGCCGCCCCGGTCGCCGCCACGGTCGTCCCGGCGCTCGAAGCCACGGTCCCGGTCGCGGTTGAAGCCGCCCCGGTCGTCCCGGCGCTCGAACGAACGCCCGCCACGGTCACCCCGGTCACCCCGGTCGTCGCGGCGGAAGCCGCCCCGGTCGTCCCGGCGCTCACGCCGCTCGTACGGCGCGGAGCCACCCTCCGGACGCTCGGTCCGCTCGGGGCGCTCGGGGCGCTCCACCCGCTCGACGTCCCGCGCCACCGGCTGCTCCGGCACCGACACCTCGACGGCCTCGGACGCGGCGACGGTGGCCTCGGCGAGCGCCACGATCGGGTCCTCGCCCCGCTCGCGGGCGGCCCTGGCGACCAGCCGGTCCGCCTCTTCGCGCAGCTCGCCCGCACGCCGCTGGGCGCGCTCCAGCTCCTTGGTGAGCTGGGCGACCTCGCGCTCGGCCTGCTGGGCGGCGTTGCCCGCCGACTCGGCCTGCACCTCGGTCATGGACCGGGCGCCGGTGATCTCGGCGACCTCCGGGTCGAAGGCCGCGCCGCCCTGGATGATGTGCCGGCCGGCGTCGACGCCCGCGTCCTCCATCAGCCGGAAGATCTGGCGCCGCTGGTGCGGCAGGGAGAGGGAGACGACGGTGCCGGTGCGGCCCGCGCGGGCGGTACGGCCGGCCCGGTGCAGGTAGTCCTTGTGGTCGCCGGCCGGGTCCACGTTGAGGACCAGGTCGATGCCGTCGACGTGGATGCCGCGGGCGGCGACGTCGGTGGCGACCAGGCAGTTGACGTAGCCGTCCTTGAAGTCGGCCAGCGTCCGGGTGCGGGCGCCCTGGGTCATGCCGCCGTGCAGCGCCTCGGCCTTGACCCCGGCCTCGCGGAGCTGGTCGGCGACGCGGTCGGCGCCGAGCTGGGTGCGGACGAAGATGATGGTGCGGCCCTTGCGGGAGGCGATGGCCGCGGTGACCGGCGCCTTGTCCTTGGGCTTCACGATCAGGATGTGGTGCGACATGGTCGTCACCGCGCCCTGCGCCGCGTCGACCTCGTGGGTGGCCGGGTTCTTCAGGTACCGGTCGACGAGGGTCTTGATCTCGTTCTCCATGGTGGCGGAGAAGAGCATCCGCTGACCGCCCGCCGGGACCTGGTCGAGCAGCTCGGTGACCTCGGGCAGGAAGCCCAGGTCGGACATCTGGTCGGCCTCGTCGAGGACGGTGATCTCGACGTTCTCCAGGGAGCAGGCGCCGCGGTTGATGATGTCGCGCAGCCGGCCCGGGGTGGCGACCAGCACGTCGACGCCCTTCTCCAGGGCGTAGATCTGGTTGCCCATGGAGGTGCCGCCGCAGACGACCTTCATCTTCAGGCCGAGGACGTCGCCGTACGGCTGGAGCGCGTCGGCGACCTGCATGGCCAGCTCACGGGTGGGGGTCAGGATGACGGCCCGCGGCTTGTGCTTCTCGGTGCGGCCGCCGGCCAGCGTGGCCAGGGTCGGCAGACCGAAGGAGAGGGTCTTGCCGGAGCCGGTGCGGCCGCGGCCGAGGATGTCCTTGCCGGCCAGGGCGTCCGGGATGGTCGCGGCCTGGATCGGGAAGGGGCTGGTCACGCCGTTCTGCGCGAGCTTGCGCACGACGCCCTCGGGCAGACCGAGGTCCGTGAAGGACGTCTCGGGGGCCTCGGGAGCCTCGACGGCGTCAGCGGTGCCCTCGGCGTTCTCGGGCACGACGACGTGATCAGTACTGATGATGGACATACGAATGCGAAACCTTCCGGAGTCTCTCGTCGGCACGCGCCCGTCAACTCCGTGATTCGCGATTCGCAATACGACCGCCTCTATGCGGTCCACCACGGCAAGGGAGAGAGTACGCGCCACACGGCGCGCTCTGCGTTGGCGCCGGGCAAATGGGGTCAAACGATCTGCCAGCATACGCACCTCTGCCCCCGGAACGCAAACCGGGTCCCGGAGACCGCCGGAACACGGTCCCGGAGACCGCCGGATCAGGCCCCCGGGAGGCCGCCGGACCAACGCCCCGAAGACCCCCGGACCAGGCACCCGGAACACCGCCGGACCAACGCCACGGAGACCCCCGGACCTAGCCCGGGAGACCCCCGGACCAGGCCCGGGAGGCCCCCGGACGCCCCCGACTCACCGGATCACCGGACCGACTCACCGGATCACCGGATCAGACCGGTGCGCCCGCCCTCGGCGCCGGTTCCCGCTGCTCCAGTTGCGGCCCCGGCGGCTCGTGCGCCGAGGAGGACGGCTCGGCCACGGTCGGTTCCGGCGTCGGCGAGGGGGGCGGCTCCCTGGTCGGCGTCGGCTCGGGCACGACCGTACGGCTCGGCTCGGGGGCGGCGGTCCGCGGCGGCGTCGGCCCGGCCGGGTCCCCGCCCTTGCCGCTGGTCGCCTGCCCGGTCCTGGACGGGGAGTCCGAGGGGCCCGTGCCGTCCCCGTCCGCCTTCTCGCGCCGCTCGTCCCGGCCCTTGCCGCCGCCCTTCTTCCCCTTGCCACGACCGGGCCGGCCGTCGGAGGCCGCCGCCCCGACCCCGGTGCCGCCGCCCACCGTCGCCGTGCCGCCGTCGGGTGCCCCGGCGCCGGACTCCGCCGCGGAGTGCGAGGGTCGTCCGCCCCCGCCCGGACCGTCGTCGCCGACGCTCATGCAACCGGAGGCGGCGGCCACCGCCATGGCCGCGGCGGCCAGACGGACGGGTACGTACAAGGGGCGCACGGGCAGCCACCTCCGGGGCGTCAGGGAGTCGTCGTACCCAACTCCCGCCGCCGCCGGGAGGACACGCGCCCGGTCATCCGTACCCGAGGGCGTGCAGCCGCGCGTCGTCGATGCCGAAGTGGTGGGCGATCTCGTGGACCACGGTCACCTCGGTCTCCGCGACGGCGTCCTCGCGCGTGGCGCACATGCGCAGGGTCGGCCCCCGGTAGACGGTGATCCGGTCCGGCAGCACCCCCGCGTACCACTCCCCGCGCTCGGTCAGCGGCGTCCCCTCGTAGAGCCCGAGCAGCTCGGGATCGTCGGCCGGCGGCTCGTCCTCCACGAACACCGCGACGTTGTCCATCAGCCGCGTCAGCTCCGGCGGGATGCGGTCCAGCGCCTCGGCGACCAGTTCCTCGAACTCCTCGCGCGTCATCTCCAGCACAGGCCCATTGTCGGGTACGGCACACCCCCGCGAGAGCCGTGGGACCCCCGCATATCCACCGGCGGGCTTGGGCATACGGGCCCAATGGCCCGCGTCACCACCGCTGTCCTGCACGTCCTCGACCGCACCCGGAAGACCACGCACTGCCTCGTCCGGCGCCGCCGGGCCCGCCGGACCGCCGCGGCGGTCGAACCGGCCGCCCGGCCGAGCCCCTGGGCCCGCGCCCTGGGTCTGACCGCCGTCGTGCTGTCCGGGGCCTGGCTGGGCCTGCTGGTGGTGGGCGACGTCCGGGTGCCGGTCGGCCCGATGGACACCACGATGACCCTGCGGCCCTCCGTCACCGGCGGCACGAAGATCAACATCTCGCCGCTGGGCGCCCTGCGCCTCGACAGCCATGTCGCGCCGGTCCGGCTGGACGTCAACGTCGACCAGCTCGACCCCGAGCGCGCCCAGGCCCTGGTCGACCACCCCGAGCGCCTCTCCGGCCTCCAGGACGAGGTGGCCGGCGACGTCGCCCGCGGCGCCCTGGACCTGGCGGTGCGCTCCGGCGTCGCCGTCGTCGTCGGCGCCACCGCGCTCGGCCTCGCGGTCTACCGCCGGCCGCGCCGCGCCCTCGGCGCCGGCGGCCTCGCCCTGGCCCTGCTGCTCGCCTCGGGCGGCACCGCGTACGCGACCTGGAAGCCCGACTCCGTGCTGGAGCCCAAGTTCTCCGGGCTGCTCTCCTCCGCGCCCTCCCTGGTCGGCGACGCCCGCAGCATCGTCACCGAGTTCGACGTCTACCAGAAGGAACTTGCCCGCCTGGTGACGAACGTGACCAAGCTGTACGACGTCACCTCCACGCTCCCCGCCTACCGGCCGGACCCGTCCACGATCCGGGTGCTGCACGTGTCGGACATCCACCTCAACCCGGCGAGCTGGAAGATCATCGCCTCGCTGGTGGAGCAGTACGAGGTGAGCGTGATCGTCGACTCCGGCGACACGATGGACCACGGCTCGGCCGCCGAGAACGCCTTCCTGGACCCGATCGAGGACCTCGGCGCCCCGTACGTCTGGGTCCGCGGCAACCACGACTCGATGGAGACCCAGCGCTATCTGAAGCGCCTGAAGAACGTGCACGTCCTCGACGACGGCGCCGCCCGGACGGTGGCCGGCCTGCGCTTCGCGGGCATCGGCGACCCCCAGTTCACCCCCGACCGCGATCAGCGGCCCGGAGCCGAGGCGTCCCAGGAACTGGCCGGCGCCCGGCTGGCCTCCGCCCTGAGCGACCAGCGCGCGGCCGGCACCCCGGTGGACGTCGCCGTCGCCCATGAGCCCTCGGCCGCCCGGGAGGTGGACGGCGAGGTGCCGCTGGTGCTGGCCGGCCATGTCCACCACGAGGACACGGAGGTCATGAAGTACGGCACCCGGCTGCGCGTCGAGGGCTCCACCGGCGGCAGCGGGCTGCGCGCGGTCGAGGGCGAGTACCCCGACCCGATCCAGGCGTCGATCCTCTACTTCGACCGCGGCACCCGGCACCTCCAGGCCTGGGACGAGATCGAGCTGGGCGGGCTCGGCCTGACGACGGCGGAGGTCAGCCGGCATCTGCCGGAGGAGAACCAGCCCGGCGCCGATCCGTCCCCGGGCGGCACCTCGCCGAGCCCCTCCACCCGGCCCGCGACAAGGACTCCGTAAACCGTTTTGGCGATCCCTCCCGCCATCCCATATGCTTCTCACGTCCCCGACGCGCTGAGAAGCGCCCAGGCGGGCCGATAGCCCTCATCGTCTA
This sequence comes from Streptomyces sp. NPDC000134, assembly GCF_042899225.1. NCBI lineage: Bacteria > Bacillati > Actinomycetota > Actinomycetes > Kitasatosporales > Streptomycetaceae > Streptomyces > Streptomyces sp. NPDC000134. Next base: position 38,470 of record NZ_JBIAZN010000021.1, read on the forward strand.
GCGGCCTAGGACGCCGCCCTTTCAAGGCGGTAGCACGGGTTCGAATCCCGTTGGGGGCACGCAGTACGGTGTGCGACACTGTCGTACACACGCTTGGTCCTGTGGAGCAGTTTGGAGTGCTCGCCACCCTGTCAAGGTGGAGGCCGCGGGTTCAAATCCCGTCAGGACCGCTGAGGTTTCACGTGAAACCTCGCGGCTGGGTAGCTCAGTTGGTACGAGCGTTCGACTGAAAATCGAAAGGTCGCCGGTTCGACCCCGGCCCCAGCCACAACAACCCCCGTCGAGGATCTCGGCGGGGGTTCTTGCATGTCAGGGCGTACGCCGGCGGGTGTGAGCAAAAGCGTTAGCCACGTTTTTCACCGGGATGAGATCCTGGAACCCGTATGTCTACGCATCCCGCCCCCACCCTCGGCGCCCTCGCCCCCCGTCTGACCGAGTTGTCGCTGCGTGACGCGCACCGGCTCGGGCGCAGGCTGGAGGGCGCCCGGAAGATCCGCAAGCCGGAGGCCCGCGCCGCCGTCCTCGCCGAGATCGAGGCGGAGGTCGACCGGGCCGCCCAGCGCACCGCCGAACGCCGCGCCCGGGTCCCCGCCGTCACCTACCCCGAGCAACTCCCCGTCAGCCAGAAGCGGGACGAGATCGCGGACGCCATCCGCGACCACCAGGTCGTCATCGTGGCCGGCGAGACCGGGTCCGGGAAGACCACGCAGATCCCCAAGATCTGCCTCGACCTGGGCCGCGGGGTCCGGGGCATGATCGGGCACACCCAGCCCCGGCGGATCGCCGCCCGCACCGTCGCCGAGCGGGTCGCGGACGAGTTGGACAGCCCGCTCGGCGAGGCCGTCGGCTGGAAGGTGCGGTTCACCGACCAGGTGAACCCGGACGCCACCTTCGTGAAGCTGATGACGGACGGCATTCTGCTCGCCGAGATCCAGACCGACCGCGAGCTGCGCGCCTACGACACGATCATCATCGACGAGGCCCACGAGCGGTCCCTCAACATCGACTTCCTGCTGGGCTACCTCGCCCAGTTGCTGCCCAAGCGGCCCGACCTCAAGGTCGTCATCACCTCGGCGACCATCGACCCCGAGCGCTTCTCCCGGCACTTCGGCGACGCCCCGATCGTCGAGGTCAGCGGCCGGACGTACCCCGTCGAGGTGCGCTACCGGCCACTCCTGGAGGAGGACGGCGAGGACGCCGACCGGGACCAGATCACGGCGATCACCGACGCCGTCGAGGAGCTGATGGCCGAGGGCAAGGGCGACATCCTCGTCTTCCTCTCCGGGGAACGCGAGATCCGGGACACCGCCGACGCGCTGGAGAAGAAGAGGTACCCCCGCGCCGGAGGCGCTGACTGGCACAGCACGGAGGTACTGCCGCTGTACGCGCGGCTCTCGCACGCCGAGCAGCACCGCGTCTTCCAGCCGCACACCGGCCGCAGGATCGTTCTGGCGACCAACGTGGCCGAGACCTCGCTGACCGTCCCCGGCATCAAGTACGTCATCGACCCCGGCTTCGCCCGGATCTCCCGCTACAGCCACCGCACCAAGGTCCAGCGGCTGCCCATCGAGCCGATCTCGCAGGCCAGCGCCAACCAGCGCAAGGGCCGCTGCGGCCGTACCTCCGACGGCATCTGCATCCGGCTGTACTCCGAGGACGACTTCGCGTCCCGCCCGGAGTTCACCGACGCCGAGATCCTGCGGACCAACCTGGCCTCCGTCATCCTGCAGATGACCGCGGCCGGCCTCGGCGACATCGAGAAGTTCCCCTTCATCGACCCGCCGGACCACCGCAACATCCGCGACGGCGTGCAGCTCCTCCAGGAACTGGGCGCGCTCGACCCGGCCCAGAAGGACCCCCGCAAGCGGCTGACCGAGACCGGGCGCAAGCTCGCCCAGTTGCCCGTCGACCCGCGGCTGGCCCGCATGGTGCTGGAGGCCGCCAAGAACGGCTGCGCCCGCGAGGTCATGGTCATAGCCGCCGCCCTGTCCATCCAGGACCCGCGCGAACGCCCGGCCGACAAGCAGACCCAGGCCGACCAGCAGCACGCCCGTTTCAGGGACGAGACCAGCGACTTCCTGGCCTTCCTCAACCTCTGGCGCTATCTGCGCGAGCAGCAGAAGGAGCGCGGCTCGTCCGCCTTCCGCCGGATGTGCAAGCAGGAGTACCTCAACTTCCTGCGCATCCGCGAATGGCAGGACATCTACACGCAGTTGCGCACGGTCGCCAAGCAGATGGGCATCCACCTCAACGAGGACGACGCCCCCGGCGACCGGGTCCACCAGTCGCTGCTGGCCGGACTGCTGTCCCACGTCGGCATGAAGGACGTCAAGGACGGCGCGAAGAACGAGTACCTGGGCGCCCGCAACGCCAAGTTCGCGATCTTCCCCGGCTCGGCCCTGTTCAAGAAGCCGCCGCGGTTCGTGATGTCCGCCGAGCTGGTGGAGACCTCGCGGCTGTGGGCCCGGGTCAACGCCAGGATCGAACCGGAGTGGGTCGAGCCGCTCGCCGGCCACCTCCTCAAGCGCACCTACAGCGAACCGCACTGGGAGAAGGACCAGGCGGCCGTGATGGCGTACGAGAAGGTCACGCTGTACGGCGTGCCGATCGTCGCCCAGCGCAAGGTGAACTACGGCCGGATCGACCCCGAGGTCAGCCGCGAGCTGTTCATCCGCAACGCGCTGGTGGAGGGCGACTGGCGCACCCACCACAAGTTCTTCGCCGACAACCGCAGGCTGCTCACCGAGGTCGAGGAGCTGGAGCACCGCGCCCGGCGCCGGGACATCCTCGTCGACGACGAGACCCTCTTCGACTTCTACGACCAGCGGCTCCCCGAACACGTCGTCTCCGGCGCGCACTTCGACTCCTGGTGGAAGCACAAGCGCCACGAGCAGCCCGACTTCCTCGACTTCGAGCGCGAGATGCTCATCAACGAGAAGGCGGGCGCGGTCACCAAGGACGACTACCCGGACTCCTGGCGGCAGGGACCGCTCAAGTTCCGGGTCACCTACCAGTTCGAACCGGGCGCGGACGCGGACGGCGTCACCGTGCACATCCCGCTCCAGGTCCTCAACCAGGTCACCGACGAGGGCTTCGACTGGCAGATCCCGGGCCTGCGCGAGGAGGTCGTCACCGAGCTGATCCGGTCCCTGCCCAAGCCGATCCGCCGCCACTACGTGCCGGCGCCGAACTACGCCAAGGCGTTCCTGGAGCGGGCCGTGCCCCTCCAGGAGCCGCTGACGGTGACGATGGCGCGCGAGCTGAAGCGGATGGTCGGCGTGCCGTTCGAGGCGGAGGACTTCGACTGGTCGAAGGTCCCCGACCACCTCAAGATCACCTTCCGGATCACCGACGAGCGGCGCCGCAAGCTGGCCGAGGACAAGGACCTGGAGGCGCTGAAGCTCCGGCTCAAGCCCAAGGCCCGCAAGGCGCTGTCGCAGGCCGCCGCGGCCACGGCGGAGCGGCAGGGCGGGGAGTCCCTGGAGCGCTCCGGGCTCACCGACTGGACGATCGGCGCCCTCACCCGCGTCTTCGAGACCCGCCGGGCCGGCCAGCCGGTCAAGGCGTACCCGGCGCTGGTGGACGACGGCGACACCGTCTCGGTACGCCTCTTCGACACCGAGGCCGAGCAGGCGCAGGCGATGTGGACGGGCACCCGGCGGCTGATCCTGCGCAACATCCCGGTCGGTCCGGCGAAGTTCGCGTCCGAGAAGCTGACCAACCAGCAGAAGCTCGCCCTGTCCGCGAATCCGCACGGCTCCATCCAGGCGCTGTTCGACGACTGCGCCACGGCCGCCGCCGACCGGCTGATCGCCGACTTCGGCGGGCCGGCCTGGGACGAGGAGTCCTACCGCAAGCTGTACGACAAGGTCCGCGCGGAGATCGTCGACACGACGGTCCGCACGGTGGGCCAGGTGCAGCAGGTGCTGGCCGCCTGGCAGGCCGCCGAACGCCGCCTGAAGGCCGTGCGCAGCCCGGCGCTGCTGCCCAACCTCCAGGACGTACGCCAGCAGCTCGACGGCCTCGTGAGGCCCGGCTTCGTGACCGAGGCGGGACTGAAGCGGCTGCCGGACCTGATGCGGTATCTGATCGCGGTCGACCGGCGGCTCCAGCAGATGCCGGCCAACGTCCAGCGGGACAGCACGCGGATGGAGAAGGTCCACGAGATGCGGGACGAGTACGCGTGGCTGCTGGAGCAGATGCCGCGCGGGCGGCCGGTGCCCCGGGCGGTCCTGGACATCCGGTGGATGATCGAGGAGCTGCGGGTCAGCTACTTCGCGCACGCGCTGGGCACGGCGTACCCCGTCTCCGACAAGCGGATCGTGAAGGCCATCGACGCGCTGGCGCCGTGAGGAGCCGCGCACGGAGGGTGAGTTCGACCAGTGGCTCACCCTCCTGTAGAGTCCTTCTCGCAGCGCAACGCAGTACGGAAGCGCCGCAGCACCTGGTCCTGTGGAGCAGTTTGGAGTGCTCGCCACCCTGTCAAGGTGGAGGCCGCGGGTTCAAATCCCGTCAGGACCGCAGAACGAGAAGGCCCGAGTCATTCGACTCGGGCCTTCTCGCGTGCCCCTCCGTGCGCCCCCTGGCGCCCTTGACGCCGTCACACCCGCTGGGTACTCCGGAGGGGAGGGCCCGTATCCCCGTGTGGCTCCCCGGAGGTGGCGTATGGCGGCATCGGAGCGGCACGAGACGCGGGCGCCGCTCCGCGCCCACCCGACAACCGCCCCGCCCTGCCGCCGTGGCACGCGCCACCGTCCCGTCTGCCACCGTCCGGCGCGGCCGGCGAGGGATTCCGCCCCGCGGCCCCCGGAAGGCCGCCAGGCGGCCGTGCGCGGCGAGAGCCCGGTCGGCGCGTGACGACCCGCGCCGGCTCAACACCCCTGCGGCCATGGGCCGATGGAAACGAATGCCCCAATAGCGCACCGAGGCCGGAACCAACAACCCATACGGTATGTGACGGGTGTCACCGCACGAGTTTTTGAAAGAGGGGCACTTACGCCCCACATACAACTGGTCAATTTAATATGTGCAATTGTACTGTCGGCAGAGGTCCCCCACAGCGGTTCCGACAGCGGCCCCCAGACTCCGACAAGGCCGCGCACAGAGCACCGCGCAGGCCCCGTCACCAGGCACAAAAAAGATCGCGCCGGACCCGGCGGAGTCCAGCGCGATCGACGACGCACCCTGTCAACTGCCTATGAAGTTCTGATACGGCGTGGGCGTGGGGCCTGTTGGGGCAGATCCCCGCGTCGCTTGGAGCTGTGGTGCGGGACGTCCCGGCGGGTTGGGGGCCAGCCGATCTGTCCGTTATGCGGTTGTTCAGGCCTCGCTGCGCTGCTGCGGGATGCCCGCGAGCAGAGCGCGGACCTCGGCTTCGCGGTAGCGGCGGTGCCCGCCGAGCGTGCGGATCGACGTGAGCTTGCCGGCCTTCGCCCAGCGCGTGACCGTCTTCGGGTCGACGCGGAACATGGTGGCGACCTCAGCCGGGGTCAGCAGCGGCTCGGCATCAGGGGTGCGAGCGGTCATGAGCGGCCTCCTCGGGAGAACCGAACCTTCTCGGTTCTTTCCTCTAAATTCTGCACCTTGACCCGCGTTGCCCGAAATGGTGGACGCGGGTCGAGTCGGTTATAGGACGAACGGCTTGTCCTCGGCACTACAACTACACCATCTGTCCAGCCGCGTCGGCCAAACCGATGGAATTGCCCTCCCAGGTGTTCATCACCGACGGAAGCCGATGGACCATGCCATAGCGGACAGTCACGCCACTGTGACGATCAGTCACAGTGGCGTTCAGGAGTTACCAGACCCCCCAAAGCAGGACGGATGGAGTACTCCCCGGACTCCTTGTCCTATTTTGGCATGAGGAGGGGCAAGGGACGCAAGAGTGGGGTACGTGCGGTCCATCACGCTTGAGTCATACGCCCGGATCGGGACCTACGTCCCGCCGGTCCGCCGTGACGGGCCGTCAGGTGTCCCGAGGTTCTCCCGGAGCGAGTGACGAAACCCCAAAACGGGCGTCACGTCAAACGTCAGTTCGCCGACCGCCGGTCCCGGACCGACCGCCACCGCTCCACGAGCCGCCCGTACGCCGCCCCGGCCGCCACCCCGTCGCCGTGCCGCAGCGCCTCGATCCCCTCCGCCACGTCCGCCGCGGAGTGGTCGTCCTCCAGCGCCCCGGCCGGCAGGGCGTGCACCAGCCCGCCGTAGTCCAGCTCCACCACGGAACGGGGATGGAACTCCTCCAGCCAGCGCCCCACGTCCACCAGGCCGTCGATCAGCGGCCCTTCGTCCATCGCCTCGCGCAGGGCCCGCAGCCCCCGGGCCACCCGCCGCCGGGCCTGCACCATCGGGGTGCGGTAGCGCAGCACCGGCGCCGGCGCCCCCGGATCGCCGCCGCCCTTGTCGTACTCGCGCTCCTCGTCGGAGACGAGCACGAACCAGTTGATCGGCACCTGCCAGGTGGCGGTGCGAATCCACGGGCGGGCGTCCGGGTTGCGCTCCACCCAGCGCTCGTAGTCCTGGGCCGCCTGCCGGCGCACCACCGGGGGCAGCAGGGCGTCGAGGACCGGCTCGGCGAAGTCGCCGGCCAGTTCCTCCAGCGCCTGCCAGCTCCGCAGCCTGGTCCGCCACGGGCAGACGCAGACCACGCCGCCGGTCTCCAGCACGAAGGCGTCGGCGCTCTCGTGCACCGGCACCGGGACCGGCGGGGTGGGCAGCAGATCGGCCAGCGAGCGGCGCAGCTCGTCCTGGCAGGAGGGCAGATCGGTGCGGCGCGCGTACCGCGCCCAGTGATCGCGCTCGGGCTGCGGGAAGGCGGCCAGCGGCTCGTACACACGCAAGTACGCCGCGTACGGGACCACCACCGAGGACACCTTGGGCACGCCTGCTCCCTCCCCCGCGGACCGCGGTGAAAACCTGCCGCACCCGGTCACGAACGTGCGGGAACCTCAGCAAATCGTCGCACGGCCCTACTCCGTGGGGAGGTGATCCTGAGCACTGTGCGGCGGGCGGACGGCACCAGGCTCTAATCTCGTGCCACAGCCCCCGCCACCCGCACGGGGACCAGTCTCCGACCGCCGCAACTTACTCAGGAGTCACCACCGTGACCGACGTAACCGGCGCACCTGCTGATGTACTGCACACCCTGTTCCACTCGGACCAGGGCGGTCATGAGCAAGTCGTGCTCTGCCAGGACCGGGCCAGCGGCCTGAAGGCCGTCATCGCCGTCCACTCCACCGCCCTGGGCCCCGCCCTCGGCGGCACGCGGTTCTACCCCTACGCGACCGAGGCGGACGCCGTCGCCGACGCGCTGAACCTCGCCCGCGGGATGTCGTACAAGAACGCCATGGCCGGGCTCGACCACGGCGGCGGCAAGGCCGTGATCATCGGCGACCCCGAGCGGGACAAGACCGAGGACCTGCTGCTCGCCTACGGCCGGTGCGTGGCCTCGCTCGGCGGCCGGTACGTCACCGCCTGCGACGTCGGTACGTACGTCGCCGACATGGACGTCGTGGCCCGCGAGTGCCGCTGGACGACCGGACGCTCCCCCGAGCACGGCGGCGCCGGCGACTCCTCCGTCCTCACCGCCTTCGGCGTCTACCAGGGGATGCGCGCCAGCGCCCAGCACCTGTGGGGCGACCCCTCACTGCGCGACCGCACCGTCGGCATCGCGGGCGTCGGCAAGGTCGGCCGGCACCTGGTGGAGCACCTCCTCGCGGAGGGCGCCCGGGTCGTCGTCACCGACGTGCGCCCGGACGCGGTGCGCGCGGTGACCGAGCGCCACCCGTCGGTCCTGGCGGTCGCGGACACCGACGCGCTGGTGCGCACCGAGGGGCTGGACATCTACGCGCCGTGCGCGCTGGGCGGGGCGCTGAACGACCTGTCCGTGCCGGTGCTGACCGCCAAGGTGGTGTGCGGCGCGGCCAACAACCAGCTCGCCCACCCCGGCGTGGAGAAGGACCTCGCCGACCGCGGCATCCTCTACGCGCCGGACTACGTGGTGAACGCGGGCGGCGTGATCCAGGTCGCCGACGAGCTGCGCGGCTTCGACTTCGACCGGTGCAAGGCGCAGGCCGCGAAGATCTACGACACCACGCTGGCCATATTCGCACGTGCGAAGGAGGACGGTATTCCGCCGGCCGCCGCGGCCGACCGGATCGCCGAGCAGCGGATGGCGCGGGCGCGCGGACGGGGCTGATCGGCGGGGCCCCGTCCCGCTCCGGCGGTACCTGCCGAGGGGGAGTTGGAGAGAACTCTCACTTCTTCGGGCGGGTCGGCCGCCGATAAGTGGTTAAAATCGCGGTTGACCAGCGAGGACGGGGCGCCTCGAAGGTCCTGGGCGCGGCCACGTCCTGCGGGCGACGTACCGTATGGGCGTGGGCTCAGGTACCGTGGAAGCCCTACGGACCGGTCTCTCCACGGAGAGCTCGTTCCGGATCATGAACGCGTGTCAAGACTCTGGGGCCGTCGAGCCCCGTCGTTGAGGGGGTCGAGCCATGGGGCGCGGCCGGGCCAAGGCCAAGCAGACGAAGGTCGCCCGCCAGCTGAAGTACAACAGCGGTGGGACTGATCTCTCCCGCCTGGCCGAGGAGCTGGGCGCATCGACGTCGAATCCGCCACCGCCTAGCGGCGGGCGGTTCGAGGACGATGAGCATGACGACGACGACCTGTACTCCCGGTACGCCGACCTCTATGAGGACGACGACGAGGAGGATGAGGACGGCCAATCCTCGCAGCATCGTCGCGGCGCTTGACCTTGTACTGAACACGAGACCGGTCGGTGACTGATGTCACCGACCGGCTTCTGTGCTACCCACACCGGTGGTGCCTCGCTCAGGCGGCGTAGTCGCCGGTCAGGGCGGCCCCCGTCGGCCGGTCGCCGCGCTCGGTGATCTCGCCGGCCACCCAGGCGTCCACGCCGCGGTCGGCCAGCGTCGCCAGCGCCACGTCGGTGGAGTCCTGCGGGACGACGGCGATCATGCCGACGCCCATGTTCAGGGTCTTCTCCAGCTCCAGGCGCTCGACCCTGCCCGTCCGGCCGACCAGGTCGAAGATCGGGTCCGGGGTCCAGGTGGAGCGGTCCACGACCGCGTGCAGGGTGTCGGGGATCACCCGGGCCAGGTTGGCGGCGAGGCCGCCGCCGGTGACGTGGCTGAAGGCGTGCACATCGGTGGTGCGGGTGAGGGCCAGGCAGTCCAGCGAGTAGATCTTGGTCGGCTCCAGGAGTTCCTCGCCGAGGGTGCGGCCGAGGTCGTCCAGGTGCGCGTCCAGGGCCAGGCCCGCCTGGTCCAGCAGGACGTGCCGGACGAGTGAGTACCCGTTCGAGTGAAGGCCGGAGGCCGCCATGGCGATGACCGTGTCACCCGTACGGATACGATCGGCGCCCAGCAGGCGGTCGGCCTCCACGACGCCCGTGCCGGCGCCGGCGACGTCGAAGTCGTCCGGGCCCAGCAGGCCGGGGTGCTCGGCGGTCTCGCCGCCGACCAGGGCGCAGCCGGCCAGCACGCAGCCCTCGGCGATGCCCTTGACGATCGCGGCGACCCGCTCGGGGTGCACCTTGCCGACGCAGATGTAGTCGGTCATGAACAGCGGCTCGGCGCCGCTGACCACGATGTCGTCCATGACCATGGCGACCAGGTCGTGGCCGATGGTGTCGTAGACGCCCATCCGCCGGGCCACGTCGACCTTGGTGCCGACGCCGTCGGTGGCGGAGGCGAGCAGGGGCCGCTCGTACTTCTTCAGGGCGGAGGCGTCGAAGAGGCCGGCGAAGCCGCCGAGGCCGCCGAGGACCTCGGGGCGCTGGGTCTTGCGCACCCACTCCTTCATGAGTTCGACGGCGCGGTCGCCCGCTTCGATGTCGACGCCCGAAGCTGCGTAGCTGGCACCGGTTGTGTCAGGCATGACGATGAGAACCTTCGTGTCGTACGGCAGGTGTGGCGGACGGTCGGCTACGGGCGACGGATGGCGTCGGCGGCGGCCGTGGCGGCGGGCCCGGCGGCCAGCTCGGTCTCCAGGAGCTGCTTGCCGAGCAGCTCGGGGTCGGGCAGCTCCATCGGGTACTCGCCGTCGAAGCAGGCCCGGCACAGGTTGGGCTTGGCGATCGTGGTCGCCTCGATCATGCCGTCGATGGAGATGTACGCCAGGGAGTCGGCGCCCAGCGAGGTGCCGATCTCGTCGATGCTCATGCCGTTGGCGATCAGCTCGGCGCGGGTGGCGAAGTCGATGCCGAAGAAGCAGGGCCACTTCACGGGCGGCGAGGAGATCCGGATGTGGACCTCGGCGGCGCCGGCCTCGCGGAGCATGCGGACCAGGGCCCGCTGGGTGTTGCCGCGGACGATGGAGTCGTCGACGACGACCAGCCGCTTGCCCTTGATGACTTCCTTCAGCGGGTTCAGCTTCAGCCGGATGCCCAACTGGCGGATGGTCTGCGAGGGCTGGATGAAGGTCCGGCCGACGTACGCGTTCTTGACCAGGCCGGCGCCGAACGGGATGCCGGACGCCTCGGCGTACCCGATGGCGGCGGGGGTGCCGGACTCCGGGGTCGCTATGACCAGGTCGGCCTCGACCGGCGCTTCCGCGGCCAGTTTCCGGCCCATCTCCACCCGGGAGAGGTAGACGTTCCGGCCGGCGATGTCGGTGTCGGGGCGGGCCAGGTAGACGTACTCGAAGACACAGCCCTTGGGCTTCGCTTCCGCGAATCGGGAGGTGCGCAGGCCGTTCTCGTCGATGGCGACGAACTCGCCCGGCTCGATCTCCCGGACGTAGGCGGCGCCGCAGATGTCCAGGGCGGCGGACTCGGAGGCGACGACCCAGCCGCGCTCCAGCCGGCCGAGGACCAGGGGGCGGATGCCCTGCGGGTCGCGGGCGGCGTAGAGGGTGTGCTCGTCCATGAAGACCAGGGAGAAGGCACCCCGGACCTGCGGGAGGACGCGGTGGGCGGCCTCCTCGATGGTCAGCGGCTTGCCGTCGTCGTCCGTCTGGGCCGCGAGCAGCGCGGTGAGCAGGTCGGTGTCGTTGGTCGCCGCGACGCGCGGGGTCCGGCCGCCCTCCTGCTTGGGCAGGTCGGCGACCATCTCGGCGAGCTGGGCGGTGTTGACCAGGTTGCCGTTGTGGCCGAGCGCGATGGAACCGTGCGCGGTGGCGCGGAACGTCGGCTGGGCGTTCTCCCACACGGAGGCACCGGTGGTCGAGTAGCGGGCGTGTCCGACCGCGATATGACCCTGGAGCGAGCCCAGGGAGGTTTCGTCGAAGACCTGGGAGACCAGGCCCATGTCCTTGAAGACGAGGATCTGGGAGCCGTTGCTGACCGCGATTCCCGCGGATTCCTGGCCTCGATGCTGGAGGGCGTAGAGCCCGAAGTAAGTGAGCTTGGCGACCTCTTCGCCGGGAGCCCAGACTCCGAAGACGCCGCATGCGTCCTGGGGGCCTTTCTCACCGGGGAGCAGATCATGACTGAGTCGTCCGTCACCACGTGGCACGTCTCCGAGTGTAGGCGAGGTCGACCACTGGTCCGAATTGGGGATGCGGCCGCCGCGGTGGACCACCGGTCGGCGCCCGGACCGGCGCGAGTGGCGTTCGTACTGGTCAGGGCGGGATTGCGCGGGCCGGCCCGGGAGCCGGTCCGCGCGATCCCGGGCGTCCGCCCCGGGCCGTCCGGCGTCCCTGAGTGAGTCTTCGCACACCCGTCGGGTGGTGGTGGGAGCGCTCAGGGTGATAGGGCCGTCGCGGACCGTCCCTACCCGGCGTCCGGGCCTCCGGTGAGGCGGACGGTGTCGCCGCCGGCGGCCGTGAGGGTGAGGCGGTCGCCGTCTACGTCGCTGGTCAGGGGGCCGGCGGTGAGGGTGCGGGCGAGGGCGCGCTCCACGGCCATGGAGCGGTCCTCGCAGGCCCGCTCGGTCGCGGTGGCGTCGGTCAGCCGGACGCGGTCGCCGTCGACGGTGGCCTTGGCGCTGAAGCCGTTGCAGCCGTAGCTGCCCTCCGCCCTGCCGTCGGCGCCGATGGTCAGGTAGGCGCCGTCGGCGACCTGGTGTTCGCCGCCGTCGGCGGTGACGCTGTCCACTTTCCAGCGGACGCCGGTCAGGGGCCGGGCGGTGCCGTCGGCCGCGCCGCTGCCGCCGTCGGCCTGTTCGCTTCCGCAGGCCGCGGCGAGCGGGACGAGCGCGGCGACGGCCGCCGTCAGGGTCATGCGCTGCTTCTGCCTGTCCATGCCCCTTCGACGGGCGGGCGGGGGCACCGGTTCCGTCGGGGGGCTGTTTCAGGCCATGACCGGCAGCAGCGCCGCCAGGTCGGCCCGCTCCCCGCTCGCGCTCACCGCGGCGGCGGCGAGGGCGTCGGTCCAGGCCAGCCGTCCGGTGGCGAGCCTGATCCAGGTCAGCGGGTCGGTCTCGACCACGTTGGGCGGGGTGCCGCGGGTGTGCCGGGGGCCCTCGACGCACTGCACGACGGCGTACGGCGGGACCCGCACCTCGGTGGAGCCGCCGGGCGCCTTCACGGCGAGGGCGTCGGCCAGCAGCCTGGTCGCGGCGGCCAGCGCCTGCCGGTCGAGGGGGACGGCCAGGCCGGGCACGGCGTCGTTGAGGTCGTCGGTGTGCACGACGAGTTCGACGGTACGGGTGACGAGGTAGTCGGCGAACGGCAGGGCGCCGGAGCCGGTGTCCAGCAGCCGGCTGCCGGGGTAGGTGTCGAGGTCGGCGACGAACTGCCGCTCCATCTCGGCGAGGTGGGCGTCGGGGTCGGGCTGCCGAGCGGCCCGCTGGTGGGCGGCGTCGGCGATGGCCGGGGCCTCGGCGGCGATGGCCAGCGGCCAGGCGGCCAGTTGCCCGTCCGGGCGGGACGGCTCGGGCATGCCGAGCATCCGGTGCGGTGCCGCGAACACCATGCCGAAGTGCGCCACCAGTTCCCGCACGGTCCAGTCGCCCAGGCGGGTCGGCAGGGCGAGCTGCTCCGGGGTGAGGGTGGCGGCGGCGGCGCGGACATGACCGTACTGGGCGAGGACGGCGGCACGGGTCCGGGCGGGGTCGTAGCTGCGGGGACGTTTCCTGACCGGGGGCATGGGGGCGAGCCTATGCGGCGGGGTGGCCGGGGGGCACGGGAGTCACGGCGAGGACGGTCCGGGCGTACACCGGGGACCCGCCGAGGGCGGCCTGCGCCGGACCACGACGAGGGCACCGGACCCTGCCGGACCAGGACTACGATGGGCGCGCACGGGCCGGACGGGCCCGGCGCACGCCGGGACACGGCGACGGCGGCGGGCCAAGACCACGACGCGGGCACCGGACCACGCCGGACCAGGACCACGACGGGCGCACACGGACCGGGCGGGCCGGGCGCACGCCGGGACACGGCGACGGCGGCGGGGCCCTCGGGGGCCGCGCCGCCGCCGTCGTCGTCGTACGGTCCGGGCCGGTCAGGCCAGCAGGGACGGGATCGTGGACTCGTGGGCCTCGCGGAGTTCGGTCAGGGTGAGCGCGAACTCGCCCTGGACCTCGACCGTGTCCCCGTCGACGACACCGACGCGGGTGGCCGGCAGCCCCCGCGCGCCGCACATGTCGGTGAACCGCAGCTCCTCCGAGCGCGGCACGGCGACGATCGCGCGGCCGGCCGACTCGGAGAACAGGAACGTGAAGGCGTCCAGCCCCTCGGGGACGACCAGGCGAGCGCCCTTGCCGCCGAGCAGCGCCGACTCCACGACCGCCTGGACCAGACCGCCGTCGGACAGGTCGTGCGCCGAGTCGATCATGCCGTCGCGGGAGGCGGAGATCAGGATCTCGGCGAGCAGCCTCTCGCGCTCCAGGTCGACCTCGGGCGGCAGTCCGCCGAGGTGGTCGTGGATCACCTGGGACCAGGCCGAACCGCCGAACTCCTCCCGGGTGTCGCCGAGAAGGTAGAGCAACTGGCCCTCCTCCTGGAAGGCGACCGGCGTGCGCCGGGCCACGTCGTCGATGACGCCGAGGACCGCGACGACCGGGGTCGGGTGGATGGCGGCCTCGCCGGTCTGGTTGTAGAGCGAGACGTTGCCGCCGGTCACCGGGGTGCCGAGCTGCCGGCAGCCGTCGGCGAGACCCCGGACGGCCTCCGCGAACTGCCACATGACCGCCGGGTCCTCGGGGGAGCCGAAGTTCAGGCAGTCGGAGACGGCCAGCGGCTTGGCACCAGTGGTGGCGACATTGCGGTACGCCTCCGCCAGGGCGAGCTGGGCGCCCTGGTACGGGTCGAGCTTGGCGTACCGGCCGTTGCCGTCGGTGGCGATGGCGACGCCGAGGCCGGTCTCCTCGTCGATCCGGATCATGCCGGAGTCCTCGGGCTGGGCGAGCACGGTGTTGCCCTGCACGAAGTGGTCGTACTGCTGGGTGATCCACTGCTTGGACGCCTGGTTCGGGGAGGACACCAGCTTCAGGACCTGGTCCTTCAGCTCCTCGCCGGTGGCCGGCCGGGGCAGCTTGCCCGCGTCGTCGGCCTGGAGGGCGTCCTGCCAGTCGGGGCGCGCGTAGGGGCGCTCGTAGACCGGGCCGTCGTGGGCGACCGTGCGTGGGTCGACGTCGACGATCTTCTCGCCGTGCCAGAAGATCTCCAGGCGGTCGCCGTCGGTGACCTCACCGATGACGGTGGCGATGACGTCCCACTTGTCGCAGATCTCCAGGAAGCGGTCGACCTTCTCGGGCTCGACCACCGCGCACATGCGCTCCTGCGACTCGCTCATGAGGATCTCCTCGGGCGAGAGCGTGGAGTCGCGCAGCGGGACGTCGTCCAGGGTGACGCGCATGCCGCCGGAGCCGTTGGAGGCCAGTTCGCTGGTCGCGCAGGACAGGCCCGCGGCCCCCAGGTCCTGGATGCCGACGACGAGCTTCTCGGCGAACGCCTCCAGGGTGCACTCGATGAGGAGCTTCTCCTGGAAGGGGTCGCCGACCTGGACGGCGGGGCGCTTGGACGGCTTGGCGTCGTCGAAGGTCTCGCTCGCCAGGATCGAGGCGCCGCCGATGCCGTCGCCGCCGGTCCGGGCCCCGTACAGGATGACCTTGTTGCCCGCGCCGGACGCCTTGGCGAGGTGGATGTCCTCGTGCCGCATGACGCCGATGGCACCGGCGTTGACCAGCGGGTTGCCCTGGTAGCAGGCGTCGAAGACGACCTCGCCGCCGATGTTGGGCAGGCCCAGGCAGTTGCCGTAGCCGCCGATGCCGGCGACCACGCCGGGCAGGACGCGCTTGGTGTCGGGGTGGTCGGCGGCGCCGAAGCGCAGCGGGTCGACCACGGCGACCGGGCGGGCGCCCATCGCGATGATGTCGCGGACGATGCCGCCGACCCCGGTGGCCGCGCCCTGGTAGGGCTCGACGTAGGAGGGGTGGTTGTGCGACTCGACCTTGAAGGTGACCGCGTAGCCCTGGCCGACGTCGACCACACCGGCGTTCTCGCCGATGCCGACCAGCATCGCGTCGTTCTCGGGGGCCTTCTCGCCGAACTGGCGCAGGTGGACCTTGGAGGACTTGTACGAGCAGTGCTCGGACCACATCACCGAGTACATGGCGAGTTCGGCGCCGGTGGGGCGGCGGCCGAGGATCTCCACGACCCGCTCGTACTCGTCCTTCTTCAGGCCCAGTTCGGCCCAGGGCAGCTCGACGTCGGGGGTCGCGGTCGCGTGCTCGACCGTGTCCAGAGGCGTCCGGCTCATGCGTTGACCAGCTTCTTCAGGATCGAGGTGAAGAACGGCAGGCCGTCGGTGCGGCCGGTGCCGATCAGCGGCTCCACGGCGTGCTCGGGGTGCGGCATCAGGCCGACGACGTTGCCCGCGGCGTTGGTGACGCCGGCGATGTCGTTGAGCGAGCCGTTGGGGTTTCCGTATCCGTCGGCGGCTTGGCCGCGGACCAGGTAGCGGAAGGCGACGCGGCCCTCGGCCTCCAGCTCGTCCAGCGTGCGCCGGTCGGCGACGTAGCGGCCGTCCATGTTCTTCAGCGGGATGCTGATCTCCTGGCCGGCGGTGTAGTCGCTGGTCCAGGAGGTCTCGGCGTTCTCCACCCGCAGCTTCTGGTCACGGCAGATGAAGTGCAGGTGGTCGTTGCCGAGCATGCCGCCGGGGAGCAGGTGGGCCTCGGTGAGGATCTGGAAGCCGTTGCAGATGCCGAGCACCGGCAGGCCGGCCTTGGCCTGGTCGATGAGGGTGTCCATCACCGGCGAGAAGCGGGCGATGGCCCCGGCGCGCAGATAGTCGCCGTAGGAGAAACCTCCGCACAGCACCACGGCGTCGACCTGCTTGAGGTCCTTGTCCTTGTGCCAGAGCGCCACGGGTTCGGCGCCCGCGACCCGGATCGCGCGCTGCGTGTCCCGGTCGTCGAGACTGCCCGGGAAAGTGACGACGCCAATACGAGCGGTCACTTCACGGCCTCCGCGACTTCCGCCGCTTCCTCGACCCGGACGGTGAAGTCCTCGATCACGGTGTTGGCGAGGAAGGATTCCGCAAGATCGTGGATGCGGGCGAGGGCGGCCTCGTCGAGGGGCCCGTCAACTTCCAGTTCGAAACGCTTTCCCTGGCGGACGTCCGAGATCCCGTCGAAACCCAGTCGCGGCAGTGCGCGCTGCACCGCCTGGCCCTGGGGGTCGAGGATCTCCGGCTTGAGCATGACGTCGACTACGACGCGTGCCACTGGCACTCCCGGTGTGTGGTGCTGAGCAGGTTCCTTCAGACTACCCGTACAAAATTTCTACGCGGGTAGAGTTGTAGGAAAGTACGTGATCCCCATCACGATTCGGCATCGACGCCGACCCCGTACGAAAAGCTTGGGGAAAGATCCTCCCGGGCCCGCCGGCGCCTATTGCGCAGGAGACACGCCAAGAGATTTAGTCGGGCTTCACAATGCAATGCCGGGCACTGTACAAATGAAATGTCATTAGCCGATACTTTGCCCAATTAGTGGCGAACAGTCGGCATCTCGACGGCGTCCTGGCGGGTTGTGCCATGTCATCGATCGGATGCCGCACGAAGGGACCGATATTCGTGGCGCAGCGTGTCGTGGTCACTCTCTTTGACGACATCGACGGCTCGGAAGCGGCGGAGACGATCGCCTTCGGACTCGACGGCCGGATGTACGAGATCGACCTGAACGAAGCCAATGCCCGGAAACTCCGCGAGTCTCTCGAACCGTACGTGGAGGCCGGCCGCAAGCGGTCGCGGTCCGGCAAGGCGTACCGGCAGACGGAGGTCGCGCCCGACCCGGCGGCCGTCCGCGCCTGGGCCCAGGCCAACAAGATGGAGGTCCCCGCGCGGGGCCGCATCCCCAAGAAGATCTACGAGGCGTTCGCCGCGGCCCAGTGACCGACGGGCGCTCAGCCGCCCCTCGGGGCAACCGACTTGCGCGGCACCCCCGGTGATCAGCTAAAGTCTGGAGCACGCCGAGGGGCGGGGCCGAAAAGCCCAGCTCACGGAGGCACGCGGGTGTAGTTCAGTAGTAGAACATCCCCCTTCCAGGGGGAAGGCGCAGTGTGCGATTCCTGTCACCCGCTCCGCACCGCCGTACCGAGGTCGCTGGTCGATCAGGTAGGCTGGTGCCCGCACCGATCGGTGAAAGCCGGTCGGGAGCATCTGCGGACGTAGCTCAGTTGGTAGAGCGCAACCTTGCCAAGGTTGAGGTCGCGAGTTCGAGCCTCGTCGTCCGCTCGGGAATCAGACCCCGGTCCACCGGACCGGGGTCTTTTCGTGTCCCTCCCCGCCTGACCCGGTCTGACATTTGTCATACGGAGTCATGACAGCGCGCACTGCCGCCCGGCCCGCCGCGCCGGAAGACTCGGGGCATGGATGCGAACGGACACGAACACGTGATTGAGGTCACCGACCTGCGGCGTGTGTACGGGGGCGGGTTCGAGGCGGTGCGCGGCGTCAGCTTCACCGTGCGCCGGGGCGAGGTCTTCGCGCTGCTGGGCACCAACGGCGCCGGCAAGACCTCCACGGTGGAACTGCTGGAGGGCCTCGCCGCACCGGCCGGCGGCCGGGTCCGGGTCCTCGGCCACGACCCGTACACCGAGCGGGCCGCCGTACGCCCCCGCACCGGTGTGATGCTCCAGGAGGGCGGCTTCCCGTCCGAGCTGACCGTCGCGGAGACCGCCCGGATGTGGGCCGGCTGCGTCAGCGGCGCGCGGCCCGTCGGCGAGGCGCTCGCCCTGGTCGGACTCGACAGCAAGGCCGGCGTACGGGTCAAGCAGCTCTCCGGCGGACAGCGGCGCCGCCTCGACCTGGCGCTCGCCCTGCTCGGCGAGCCCGAGGTGCTGTTCCTGGACGAGCCGACCACCGGACTGGACGTCGAAGGGCGCCGGGACACCTGGGAGTTGGTGCGCGCGCTGCGCGACGCCGGGACGACGGTGCTGCTGACCACGCACTACCTGGAGGAGGCCGAACACCTCGCCGACCGGCTGGCCATCCTGCACGAGGGGCGCATCGCGGCCACCGGGACACCGGCCGAGGTGACCGCCGCGCAGCCGTCCCGGATCAGCTTCGAGCTGCCCGACGGCTGGTTCGTGGGCGACCTGCCCGCCCTCGCCGAACTGGGCGTCAGCGACCACGAGACCGACGGGCGCACCGTGCGGCTGCGCACCCGCGAGCTGCAGCGGGCGGCGACCGGGCTGCTGGCCTGGGCCGAGCGGGCCGGGGTGGAACTGCGCCGGCTGGACGTGCGGTCGGCCTCCCTGGAGGAGGCGTTCCTCGGGATCGCGCGGGAGGCGGCCGGGGGCGGTGCCCGGCCGGGCACCGGGACCACGCCGGCCGACGGGACGAAGGAGTACGTCAAGTGAGCGCCACCACCACGCCGGCCCGCCGGATGACCGCCCTCGCGCGAGCCGAACTCACCCTCCTCGGGCGGAGCAAGGGCACCCTCTTCGCCTCGCTGTTCGTGCCGCTGGTGCTGCCGCTCAGCGTGCGCTCGGCGGCCGAGGAGATGGACCTCGCCGAGGCCGGGCTGACCCCCGGCACCGTCGTCCTGCCCGCCGCGATCGGCTTCTCCCTGCTGTTCGCCGTCTACGCCGCCCTGGTCGGCGTCTTCGTCGTCCGGCGCGAGGAACTCGTCCTCAAGCGGCTGCGCACCGGCGAGCTGCGGGACACCGAGATCCTCGGCGGGTCCGCGCTGCCGGCCGTGCTCACCGGACTCGCCCAGTGCCTGCTGCTGGCCGTCGGCTGCGCGGTGCTGCTCGACCTGTCCGCGCCGTCCGCGCCGCACCTCGCCGTCCTCGGCGTGGCTCTCGGCCTCGTGCTGTGCGCGGCCCTCGCCGCGGTCACCGCGAGCTTCACCCGGACCGGCGAGAGCGCGCAGGTCACGCCGATGCCGCTGATGATCGTCTCGATGCTCGGCTCCGGCCTGTTCGTCCCGCTGGAACTGCTTCCGGACCGGGTGGCCGCCGTCTGCGAACTGCTGCCGCTCACCCCGGTCGTCGAACTGGTCCGCGGAGGCTGGACCGGCGATCTGTCCGCCGCCGAGGCGCTCGGCGCGATCGCCAAGGCGGTGGCCTGGACCGCGCTGTCGGTGTTTGCTGTACGGCGGTGGTTCCGGTGGGAACCCCGGCACTGACCGTGGAAGGGGACAGCGTGCGGAGCGGGGCGGGCGGGGAACCGCGCAGGCCGGGAAGCTGGTGGGGCCGGAAGAGCACCCCGGCGAAGGTGGAGGCGTACACCCGGTGGTCGTTCCACTTCTTCGGCGTGATCGAGTTCGTCACCTTCGGCCTGGCCGCCTTCGACCGGGTGGAGCCGCCGCTCGCGAGCGCGCTGGCCCTGATGGTCGCCGTACACGCCGTGGTCTGCATGGTGACCGCCTCGCGGGCGCTGGACTGGACCCGCGGCTCGCGCCCCCAGCCACTGAGGCTGCTCTGGACGCTCGCCGCCGTCACCCTGGTGATCGCCGTGGCCGCCGTCGGCCTCGCGGAGCGCGGACCGGACGCCGAACACGTGGACACCGCGGCCGGCTCGGTCTTCGGGGGCGTGCTCTGCTTCGGCGCCGGCGCCCTCGCGCTGGGCGTGCGCGACCGGCGGCGCGTGATCGGGTCCGTCGTCGGCTTCGGAGCGGGCGCCGGGCTGCTGTCCTTCCCGCTGGGGGTGCCCGGACCCGCCGTGCTGGTCACGGCGTGCGTGGTGCTGGTCGGCGCCGGGTTCCTCGCCTTCACCTCCGTCTTCTCCGTCTGGCTGCTCGACGCGGTCTACCAGCTCGACGAGGCCCGGGAGACCCGGGCCCGGCTCGCCGTCGCCGAGGAACGGCTGCGGTTCGGCCGGGACCTGCACGACGTGATCGGGCGGAACCTGGCCGTGATCGCCCTCAAGAGCGAGCTGGCCGTCCAGCTCACCCGGCGGGCGCGACCCGAGGCGGTGGAACAGATGATCGAGGTGCAGCGCATCGCGCGGGAGTCCCAGCGGGAGGTCCGCGATGTCGTACGCGGCTACCGCGAGGCCGACCTGGAGACCGAACTCACCGGCGCCCGGGGCGTGCTGACGGCGGCGGGCATCGACTGCGCGGTCACCGGCGAGACCGCCGGGCTGCCCGGCCCGGTGCAGTCGGCGCTCGGCTGGGTGGTGCGCGAGGCCACCACCAACGTGCTGCGGCACGGGAACCCGGACCGGTGCGCCGTCACCGTACGGACGACCGGGGAACGGGTGGTGCTGACCGTGGAGAACAACGGGGCCGGGGCCGAGCGGGGCCCCGGCGGCTCGGGACTGGCCGGGCTGCGGGAGCGGCTGAGCGCGGTGGGCGGGACGCTGACCGCGGGCCGCGCCGACGGCGGGGTGTTCCGGCTGGTGGCGGAGGTGCCGCTGATGCCGTCGAGCGCACTGGAGGCCGTGTCGTGAGCGATGTCGTACGGCTGCTGCTCGCCGACGACGAGCACCTGATCCGGGGGGCGCTGGCCGCCCTGCTCTCCCTGGAGGACGACCTCATGGTGGTCGCCGAGGCCGCCACCGGCCCCGAGGCACTGGCCATGGCCCGCGCGCACCTGCCCGACGTGGCGGTACTGGACCTCCAGATGCCCGGCGCCGACGGTGTGACAGTCGCCACATCGCTGCGGGCCGAGCTGCCCGGCTGCCAGGTGCTGATCGTCACCAGCCACGGACGCCCCGGCCACCTGAAACGGGCGCTCGCGGCGGGGGTGCGCGGGTTCGTGCCGAAGACGGTCAGCGCCCAGCGGCTCGCCGAGATCATCCGCACGGTGCACGCCGGGAACCGTTACGTGGACCCCGAGTTGGCCGCCGACGCGATCTCCACCGGGGACTCGCCGCTGACCGCCCGGGAGGCCGAGGTGCTGGAGCTGGCCGCCGACGGGGCGCCGGTCGCGGAGATCGCCGAACGGGCCGCGCTCGCCGAGGGCACCGTACGGAACTACCTGTCGTCGGCCGCCGGCAAGCTCGGCGCGGAGAACCGTCATGCGGCGGTGCGTCTCGCCCGCGAGCACGGTTGGGTATAGTGGTGCTCGCGCCACGGCGCAGATGCGAACGTAGCTCAGTTGGTAGAGCGCAACCTTGCCAAGGTTGAGGTCGCGAGTTCGAACCTCGTCGTTCGCTCCAGTAGGGAAAGCCCCCCGGCTCCGGCCGGGGGGCTTTCCCGTGTCCTGCCGCCGCTAGCTCCAGCTCACGCCGGTCAGACGCTCGTACGCCTCGACGTACTTGGCGCGGGTGGCGTCCACCACCCGCTGGGGCAGCGGCGGCGGGGGCTGCTCGCTCTCGCGGTCCCAGCCCGACTCCGCCGAGGTCAGCCAGTCACGGACGTACTGCTTGTCGTACGACGACTGGGCGCGGCCCGGCTCCCACCGGTCGGCGGGCCAGAAGCGGGAGGAGTCCGGGGTGAGCACCTCGTCGGCGAGGACCAGCTCCTCGTCCTCGAAGCCGAACTCGAACTTGGTGTCGGCCAGGATGATCCCCCGGTCGCGGGCGATGTCCCGGGCCCGGGAGTACACGGCGAGCGTGGCCTGCCGCAACCGCGCGGCGGTGTCCGCGCCGGTCTGGCGGGCGACCTCCTCGTAGGAGACGTTCTCGTCGTGCTCGCCGACCTCGGCCTTGGTGGCCGGGGTGAAGATCGGCGCGGGCAGCTCCGAGCCGTCGACGAGGCCCTCGGGGAGCGCCAGGCCGCAGACCGTGCGCGTCTGCTCGTACTCCTTCAGGCCCGAGCCGGTGAGGTAGCCGCGGGCCACGCACTCCACCGGGACCATCCGCAGCGACTTGCAGACCAGGGTGCGGCCCCGCCAGTCGGCGGGGGCGCCCGCGGGCAGCTCGGTGCTCAGCACGTGGTTCGGCACCAGGTCGGCGAGCTGGTCGAACCACCACAGGGAAAGCTGCGTGAGGACCCGGCCCTTGTCGGGGATCTCGGTCGGCAGCACCCAGTCGTAGGCGGACATGCGGTCGCTGGCGACCATCACGAGGTCGCCCGCCTCGTTCCGGTACAGGTCGCGCACCTTGCCGGTGTGCAGATGCACCAGGCCCGGAACCTCCAGCGGCTCGGGCTTTTCGACGAATCCGGACACGGTTCCTCCCCGTGGTTCTGTCCAATGACCCGATTCTCCCGTACCGCCGGAGGCCCGGGGACAGCGGGTCAGTCGCGTTTGCAGATGCGGTCCAGCAGGTTGGCCGTCGCGCGCTGGACCCGGAGGTCGACGTGGCCCGGCCGGTCCAGGGCCGGTGACCAGGCGAACGTCCCGGACGCGAAGACCCACGCCCCCGAGGGCGCGCGGTACAGGGACGTCTCCTGGTGGCGCGGGACGCCCTCGGCGTCCGGGTACGGCGAGTGCGCGAGCAGGGTCCGCTCGTCGTGCTCGGGCAGCGGGGTGCGCGGGAAGTACCGGTCGGCCTCGCCCGCGACCAGGTTCTCGAGGGCGTCGCCCTCGTGGGCGCCGGTCGCCTCCCACAGCCAGTGCCCGGCGTTGCGGACGATCAGCGGGTGCGGTTCGGGGACGCGGCCGGCGTACTGGATGCCGAGCAGCAGTTGCTCGGCGCGGTCGATCTCCCGCCACAGCACCGGCTTCCCCGGGCCCCGGCGTTTGCGGCAGGACAGCAGGCGGTCGGGGGCGCCGCTCGGGGACGGGGACAGCTCGACCTGCCAGTACATGGTGTTGGCGGAGAGGAACACCAGGGACGTGCCCTGCTCCCGGGCCAGTTCGGTGGTGCGGCGCATGGGGGCCGACCAGTACTCGTCGTGGCCGGGGAAGACCAGGCCCCGGTAGCGGGTCGGGTCCACGCGGCCGGCGTGCAGGTCGCGGGCGTCGGCGTAGGCGAGGTCGTAGCCGTAGCGCTCGGCGAAGCGGATGAAGTCGTAGGCGTGGCCGACGTGGATGGGCAGGCCCGCGCCCGCGTACGGGCGGTCGAAGCAGACGGTGGTGGCGGCGTCGGCCTCGCCGAGCAGCCGGCCGTCCTCGTCCCAGGCGTGGTAGAAGCTGGCACCGGTGCGGCCGTCCTCCGGGTAGAGGTTGTACGCCTGCCAGGTGATGTCCGGCAGGACCAGCAGCAGGTCGGCGGGGTGGTCGTCGCGGACCGTGAACGGGATGTGCGAGCGGTAGCCGTCGGCGGTGGTGAGGACGGCGACGTACGCCCCGATGTTCCAGTACGACGGGATCTGCAGCCGCCAGGACAGCCACCAGTGGTGGCAGGAGACCGTGCGGTCGGCGGTGAGCGGCGGGGGCTGGACGATGCCGGAGAGCCGGGGGCTGGTGGTGATCTTGGCGGCGCCGTCCCCGCCGTAGTGGCCGATGCGGTAGACGTCGACGCTGAACTCCTGGGGCGGGTCGACGCTGACGTGGAAGTCGACGGCCTCGCCGGGCGCGACCGCTCCGGTGGAGACGAAGCCCTTGATCTGCCGGCGGACGTCGTCGGCGGCGCGGGGGCCGCCGGTGGAGCGGTGGACGGGGGGCCGCCGCCCGTCGGCGGCCCGGCTGCCGGAACGGGTGCCGGAGCGGCTGCCGGGCCGGCTGCCGGGCCGGGCGTCCTCCGGGGTGTCCTCGACCTGCTCGGCGTCCACGTACCAGGGGACGACCTGGCCGCTGTCCCCGAAGTACGTCTCGTCACCGCGCAGCCAGGGGACGGGTCCCTGGCCGAAGGGGTCGGTCACGGCGTGCGCGAGTGCTCCGGACTCCCAGCGGCGGATCTGCTCGGACCCCATGCGTCATTCCCCTCCCTCGTGCCCCCGTGGTCGTGCGTATGACGTACGCGATTGCCATGTGCGCGATCGGTCCCAGCACATCACATATCGCACCCGTGCGGTCACTGGTCGTTGCGAAGCGGCTGAAACTGGAAGGGTTGCGTCCGGTACGGGACCGCGCCGGGAGTCCGGCGGGAGCCGGCCGGAAGCGGGGATCGGGGGAGTCCGCGGATCGGTGCGGTCAGACCAGCCGTACGGGCTTCTCCGGGCGTATGCCCAGCTCGGTCAGCCAGGCGCGGAGGGGGGCCGCGTCGCCGGTCTCGACCAGGGTGAGGACGCGGGGGGTGAGGTCGGCCGTGCGCTCGCCGTTGACCAGGAGGGAGGGGCCGTCGAGCCAGTCGAGGCCGGGGGCGGCGCCGGCGGTGTCCATCGCGGCGCAGCAGACCATCGCGGTGATGTGGTCGGTGAGGATCTCCCGGCCGCTGCGCGGCGGTTGCAGCGGGAAGAGGGGGAGCGGGCGGTCGTCCCACAGCACCGGGTCGGGGCCGGGGGGACCGGCGGGGGGTGCCTCGGCGGGGGCGGGGGGCGCGCCGTCCGCCTCCTCGCGGGCCAGCTCGGCGGCGAGCCGGGCGGCGAGGGCGGCACCGCGGGGGGTGGTGCCGGCTAGGTCGTCGTCCTCGTCGGGGTGGCTGGGGTGGAGGGCTTGGGAGGGCCGGGGGTCTTGGGGGGTCCCGCGGTCCTGGGAGGTCCATGGGTCCTGGGAGGGCCCGGGGTCCTGGGAGGTCCATGGGTCCTGGGAGGGCCCGGGGTCCTGGGAGGGCCCGGGGTCCTGGGAAGGCCCGGGGTTCTGGGAGGGCTCGGGGTCCCGGGAGGGCTCGGGGTCCCGGGAGGGCTCGGGGTCCTGGGAGGTTTCGGTGCCCTGGGAGGTTTCGGTGCCCTGGATTTCTTGGGTTTCCTGGGCCTCCTGAGTCTGCGGCGCCGGGGTCCCCCGGGGGGTGCCGTACGGCCAGGGGGCGGGGTCGGTGGGGGGCGGCGGGGTGGTGAGGTGGTCGAGGACTCGGGCGAGGGTGGGGCCGCCGGTCCCGGACCCGTTGCCCTCGGCGGTGCGGCGGACGCCGAGGGAGTCCAGGACGCGGTGGAGCCGGGCCGCCTCGACGCGCCAGGTGCGGTCGACGACCTCCTCGGGATACTCCTGCCAGTCGACCGGCGCCCAGTCGGCGCCGCGCTCCGCGGGTCCGCCGTGGAAGAGGCGGGCGGCCAGCAGCGAGGCCGCCTCGTCCATCGCGCCGGGCTCCTCCAGCAGGTCGCAGGCGGGGCGCTCGCCGAGCCGGGAGGCGAAGCCCTCGGCCAGCCGGTCGCGCCGGGACAGCTCGGTGAGCGCGGCGACCACGCCCGCGTCCAGCTTGGAGGGCCAGCGGCCCATCCGCCAGGCGGGCAGCGCGACCCGGGTCAGCAGCCGGTCCCAGCCCGCGTAGGCGAGTCCCACCTGCTCCTGGGCGACGATCCGCAGCCCGTAGTCCACGGCCTGGGCACGCTCGGCGGCGGCGGCCGCGACGCCGCGCTCCATCTCGGCGGCGTGCTCCCGGCAGTGGCGCAGCAGCAGCCGGGCCACCCAGCCGACGGCCGCGCAGACCACGCGGGACAGCGGGCCCCGGCGCCGCACGGACGCCACCGCGACCGCCGCGTCCAGTCCCCGGACGAACCGCCGGGCGGCCGCTATGTCGGGGTGCGCGGACGGTCCCGTGCCCGCGACGACCGGGGCCAGCACCGCGCGCAGCTCGCCGACGCGCATCCACCACAGGAAGGGCGAGCCGATGACCAGGACGGGCGCGGCGGTGGACCGGCGCGGCGGCTGCCCCCCGCCGGTCACAGCGCCCCGGTCCTCCGGCGGCGGGCCGCCGTGCGCCGGGTGGGTGCGGTCCTCCAGCCAACTGTCGCAGTCCGGGGTGAGCGCTATCGCGGAGGGCGCGGGCACGTCGAGCCGGTCGGCGAGGTCGCGCACCATCCGGTACAGATCCGGCGCCGATTCCTCGGCGATCGTCACCGTCGGGGTGACGGCGGGCCGTGCGCGGGCCACGACCAGGGCGACACCGGTGGCGGCGAGCAGGACGAGCAGGGCGACCGCCGACACCGCCCCGCGGGCGACGTCCCAGGGGGTGCCCACGAGGTGCCCGGTGGAGCCGCCCGCGAGCAGGATCACGGCCGCGGCGGCGGGCAGCAGCGCGACGGCCAGCGCCCGGCTGCGGACCCGCAGCACGGCCAGGGCCCGGGACCGCGCGCCCCGCGCTCCACGCTCCTCGACGCCGGTGGCGCTCACGCCCGTCACCCCCTTCCCTGCTCGGCCTGTCCTTGCCCGGTGGTGCTCACTCCCCCACTGTGGCACCCGCCACTGACATCGCAATGCCGGTGGGCCAAGTGCCGGAACGCTTGCGCCGCACCCTAGTTGGGGGCTCGGTGCCCGTCAGCCGTATGGGGCATTGGTCACTCGATGGAATGGCTCTGGGGAGAGGTGGATGACGGACGGCAAGGGTCAGGCCCCGGTTCCTGAGACGGAGCCGGGGCCTGTCGGGTTCGCCGCGCGACGGGGCGGGAGACGGGGCGTTACGCGCCCGCCGCCGCCTTCGCCGCGATGTCCGTACGGTGCTGGGAGCCGTCGAGGCCGATGCGGGCGACGGCCCGGTAGGCGCGCTCACGGGCCTCGGCGAGGTCCGCGCCGGTGGCCGTGACGGACAGCACCCGGCCGCCGGCGCTGACGACGGCGTCCCCCTCGCGCCGGGTGCCGGCGTGCAGCACGTACGCGTGCGGGGCGTCCTGCGCGGCCACCTCGTCGAGCCCGGTGATCGGGTCGCCGGTGCGGGGGGTCTCGGGGTAGTTGTGCGAGGCGACGACGACGGTGACGGCCGCGTCGTCGCTCCAGCGCAGCGGCTCCAGGTCGGCGAGGTTGCCGGTGGCGGCGGCCATCAGCAGCCCGGCGAGCGGGGTCTTGAGCCGGGCGAGGACGACCTGGGTCTCGGGGTCGCCGAAACGGGCGTTGAACTCGATCACGCGTACGCCCCGCGAGGTGATCGCGAGACCGGCGTACAGCAGCCCGGAGAACGGCGTGCCCCGGCGGCGCAGCTCGTCCACCGTCGGCTGCAGGACGCTCTGCACGACCTCGTCCACCAGCTTGGGATCGGCCCACGGCAGCGGGGAGTACGCGCCCATGCCGCCGGTGTTCGGGCCCGCGTCGCCGTCGAGGGCGCGCTTGAAGTCCTGGGCGGGCTGGAGCGGGCGGACGTTGTCGCCGTCGGTGATGGCGAAGAGGGAGACCTCGGGGCCGTCGAGGTACTCCTCGATGACCACGCGCTCGCACGCACGCGCGTGGGTCCGGGCGGCCTCGATGTCGTCGGTGACGACGACGCCCTTGCCTGCGGCGAGACCGTCGTCCTTGACGACGTACGGCGGGCCGAAGGCGTCGAGCGCGGTGTCGGCCTCGTCCGGTGTCGTGCAGACGTACGAACGGGCGGTGGGGACCCCGGCGTGGGCCATGACGTCCTTGGCGAACGCCTTGGAGCCCTCCAGTCGCGCCGCCTCCTTGGAGGGGCCGAAGACCGGGATGCCGGCCTCGCGCACGGCGTCGGCGACCCCGGCGACCAGGGGCGCCTCCGGGCCGACGACGACCAGACCGGCGCCGAGCCGCTGGGCCAGCGCGGTCACCGCCGCGCCGTCGAGGGCGTCGACCTGGTGCAGCTCGGCGACCTCGGCGATCCCGGCGTTGCCGGGCGCGCAGTACAGCGCGGTGACGTCGGGGTCGAGGGACAGGGAACGGCACAGGGCGTGTTCGCGGGCACCGCTGCCGATGACGAGGACCTTCACGGGGGTCAGCCTAACGGGAACCGGCGGGGCCGCTTTGTGCGGGCTTCCGAAGGCGGGCGGACCGGGGGCTCGTACGTTCCTCCGAGACGCGGCCGGCGCGGCCGGCGTCCGCGGGCGTTCAGTCGTGGGTGATCTCCTCGACCACCGTCGCGCCCAGTTCCTTGACGAGCAGCTCCTTGCCGGACAGGGCCGACTCGTCGAGGTCGGGGTCGTCGTCCTCCGGGATGTCGTCCTCGATGGAGACCGGGGGCGGTTCGGGCGCGGAGGGCCGCTGGACGGGGGCGGGCGCGGGTCCCGGACCGGACGCCGAGGCGGAGGCGGGCGGTCCG
Organism: Streptomyces sp. NPDC000134; assembly: GCF_042899225.1. Classification (NCBI taxonomy): domain Bacteria; kingdom Bacillati; phylum Actinomycetota; class Actinomycetes; order Kitasatosporales; family Streptomycetaceae; genus Streptomyces; species Streptomyces sp. NPDC000134. The sequence continues at coordinate 66,731 of NZ_JBIAZN010000021.1, forward strand.
GACGGGGCGGAGGCGGGGGGCGCCGACGGACGCTGGGCGGAGGCGCCGCCGTATCCGGGGGCGGCGGGGGTGCCACCGCCGTAACCACCGCCACCGAACCCTCCGGAGCCGCCGGGGCCGCCGGACGGGCCGCCTGGCGGCGGAGGTGCCGAGCCGCCGGACGGGTCGACGACCGCCTCGATCTTCCACTGGACGTTGAACTGCTCGCCCAGCGCCTGCCGCAGCACCTCCTCGCTGCCGCTGCTCAGGAAGTTGTCCCGGGCCCCGGCGTTGACGAAACCGAGCCGCAGGGAGGTGCCGTCGAAACCGGTCACCTGGGCGTTCTGGCTGAGCAAGATCCAGGTGAACCGGCGGCGGTTCTTGACCGCCTCCAGGATGTTCGGCCAGAGCGTGCGGGGGTCGAGACCCCCGGCGGCCGGGGGCGCGGGGCTGGAGGCGGGTGCGGGCGGGGCCGCGGAGGCCGGTGCGGTGGGGGCCGGTGCGGTGGCCGCCGTGGGTGCCGGTGCCTGGGCGCCGCCGCCCGCGGGAGCCGCGGTGGGCCAGCCACCGGGTCGCCGGCCGCCGCTGCCCGCGGAGGCGGCGGTGGGCCAGGCACCGGGCGCGGGGCCACCGGACACGGGCGGGGCCGGGGGCGCGGTGGGGGCCTGCGGAGCGTGGGCCTGCGGGGCGTGGGCCTGCGGAGCGGGGCTCGCAGGGACGGGCGCGGAGGCGGCGGGCGAGGCGGGTACGGCACCGGCGCCGGGCCCGCTCGGGGTGGCGCTGCCACCGGCCGCCCCACCGCCCGGCACGGCGGCGGCGCCTGCGGGCGCCCCCGGTCCGGCCTGCTGCCCGGTCGGCTGCCCCCCGGGCTGTCCCGCCTGCTGTCCCGCGGGCGCGGGCTGTGCCCCTCGTACCGCCGCCCGAGCCGCCGCCACTCCGCCACCCGGCGAAACCGGCGGAACCGTGGCGCTCTCGGGGGCGTGGACGTCGGGCCCGGGGACATACCCCGCCGCGGGCAGACCGGCCCCGGAGGAGAAGCTCACGCCGCGCTCGATGCGGTCGAGGCGGGCCATCACGGACCGCTCGTCGCCGTACGCCGCCGGCAGCATCACCCGCGCGCAGATCAGCTCCAACTGGAGCCGCGGCGAGGTCGCACCGCGCATCTCGGTCAACCCCTCGTTGACGAGATCGGCGGCGCGGCTCAGCTCGGCGGCGCCGAAGGAATGCGCCTGGGCCTGCATACGGTCGACCACGTCGGCCGGAGCGTCGATGAGCCCCTTCTCGGCGGCGTCGGGCACGGCGGCGAGGATCAGCAGGTCACGCAGCCGCTCCAGCAGGTCGGCGACGAAGCGCCGGGGGTCGTTGCCCCCCTCGATGACGCGGTCGACGACCTCGAAGGCCGCCGCCCCGTCCCCGGAGGCGAACGATTCGACCACGGAGTCCAGCAGCGACCCGTCCGTGTACCCGAGCAGCGAGGTCGCCATGGCGTACGTCACACCGTCGGCACCGGCACCGGCCAGCAACTGGTCCATCACGGACATGGAGTCACGCACGGACCCGGCACCGGCCCGCACGACCAGCGGCAGCACACCCTCCTCGACCGGGATGCCCTCCTTCTGGCACACCTCGCCGAGGTACTCGCGCAGGGTGCCGGGCGGGACGAGCCGGAAGGGGTAGTGATGGGTCCGCGACCGGATGGTCCCGATGACCTTCTCGGGCTCGGTGGTCGCGAAGATGAACTTGAGGTGCTCCGGCGGCTCCTCGACGACCTTGAGCAGCGCGTTGAAACCGGCCGACGTGACCATGTGGGCCTCGTCGATGATGTAGATCTTGTACCGGCTGCCCGCGGGTCCGAAGAATGCCTTTTCGCGCAGGTCACGGGCGTCGTCGACGCCACCGTGCGAGGCGGCGTCGATCTCGATGACGTCGATCGAACCCGGCCCGTTCCGCGCCAGGTCCTGGCACGACTGGCACTCACCGCAGGGCGTCGGCGTGGGCCCCTGCTCGCAGTTCAGACACCGGGCCAGGATGCGGGCGCTGGTCGTCTTGCCGCAGCCGCGCGGACCACTGAACAGGTACGCGTGATTGACCCGGTTGTTCCGCAGCGCCTGCTGCAGCGGGTCGGTGACATGCTCCTGCCCGATGACCTCGGCGAAGGACTCGGGTCGGTAGCGGCGGTACAGCGCGAGAGACGACACGCATACGAGGTTATAGGCGCCCACTGACAACCGGCCCGGCCCGGGAAACGCAGACGCCCCCCACGCACCCGCCAGAGCCGACCTACCCTTGCTGCCTTCCGGCCCTGGGGGAGTTCAGTCAGATAGCGCCGCGTGAGGGGCTGAAGCACAGGTTACCCGATCCAGGGCCCTGCGAACGAGTTCGCAAGCACTCCCCGACGTCATGTAATGTTCTCGGCGGAGGATTCGCCTAGAGGCCTAGGGCGCACGCTTGGAAAGCGTGTTGGGGGCAACCCCTCACGAGTTCGAATCTCGTATCCTCCGCCAGTGCCTCACCGGGCACGATGTCGAAGGGCCCCACCGTTCGCGGCGGGGCCCTTCGGCGTTGGTGTTCTGGACTCCGCGGGCCGAATTTTTCGGCCGTGGTCTGTCGGGGCGGGCCGTAGGTGAATGCGACGCCTGCCGGAGGGCCGGTGGTCGGTCCGTGTGGCGTACTTTCCGGGCGTCGTGGGATGGGGGGCGCGGCGGGGGGAAACCGTGTGCGGACGCGGGTGTCCGTGGGCGGACGGAGGAGTGGTGATGGCCACGATGGCGAGTGGTGGAGGGGCGGACCTCGTCGCGCCCCGGTCGATCATGGCGCCGGGGATCGTGCTGGGGGTGGGGATCGGGGGGTTCGTCGACGGGATTCTGCTGCATCAGTTGCTGCGGTGGCATCACATGCTCACCAGCACCGACGACGACCGCATCGGAGTGAAGTACTACGACCCGGACACCGTGTCCGGGCTGGAGATGAACACCGTCTGGGACGGCGTCTTCCACGCCGTGTGCTGGGTGGCGGTCGTCGCGGGGCTGGGACTGCTGTACTCGCGGGTCACCGAGCACCGCAGGGCTGTGTGGGGCTCGCGGGTGCTGTGGGGGTGGGTCCTGGTGGGGTGGGGGGTGTTCAACCTGGTCGAAGGGCTGCTCGATCATCAGATCCTCGGTATTCATCACGTGCGCGGCGGGGCGCACCAGGCGTGGTGGGACGCCGGGTTCCTGGTGCTGGGGCTGGTGTTCGTGGGGGTGGGGTATCTCGTGCAGCGCGGCGGACGGGTGTCCGGGCGGCGGTCCTGATGGGTGGGACGGAGCGTCATCAGCACCACGGTGGTGGGGGTGGCGGGCTGCCCCTGGAGTGGGTGGTGCCGGTGGTGCTGCTGCTCGTCCTGGGCGGGGTGTACGGGGTCGCCGTCTGGCGGGTGCGACGGGCCCGGGGCGGTCAGGGGTGGAGCGGGGGGCGGGCGGTCTTCTTCGGTATCGGGGTGGGGCTGCTCGCCGTCGCGGTGCTGCCGCCGGTGGGGACCATGGCGCACGAGGACTTCCGCGCGCACATGGCCCAGCACATGCTGATCGGCATGTACGCGCCGCTGGCGCTGGTGCTGGGGGCGCCGGGGACGCTGCTGCTGCGGGTGCTGCCGGTGCGGCTGGGGCGGCAGGTGAGCGCCGTGCTGCGGAGCCGGCCGGTGAAGCTGGTGGCCCATCCGGCCGTTGCCCTGCTGCTTGGTACCGGGAGCCTCGGGGTGCTGTACTTCACGCCGCTGTACGACGCCCTGTCGGCGCGTCCGGCGGGGCACTGGCTGATGAGCGTCCACTTCCTGGCGTCCGGGTGCCTCTTCGCCCACGCCATCGCCGGGCCCGGTCCGGCGCCCGGCCGGCCCGGCGTACCGGCCCGGCTCGGGTACCTCGGCGTCGCCGTGGCCGCGCACGCGCTGATCGCGCAGGCGATGTACGGCGGGTTCCTCGTCCACCTCCACGTACCCGTCGCCGAGGTACGGGCGGGAGCGGAGATCATGTACTACGCCGGGGACATCGCCGAGTTGCTGCTGGCCGGTGCCCTGGTGGCCACCTGGCGGCCCGAGCGCCGACGACGCGGCACACCCGGCTCCGGACCTGGTCCCGCCCCCGTCACGGCGTGATCCGTACCCGAGCCGTCCCGCTCGCCCGGTCCGCCTCGGACGTGCGGACCGTCACCCTCGCCGTCCAGGTGCTGGGGAGGGGCGGAGTGACGAAGAGGCGCGGTTCGGGTACGGCGGTCGGGCCGCCGTCGGGGGCGAAGACCAGGGCCTGGACCGCGTTGCCGCCGGTGCGGCCCGGGTCGGGGGTGAGCCGGACCGTGCCCTTCCCGCCGGGGGTGCCGACGCCGAAGGGGACCGTCGTGACGGACGCGAAGCCTCAGAACCGTGGACCCTGCCGTACCCCCGGCAGCCTCACCAAGGCGGCCGAGCCGTCACACCGCCGTCCACCACCAGGTCATGGCCGGTGATCCAGGACGCCAGTCGGGAGGCGAGGAACACGCACGCGTCGCCGATGTCCTCGGGGTGGCCGAGGCGGCCGAGCGGTGCCGCCCGCTGCCAGCGGCGTACGCCCTCGGGCCAGGTGCCGGCCAGGCCGTTCCGGTCGATCAGGCCGGGCGAGACGGTGTTGACGCGGATGCCCCACGGGCCGTACTCCAGGGCGGCCGAGCGGGCGTGCATCACGACCGCCGCCTTGGCGGCGCTGTAGTGGGCGTGTCCGGCGGCGGGGGCGCGGGCCTCGATCGAGGCGATGTGGGTGATCGTGCCGCCGGTGCCCGCGCGGCGCATCGCCTCGGCGGCCGCCTGGGTGCAGGCGAAGACGCCCGCCAGGTTGGTGTCCAGCACCGACCGCCACTCGGCGGCCGTCATACCGGGCAGTTCCCGTACCGGCTGCACGCCCGCGTTGTTGACGAGCGCGTCCAGGCGGCCGCCACCCCAGTCGGCGGCGGCGTCGACGAGGCGGTGGCAGGCATCCTCGTCGGTGAGGTCGGCGGGCAGGACGACCGACCGGCCGCCCCGCGCCTCGATCCGCGCGGCCAGGTCGCGGGTCGCCTCCACCGACGTACGGCAGTGCAGGGCGAGGGCCGCGCCCTGCTCGGCGAAGCGCCGGGCGATGCCCCGGCCGATGCCGCCGCCCGCGCCGGTGACCAGGGCGACCTGGCCGTCCAGAAGGGTCATGGGCGGCAGAGTCCCACGATCCGCGCGGCCTCGGCCGGGTAGCGGGCCGTCAGGTCGGCCGCGTCGCCGTGGACGTAGTCCGCGTAGGTGAAGCCGGGGGCCATGGTGCAGCCGAAGAGGGTCCAGGCGCCGCCCGCGCGGACCCTGCCGCCCATCCAGGTGCCGGCCGGGACGGTCGTCTGCACATGCTGGCCGCCCAGGACGTCGGGGCCCAGCACGGCCGTGCGGGAGGTGCCGTCGGGGGCGAGGAGGAGCAGGTCGAGCGGGTCGCCGAGGTAGTGGTGCCAGATCTCGTCGTGGGACAGGCGGTGCAGGGCGGAGAAGTCGCCGGGCCGGCCGGTCAGCAGGGCGACGATGGCCGTGCCGGCCGGGCGGCCGTCGGGGCCCTGCGGACCGGCCCAGGTCCGGCGGAACAGGCCCCCCTCGCGGGGGATGGGCTCCAGCCCGTAGTGCGCGACGAGGTCCTCTGGGGTCACCGGAGTCACCCGTCCGAGGCTACCTGCCCAGGGAGTCCCGGTGGAGGAAGGCGAGTTGGGCCTCCTTCTCCGGCAGGTAGACGTCCGGCAGGTCGACCTCGGGCAGCACCACGACCGGGCCCGCGGTGAAGCCCTGCCGCACGAAGCGGGCGATGGCCGCCTCGTTGCGCACGTCGGGGTCGAGGACGATCCGGGTCCGGTCCAGGCCGACCAGCGCGTACGAGATGACGGCGGACGCCAGCGCCGCAGTCCAGCCCGGCCGGGCGCCGTGCGGTCCGGCGGGCGCGACGAGCAGGTGGACGCCGATGTCGCCGGGCTCGACGGGGTAGCACTCGCCGACCCGGTCCGCCGAGGGCTCGTAGGTCTGGAGCAGGGCGACCGGGGCGCCGTCCGTCACCAGCAGGTAGGCGTGGTGGGTGTCGAGGGTGTCCATGTGGGCGTAGATCTCGGCGACCTGGTCGCGGGTCAGGCCGTTCATGCCCCAGAAGGCGGCGCGTTCCTCGCTCACCCAGGCGTGGATCACCTCGGCGTCCCGGTCGGGGTCGAGGGGCAGGACGCGGATGGTGCCGAAGCCCTCGACCTCCTCCTGGTGGACGGTTTCACGTGAAACGTAGGGGTCAGACATCGGTCTCCTTCGTGAGCCGGCCCCAGTCGGTGACGACGGGGGCGAGATCGCCGGCGAGCCAGAGGGGCAACTGGTCGCGGTGGTGCGGTGAGCCGGGGACGCCCGAGGCGCCGAACGGGACCACCCAGCGGCTGTCCTCCCGGCGGGCCAGGTCCCAGACGTACCGGGCGGCGGGGCCGCGTGCGGCGAGGTCGGTGAGTCCGGGCACGGCCGAGGTGCACAGCACGCAGTCGTGGTCGCCGGCCAGGCCGGGGGCCGCGAAGGACGCGTCCGGCAACGCCCGCCAGGGGGCGAGGCGGTGGGTGTCGCCCCAGGCGGCGGGGGGTGCCCCGGCGGCCGTCTCCTCCAGGGCGGCGCGTACTTCGGCGGTGCGGTCGATGCCGTACGACTCCTCGGCGCTGAGCAGGTGTTCGAGGGCGTAGGCGATCCTCGGGACGAGGGCGAGCCAGGGCTGGAACACCTCGGGGTACGCGGGCGGGACGGCCGGACCCGCGAACGCCGGGTGGGCCGCCAGCCTGCGGACGAGGGCGCCGCGCAGGGCCGCGTAGGCGCCCGCGTCGGTGCTGTCAGCGTCCATGCGGCGGTTCCAGGCGAGCAGGCGGTCGCGGAGGGCGGCGGCGGCCGGGCTCAGGGCGTCGAGAGTCTTCAGGCGGTCCAGCAGGGGGGCGGCCGAGCCGAGGTGGGTGTCGGTGTGGATCGCGGGCATGTCGGCGGCCGACCAGCGGTCCTTGGCGGCCAGCAGGGCGGCGATGCGCTCGGCGCGGTGCGGCGGCGCGAACTCGGTGCCCAGGGGGGCGGCCGGGCCGCGCTGGTTGGCCATCACCGCGACGCCGTCGGTCAGGCCGGCGCGGGGCGGGGTGTGCCAGCCCCGCCACTCGTGGCCGGGTTCCCAGGCGGGCACCGGTCCCAGCCTGTTGGCCTCGGCGCGGACCGGCACCCGGCCCGCGACCCGGTGCAGGGTGCCGCCCTCGGTGTCGGCGGCCTGGACGACGTTGACCGGCTCGACCCAGGAGTCCAGCGCCCGGTCGACGTCGGCGACCCGGCGGGCCCGCAGCAGCGGCAGCAGCGCGCCGAAGCCGAGGTCGCCGGTGACGCGGGGCGGGTAGCGCAGGCTGAGCGCGAGGGGGGTGCCGTCGTCCAGGCCCTCGGGTCCGCCGACGATCACCGGGCCCCGGTCGGTCTCGATGACCTCGACCTCGGTGGTCCCCTCGCCCGCGACCCGGATCAGCTCGGTGTGCCGGGCGGCGCGGCGCCAGACGCCGTCCGGGCCGAGCGCCTCGACGCCGGCGCCGGTGCGGCGCAGTCTCTCGCGGTAGAGGTCCTGGTAGTCGGCCATGGCGTTGGTGATGGCCCAGGCGACGGTGCCGGCGTGGCCGAAGTGGGCGATGCCCGGGACGCCGGGCACGGCGAGGCCGACCACGTCGAACTCCGGGCAGGAGAGCCGGATCTGCTGGTAGACGCCGGGGTCCTCGATGAAGCGGTGCGGGTCGCCGGCGATGACCGCCTGCCCGGTGACGGTCCGCTCGCCGCCGACCAGCCAGCCGTTGCTGCCGGCCGTGCCGGGTCCGTCGGTGGCGAACAGGGCGACGGCGTCCGCGCCGAGGTGCCCGGCGATGTGCCCGCGCCAGAGCTTGGCCGGGAAACCGGCGAACAGGATGTGGGTGGCGAGCCAGACGGCGAGCGGCGTCCACGGCTCCCAGCGGCCGGGGGTGAGGCCCACCCGGCCGAACTCGGGGGCGGGCGGCCCGGCGAGGCCCTCGTTCACCCCGGTGACGTAGGCCCGCACCCAGTCGGCGGTCTCCGGGTCCCGTTCCTCCAGGGCGGTGAAGCAGCGCCGGGCGGTGTCGGCGATGCGGGCGCGGCGGACGAAGCGGTCCCAGGGCAGTTCCCCGGGGCCGAGGAAGGACGCCGAGGTGCCCTGCGCCCGGTGCCGTTCCACCTCCATCTGCCAGCCCCGGTCCCGGGCGGTGACCAGCCCCTGCGCGCGGGCGAGTTCCCGGGTGCCGTCCGCACGCAGGTGCGGGACGCCCCAGGCATCGCGGTATATCTCGGCGCTCACCCCTGTGCCTCAACTTCCCTTTAGGTTAGGCTCACCTAAGTCCGATGTTCGTGTGGCGGAATCGTACGTGAAGGGTGAAGGGGACATGGCTCAGGGGCGGGGTTGGGAGGGCGCGGTCCTCAAACTGATGCGCGCCAAGGACTTCACGTTCACGGTGACCGGCGCCGAGGACGTCACGCCCCTCTACCGCCGCGTGCACTTCACCGACGGCGGGATGCTGAAGACCACCGGCGTCCACCCCACGATGTGGGTGCGGCTCTGGTTCGACAACGCGGGCCGGCCGCACCAGCGGGCGTACACCCTGGTCGACCCCGACCCGGCGGCGGGCACCTTCAGCCTGGAGTTCGCCCTGCACGAGGGCTGCGCCAGCGACTGGGCGCGGGCCGCGAAGCCCGGCGACACCGTCGAGGCGACCGTCCAGGGCACCGGCTTCCAGGACCCCGACCCGGCGCCCTCGCACGTCTTCGCCGTCGCCGACCCGGCCTCCCTGCCGGCCCTCAACTCCCTGCTCGGCGCGCTGGACGGCGCCCCCGCGACGGTCTGGTTCGAGGGCGACCACACCGGGCTGCCGCTGCGCGCGGACGCCACCCGGCACGAGGTCCGCGCGGTCGAACGCCAGGACGACGGCGCCCATCTGGTGGCCCGGGTGAAGGAGGCGCTGCCGGAGCTGCTGCGGGCCACGCCCGACCCGTACGTCTGGATCGCCTGCGACACCGCGACCACCCGGGCACTGGCCGCGTACGTCCGCAAGGAGCTGGGGCTGCCCAAGCAGCGGGTGAACGCGCTGGGGTACTGGCGCGCGACCTGACCGGTCCCGGGCGATCATCGGGGCATGGACGTCACCCTGCACCTCGCCCAGGACCCCGAGGCCGACGCGCTGCTCGGCCGCAGTCCGCTCGCCGCGCTGGTCGGGATGCTGCTGGACCAGCAGATCCCGATGGAGTGGGCGTTCAAGGGCCCCGCCACCATCGCCCGGCGGATGGGCGCCGAGGACCTGGACGCGCACGACATCGCCTCCCGCGACCCCGAGGAGTTCGCGGCGCTGCTCGCCGGGAAACCGGCCGTGCACCGCTATCCGGGGTCGATGGCGGGCCGGGTGCAGAAGCTCTGCCAGTACCTCGTCGAGCACTACGACGGTGACGCCGAGGCCCTCTGGCGGGACGCCGGCAGCGGCCGGGAGCTGCTGGGGCGGCTGGAAGAACTGCCGGGCTTCGGCCGGCAGAAGGCGCGGATCTTCGTCGCCCTGCTCGGCAAGCGGCTCGGCGTCCGCCCGGAGGGCTGGCGCGAGGCGGCCGGCGACTACGGCGAACCGGACTCCTTCCGCTCGGTCGCCGACATCACCGGCCCCGAGTCGCTGGCCAAGGTCCGCGCGCACAAGCAGGAGATGAAGGCGGCGGCGAAGGCGGCGAAGAAGAAGTAGCGGCGGGCCCGTGCCCCGATCGGACCGCCCGGCTGGCCGCCCCCGGCGGGCCGGTCACAGCATGGAGCATGACCGAGGCACCGAGCGGCTCCCCCGAGACACCGGGCGGCTCCCCCGGAACGCGGTCGCGGGACGGCCGCCGCCGGGACGACCGCCGCCGGGCCCGCACCCGGCCGCCACGGCCCGGGGCGCACGCCCCCGGGGCGCATGCCCCCGGGCCGCCCCTCGCGAAGCCGTCGCGTCCGCTGTCCTCGGCCGTCCGGGGGGCCGGTCCGGCGTGAGACCCGCACACCGCGCATACCCCGTACACCTCGTACATCCCGCACACCCCGTACACCCCCTACGTGCCGTGCACCCCGTACGCCCCCTACGTCCCGTGCACCCTCTGCACCCCGTACGCCTCGCACGCCCCGTAGGCCCCGCGCGCCCTGTGCGCCCCACATCCCCCGTACGCCCCGCACGTCCCCCAGCCCGCGCCTCGCGTCGCCGCATCCGGCCGCACGCGCTGGTCCTGTTGCTCGCGCTGCTGCTGCCGGTCGTCCACGCCGCCCAGACGCAGCAGCCGGTGGTGACCGTCGCGGCGGCCGAGAGCGGAGGCGGGAGCGGGGCCGGGAGCGGGGCCGGGAGCGGCGGGGCGGTCGCGGAGTACGACGTCCTCGACGCCGCGGCGCGGACCTCCGTACGACGGGCCGCCCTGCCCCGGCGTCCCGCGCCCCGCACGGGCGTCGCGGTGCCGCCCGCGGCCGGGGGTCCTCCGGCGCCGCCGGAGCCACCGCCGTACGCCCCGCGCGTCCCGCGCTCCGTGGTGCTGCGCTGCTGAGCGGACCGGGCCCCGCCCGACCGCAAGCGACGCGACCCACGGAGGAAGAAACAGCCATGCTCAGGGACCCCTATGCCGTCCTGCGCGCCCTGCTGCGCGCGGAGGCCAGCCGCAACGCCCCCAAGTCCGAGTCCTCCCGCCCCGATCCGCGCGAGCGGCGGCACTCCGCACCGGCGCGGAAACGGGACTGACCGGCACCGCGCGGCGGCGGAGGCCCGCCACGGCCTCCGCCGCCGGGCCGATCGCACGACGCTGACCAGGGGCGGAACACGGCCGACGCAACCGTCCGAGCCGGGAGGCTGCGCCCGGGGATGCCGGACCGGTAGGCTTTCCGTGTGATCTTCAAGCGCATCGGAAACGGCCGGCCGTACCCCGACCACGGCCGGGAAAGCACCCGGCAGTGGGCGGATGTCGCGCCGCGCCCGGTCCGCCTCGATCAGCTCGTCACCACCAAGCAGCAACTCGATCTGGAGACCCTGCTCGCCGAGGACTCGACGTTCTACGGCGACCTCTTCGCGCACGTCGTGAAGTGGCAGGGCGATCTCTACCTGGAGGACGGTCTGCACCGCGCGGTCCGCGCCGCGCTCCAGCAGCGCCAGGTGCTGCACGCCCGGGTCCTCGAACTGGACTGACGTCCCCCGACGGCGGTTTGGCCCTTTCGGGTGGGATCGCTCGGCCCCGCGTCCAGTCGAATGATCATCTAGTAGGCATTGCCGTCCGGGCGCACTACGCTGCGCTCATGAGCATGCTGACTCCTCCCGGCATGGGCGGCCAGTACCGGATCACGGGTGACAAGTACCCGCGGATGCGGCCCTCTCGGCGGCGCGGCAGGCTCGCGTTCCTCGCCGTCGCCTGTGCCGCCGTCCTCGGGGTGCTCGGCTGGGGCACCCTCCAGCTCATCGACGTCTTCACCGGCGGCGACGAGGCATCGGCGGCCGGCGCGGTCGCGTGCCGTACGGACCGCACCACCGGCGCGAGCCCCTCGGCGGCCTCCGCCACCGCGCTCCCCGCGCCGGGGAAGATCACGGTCAACGTGCTCAACGCCACCACCCGCAGCGGCCTCGCCAAGCAGACCGCCGACGAGCTGCGGAAGCGCGGCTTCCGCATCGGCGAGGTGGGCAACGCGCCCGCGCGGTTCGACAAGAAGGTCAAGGGCACCGGCCTGCTGCTGGGCCCCGCCGCGGCCCTGAAGACCGCCCTGCCCGTGCTCGGCACCCAGCTTCCCGCCGCCGAGCACCGCACCGACGCCGCCCGCAAGGGTGCCGCCGTCGACCTCGTCATCGGCGACAAGTTCACGGGCCTGGCGAAGAAGGCACAGGCCGACACGGCGCTGGCCGCGCTGAAGAAGACGCCGAAGCCCGCCGCCAGCGCGGGCGGCGGGCGGAAGAACGGCTGCTGATCCGCTCCGGCCGCGCCGGACGGGGCAGCCGCCGGCCTACTCGGCCGCCCCGTACATCCGGTCGCCCGCGTCGCCGAGACCCGGCACGATGTAGCCCTGCTCGTTGAGGTGCCGGTCGACCGAGGCCGTCACGACCGTCACCGGCGTGCCCGCCAGCTCGCGCTCCATCACCGCGACGCCCTCGGGGGCGGCCAGCAGCACCACGGCGGTCACGTCGTCGGCGCCGCGCCCGATCAGTTCCTTGATGGCCGCCACCAGGGTCCCGCCCGTCGCCAGCATCGGGTCCAGGACGTACACCTGACGGCCCGAGAGGTCGTCCGGCATCCGCGTGGCGTAGGTGGACGCCTGGAGCGTCTCCTCGTTGCGCACCATGCCCAGGAAGCCGACCTCGGCGGTCGGCAGCAGCCGGACCATGCCGTCCAGCATGCCGAGCCCGGCCCGCAGGATCGGCACGACCAGGGGGCGCGGGTGGGACAGCTTCACGCCGGTGGTCCGCTCGACCGGCGTCTGGATGTCGACCTGCTCGGTGCGCACGTCGCGGGTCGCCTCGTAGGCGAGGAGGGTGACCAGTTCGTCGGCGAGCCGACGGAAGGTCGCGGAGTCGGTGCGCTGGTCGCGCAGCGTGGTGAGCTTGTGGGCGACCAGGGGGTGGTCGACGACGTGGAGACGCATGTCCCCCACAGTAACCGGGCCCCGGCGGCCGGACGTCCCCGCGCCCGCACGGACCCGATCGGCGGTCCGCAGGCGTCAACCACCCGGCCGGGGGAAGACAGACAGGACGCACGTGGATTGGTGACACTGTGGCTGATCAGGAATTCCACGACACGCCGCCCCCCGGCGGACCAGTGGGGGCGGAGACCGACCGGGCCGCGCGGCGGTCCGCGGAGCCCGACGCCGAACGCCGTCGACGACGGGCCCGCTTCCTGCGCGAACTGGCCGAGGCCCGCGAACTGCGGGACCGGGTCCAGCCGCGCCGCGCCAAGGTGGCCAGACTGCGCCAGGCCCTGCGGATGAGTACCTTCCGCTGGTGACCCCGCCCACTCGGGAAGATCGCGCGCCGCGCCGGTGTTGCCCCGACGCGGGCATGCGCGGACGCTGGTGAAAGCCGCGTACGATCCGCACGTGGCGGCAACGGGCACGATCGAAACTGCCGGCGGACACAGGGAGCCGAAGACGTCCCCTGAACGCCTGGTTTCTGCCACGATTCCGAGTGGGTGGGGCTCGGAGCCCGCTCTCCCCGCCCACACCTCCGCCGGGGGGACCCCCAACCGGCACGCCTATGACCAGTGGGAGAGTCACGGTGTACTTCGCCGCACTGCTCGCGCGCACCGAAGACGGGTGGGAAGCGAGCGACACAGAGCTCGACGATGTGGAGACCCTGTCGGATCTGGCCGACCTGGCCCGGGAAGCCTCTCCCGACGAGGACACGGTGCTGGTCCTGATCGAGCAGGAGGACGGGTGGTTCGGCGTCGTCCGCGTGGACGGCGAGGACGACCCTCGTATCTACGTCTCCGACGCCTCCGCCGCCGTCCGCAGTTCGTACGGGGAGATCCTGCTCGACGAACTGCTCGGCCGGGAAACCGGGAACGACGGCACCGACCTGGACGCCCTCGACCTCGACGGCACGGAGGACGGTGAGCCCGACGACGACGCCGACGACGACGCCGGCGGTGCCGAACCGGCCACCGGCGCCGCCGAGTCGACCGTGCCGCACGGCCCGGTGGGCGACCCCGAGATCCTGGACGACCTCGGCGTGAGCGAGAAGGAACTGCGCGCCATGTCCGAGGACGCGCTCACCGAGATCGCCGAGGCCCTGGGCGCCTCCGAGGTACTGGAGACCGTCCGCTGACCGCACCGACCGACGCACCGGGCCCGCCGGACCCGGTGCGCGACCCCTGGCGGCCCGCGATGCGGCTCGCCCTGGCCGAGGCGCGCGACGCCGCCCGGGACGGCGACGTCCCCGTCGGCGCCGTCGTCCTGGCACCGGACGGCGGCACCGTGCTGGCGGCCGGGCACAACGAGCGCGAGGCCACCGGCGACCCGACCGCGCACGCCGAGGTCCTCGCCATCCGGCGGGCCGCGGCGAAACTCGGCGCGTGGCGGCTGACCGACTGCACCCTGGTGGTCACGCTGGAGCCCTGCACGATGTGCGCGGGCGCCCTCGTGCAGTCCCGGGTGGACCGGGTGGTCTACGGCGCCCGGGACGAGAAGGCGGGCGCGGCCGGCTCCCTGTGGGACGTCGTCCGCGACCGGCGGCTCAACCACCGGCCCGAGGTGATCGAGGGCGTGCTCGCCGCGGAGTGCGCGGGGCTGCTCACCGGCTTCTTCCGGGACCGCTGAGCACCGATTTCTGAGCACCCGCCGGCGTGCGGTAAGGTCTGTCTCGGTAGCGTGTCCGAGCGGCCGAAGGAGCTCGCCTCGAAAGCGAGTGTGGCGCAAGTCACCGAGGGTTCAAATCCCTCCGCTACCGCTTGAGAAGGGCCCCGTCGTCAGACGGGGCCCTTCGTGCGATCATGACCAGCGCTCGGGGCAGCAGTGACAGCCAGGCCATGACAGCCGTGACAGCAGCGACAGCCATGACAGCAGCGACAGGGGAGGCCGCGATGGCGGTGAACGCGAAGAGGATCGCCGTCTATGTACTCGTGGTCTTCGTGCTGTATCTGATCATCACCGACCCGGCCAAGGCCGCGGACTATGTCCAGATAGGGTTCGAGGGCATTTCCGACGCCGCCAAGGCCATCGGCGACTTCATGACCTGGGTCGCCCACGGAGGTAAGTGATGATTCGCCACCTGGTCCTGTTCAAGCTCGACGAGGGCGTCGAGCGCGACGATCCGCGCGTGACGGAGGGCGTCGCCGCCTTCCGCGCCCTGGGCGGGCAGATCCCGGAGCTGCGCTTCTGGGAGTGCGCCTGGAACATCACCGACCGGCCCATCGCCTACGACTTCGCGATCAACTCGGCGGTGGACGACACCGACGCCCTCCAGCGGTACCTGGAGCACCCGGCGCACCAGGCGGGCGTGGCCCTCTGGCGCGAGTTCGCCACCTGGGTGATCGCCGACTACGAGGTCTAGGGCCTGTCGTTTGGATCAGCCCGCAGACGCGGGGTGATCCAAACGACAGGCCCTAGCCCGGTCCCACGCAGCGGCCCCGCACCTCCTCGGTGCGGGGCCGTTCTGCGTGCCGGACGTACCTGTTCGCGGATGTTCATCCGTCAACACGAGGTTATCGGGTGCTTGCACACAATGCACATGTCTTGTGATGCTATGACCGCTTCTGACGGATGAGTTGACGGATCACGAGGTGGAGTTGACCGTGCCGGCCAGTACTGCGCCTCAAGCACCGTCCCCGGAGGCCCCCGCGCCCCAGCGCAGCAGCCGGGGCGCCGACACCCGGGCCCTGACCCAGGTGCTCTTCGCCGAACTCAAGGAGCTGCGGGCCGGCACGCCGGAGCACACCCGGGTGCGGGCTGCGCTCATCGAGGCCAACCTCCCGCTGGTGCGCTACGCCGCCGCCCGCTTCCGCTCCCGCAACGAGCCGATGGAGGACGTCGTCCAGGTCGGCACCATCGGGCTCATCAACGCCATCGACCGCTTCGACCCCGAGCGGGGCGTGCAGTTCCCGACCTTCGCGATGCCGACCGTGGTCGGCGAGATCAAGCGGTACTTCCGGGACAACGTCCGCACGGTCCACGTGCCGCGCCGGCTGCACGAGCTGTGGGTCCAGGTGAACAGCGCGACCGAGGACCTGACGACCGCCTTCGGACGCTCCCCGTCCACCTCCGAGATCGCCGAGCGGCTGCGCATCACCGAGGAGGAGGTGCTGTCCTGCATCGAGGCGGGCCGGTCGTACCACGCCACCTCGCTGGAGGCCGCGCAGGAGGGCGACGGGCTGCCCGGACTGCTGGACCGGCTCGGCTACGAGGACCCCGCGCTCGACGGCGTGGAGCACCGCGATCTCGTCCGCCATCTGCTCGTCCAGTTGCCGGAGCGGGAACAGCGCATTCTGCTGCTGCGCTACTACAGCAACCTCACCCAGTCGCAGATCAGTGCGGAACTCGGCGTCTCCCAGATGCACGTCTCGCGGCTGCTCGCACGGAGCTTCCAGCGTTTGCGGTCCGCGAATCGGATCGACGCCTAATCGAAAGCCCGCTCGGGCGATAACCGGGGAGAGCGAATCGCTCACCAGGGACGTTGCCGGTGGTTCACCCCCGAAAGTCCGTCAGACCCCCTTTCTCCAGGGCGTATTCGCATCTCGCATGTCGACAAGTCACTACAGCGTGTTGCCGACATGTGACATTCTGCGGGAAGAGCGTTTGCCGGAGCCCCGGCTCCGGTATTCAGGTGAAGGCTGCGTTCCCGGCGTGGGAGCGTCAGCCGTGACCGTCCCGCGACCCAAAGGGGGTGGCATGTCCGCAGACCAGGGCAGCTCGAAGGTGCTCGCGCTCGCGGAGAGCGAGACCGCGCCCGACGCGCTCGACGCGCTCGGCTCCATCGATGACGTCCCGGCGCTCGACGCCGTACCGGCCCAGGCCGGACCGGCGGCGGAGTTCCCGGCCCTGCCGGCCCCGACGAACATCGACACCCGCACCCTGTCCCGCTCCCTGTTCCTGCGGCTCGCCGCACTCGACGAGAACAGCCCCGAGCGCGCCTACGTCCGGGACACCCTGATCGAGCTGAACCTGCCGCTGGTGCGCTACGCCGCCGCGCGGTTCCGCTCGCGCAACGAGCCGATGGAGGACATCGTCCAGGTCGGCACCATCGGCCTGATCAAGGCGATCGACCGGTTCGACTGCGAGCGGGGCGTGGAGTTCCCGACCTTCGCGATGCCGACGGTCGTGGGCGAGATCAAACGGTTCTTCCGGGACACGTCCTGGTCGGTGCGGGTGCCGCGCCGGCTCCAGGAGCTGCGGCTGGCGCTGACCAAGGCGTCCGACGAGCTGTCCCAGAAGCTCGACCGCTCGCCGACCGTCGCCGAGCTGGCCGCCGTGCTGGGGGTGTCGGAGGAGGACGTCGTCGACGGCCTCGCGGTGGGCAACGCCTACACCGCCTCCTCGCTGGACTCCCCCGCCCCCGAGGACGACGGCGGCGAGGGCTCGCTGGCGGACCGCCTGGGCTACGAGGACACGGCGCTGGAGGGCGTGGAGTACCGCGAGTCCCTCAAGCCGCTGCTGGCCAAGCTGCCGCCCCGGGAGCGGCGGATCATCATGCTGCGCTTCTTCGCCAACATGACCCAGTCGCAGATCGGCGAGGAGGTCGGCATCTCCCAGATGCACGTCTCGCGGCTGCTGACCCGCACCCTGTCCCAGTTGCGCGAGGGCCTCATCTCCGACTGAGCCCCCGAACAGACGTACGACATCGCCGCGGGAGCGTTCCAGGACGCTCCCGCGGCGATGTCGTACGCGCGGAACAGAGGAGGGGACGGGCCGGCTGCTACTTCAGTGCGAGCCAGGCCACGGCCGCGACGACCACGACGGCGACCACGACGCCGATGATCAGGCCGACGCGGGGGCCGGAGGAGGCGGGAGCCGCCGCCCGCGGGGTCTGCGGACCGCCCTCGTCGACGAACGCGCGGAACATCTGGGTGCTGCCAGCGGGGTCGTAATTGCCCTGGGGGCCCTGGGTGTTAGCCATGGGCCGAGACACTAGCGAATCCGCCGGTGCGACCCAAGCGCGGGTCCGCGCAGTCACCCGGACCGGGCACGCCCCCGGTCACCTGCACGTTTACTTTCGCAATACTTGCCTTTGCCAAGTTTTGGCCTCCTCCTGACCTTCTTTATTTGCCTTCAGCAACCATCCGCTTCTATGGTTGCTCAAAGCAACGAATACGGGAGGTGCAGATGGCCGAGAAGGCGCAGTACGAGGAGCTGATCCGTCAGTTCAGCGCCTTCGGCGCCGTGAAGCGCGAGCTGGGACGCATCCTGCCGCCCGAGTGCCCCGGCGGCTCAGCGGCCGTCCTGACACTGCTCGGCCGGCACGGCGACATGCGCATGAGCAAGCTCGCCGAGTTGCTCGCCGTGGACATGTCGGTCACCAGCCGGCACGTCGCCCACATCGCCGAGCGGGGCTGGATCGAACGCCACCCCGACCCGGCGGACAAGCGCTCACGCATCCTGCGCCTGACGCCCGAGGGCCAGGCACAGCTCGACGAGCTGTCCGAGCGGACCACGCAGTTGCTCGCCCACCGCCTGAACGACTGGACCGACGAGGAAGTCGGGCAGCTCAGCCGGCTCATGGCCCGGCTCCGGGCGAGCTTCGACGACTGCCGGTCCGCCCCGGTCCGGGCCGCCGCACCACCCGCGGTCGAAGAGACCACCCGTACACCCGCGATCACCACGTAAGTAAAGGAAGTCCATGGCAACGACCACACCAGCCGGTGTGCGGGCTCATGCCAAGCACGGGGGAGGCTCCTCCGGAGACGCTCCGATGTCGCACCGGCAGATCATGGAGGCGCTGTCCGGGCTGCTGCTCGGCATGTTCGCCGCCATCCTGTCCTCGACCATCGTCTCGAACGCCCTGCCCGAGATCATCGGCGACCTCGGCGGCGGCCAGAGCGCCTACACCTGGGTCGTCACCGCCTCGCTGCTGGCGATGACCGCCTCCACTCCCCTGTGGGGCAAGCTCGCGGACCTGGTCAGCAAGAAGGCCCTGGTCCAGATAGCCCTCTGCGTCTACGTCGTCGGCTCCGTCGTCGCCGGTCTGTCGCAGAACCCGGCGATGCTGATCAGCGCGCGGGTCATCCAGGGCCTGGGCGCCGGCGGTCTGTCCGCCCTGGCCCAGATCATCATGGCCGCGATGATCTCGCCGCGCGAGCGCGGCCGGTACTCCGGCTACCTGGGCGCGACCTTCGCCGTCGCGACCGTCGGCGGCCCGCTGCTCGGCGGCGTGATCACCGACACGAGCTGGCTCGGCTGGCGCTGGTGCCTGTACGTCGGTGTGCCCTTCGCGCTCATCGCGCTCGTCGTGCTGCAGAAGACGCTCCACCTGCCGGTGGTCAAGCGCCAGGTCAAGGTCGACTGGGCCGGTGCCTTCTTCGTCACCGCCGCGGTCTGCCTGCTGCTCGTCTGGGTCACCTTCGCCGACGACAAGTACGACTGGATGTCCTGGCAGACGGGCGTCATGGTCGGCGGCGCGATCGTCCTGACGGCGATCTTCTGCTTCGTCGAGACCAAGGCCAGCGAGCCGATCATCCCGCTGCGCCTGTTCAAGAACCGCACCATCACCCTGGCGTCGCTCGCCTCGCTGTTCGTCGGTATCGCGATGTTCGCGGGCACCGTCTACTTCAGCCAGTACTTCCAGTTGGCCCGGGACAAGTCCCCGACCATGTCGGGTGTCATGACGATCCCGATGATCGGCGGCCTGTTCATCTCCTCCACCGTCTCCGGCCAGGTCATCACCAAGACCGGCAAGTGGAAGGGCTGGCTGCTGGCCGGCGGCGTCCTGCTGACCGCGGGCCTCGGCCTGCTGGGCAGCATGCGCTACGACACCCCGTACTGGCGCATCGGCGTCTTCATGGCGCTGATGGGTCTCGGCGTCGGCATGATGATGCAGAACCTGGTGCTCTGCACCCAGAACCAGGTGGCCCCGCGCGACCTGGGCGCCGCGTCCTCCACGGTGACCTTCTTCCGGTCCCTCGGCGGCGCGGTGGGCGTCTCGGTGCTCGGCTCCGTGATGTCCACCCGGATCAGCCACTACGCCACCGACACCATCGGGCAGCTCAGCCCGCAGGAGCAGGCGGCCGCGGGCAAGGCGGCCGGCGGCGGCTCGATCCCCGACATGGACCTGCTGCCGCACGGCATCCGCGAGTGGCTGGAGAGCGCCTACGGGCACGGCATCGCCGACATCTTCCTGATCGTCGCGCCGATCGCCTTCCTGGCCTTCATCGTGACGCTGTTCATCAAGGAGGTGCCGCTGCGCACCACCGGCGCCCTGGCCCAGGCCGCCGAGGCCACCTCCGGCTCCGCCGCCCCGGCCGCTCCGGCTTCGGCCGAGGCCGCCCAGGCCCCCGCCCCCGTGCCGGCCGGCCCGGTCGCGACGGCCTCGGAGACCTCGGGTGCCGAGACCCGGACCCAGCCGCTCGCCGCGGTCGCCACGGCGGCCGCCGGCTCCGGTGAGGTGCGCACGCCCGTCTCCGGCGGCATCCCGGTGCGCGGCTTCGTCCGCGGCGCCGAGAGCGCGCCCGTGGCGCAGGCCGCGGTCACGCTGATCTCGCTCGGCGGACGGCAGCTCGGCCGGTCGGTCGCCCAGGCCGACGGCTCCTACGCGGTGGACGCGCCGGGCGCCGGCTCGTACGTCCTGATCGCCTCCGCCGACGGCTACCAGCCGCAGGCGTCCACGATCGTGGTCAACGACGAGCCGGTCGCCTACGACGTGCTGCTCAGCGGCACCAGCGGGCTGACCGGCCTGGTCCGGGCCGCCGAGTCCGGGCAGCCGGTCAAGGACGCGATGGTCATCGTGACCGACGTCCGCGGCGACCTGCTGGCCACCTCGACCTCCGGCGAGCAGGGCGAGTTCTCCCTCGCCGAGCTGGTGCCGGGCACGGTCACCGTGGCGGTCAACGCCGCCGGGTTCCGGCCGCGGGCGCTGCCCGTCGAGGTCGGCGGCACCGGCGTCACCCGGGTCGAGATCGACCTGGCGGCCGGCGCCCGGGTGCAGGGCGTCGTCAAGGCGCCGCACGGCCCGCTGGCCGACGCCCGCGTCACGCTGGTCGACGCGGCCGGCAACGTGGCCGGCACCGCCACCACCGGTTCGGACGGGGCGTACGCCTTCACCGACCTGGACAGCGGCGAGTACACCGTCATCGCGACGGGCTACCCGCCGGTGGCGACCGCCCTGACGGTCACCGGCCAGGGTGCCGACGGCCACGACATCGAACTCGCCCACCCCGGCGAGTAGCGAGAACCCCGGCCCGTGGTGGCGTGCGCGCTCTGAGCGGAGGTGCGCCCGCCACCGCGGGCCGGTTTCTTTACGACTTTCTTCACGACACGACTTGCACGGCACGACTTTCTTTACGACCGATTTTTGGGCCTTTTCAGGGCCTCACAGGGTTTTTCAGGGAGAAAACGGGATGGGACTGACCGCGAGAATCCGTACCAGGGACGGATGGGCCGTGTCGCACGCGGTCGTCACGGTGACCGACATGACCGGCACGCAGGTGCTGCGCGCCGAGGCGGACGCCGAGGGGGCCGTACGGGACACCACCGGGCTGGCACCGGGGGCGTACACCGTCATCGTCACGGCCGTCGGGTACGCGCCGGCCGCGGCCAGCGCGATCGTGACCGCCAGCGGCCGGGCCGAGGTCGGCACGGTGACGCTGGCCCGCCAGGGCGGCACCGAGCTGCCGCCGCCCGGACCGTGGACCATCGACCCGGCGCACTCCAGCGTGGCCGCGGTCGCCCAGCACCTGGGCATCTCCAGCGTGCACGGCCGGTTCACGCGGTTCGGCGGCACGGTCGAGATCGCCCCGGACGACGTCACCAAGTCCCGGGTGGAGGCGGTGATCCAGGCCGCGTCCATCGACACCGGCAACGGGACGCGCGACACCCACCTGAAGTCCCCGGACTTCCTGGACGTCGAGCGGTTCCCCGAGATCACCTACCGCTCCACCGGCGTCATGGTGGCCGGCCCCGACCGCTGGACCGTCCACGGCGAGCTGGGCCTGCACGGCGTGGTCCGGCCGGTCGACCTGGACCTGTCCTACCTGGGCACCGGCGCCGACCCGTGGGGCGGCACCCGCGCGGCCTTCAGGGCCACCACGGAGCTGCGGCGCGAGGACTTCGCCATGAACTACAACCAGGTCCTCCAGGCCGGCATCGCCGCCATCGGGACCACGCTCAGGGTCGAGCTGGACATCCAGACGGTCCAGGGGGAGTCACTGCCGGCCGCCTGAGGCCCGGCCCCGTGTGCCCGGTCCGGGTACGCCCGGTCCGGGCACGCCGGGTCTCGGTACGCCCGGTCTCGGTACGCCGGGTCCGGGTACGGCCTTCCGCTGCCCGGGGGCGCCGGTTCCGCCGCCGCCCACCCGGGCCACCAGGTCCTGGCAGAGGTCCCGGAGCTTGACGTTCCGGTCCTGCGAGAGGCGGCGCAGCCGGTCCAGGGCGGCCTCGGCGTCGATCCGCTCCCGGGCCATGAGGATGCCGACCGCCTGGTCTATGACGCTGCGCGAGAGCAGGGCGGTGCGCACATCGGCCACCGAGGCCCGCTGGCGCTCGATCCGCAGCGCCGTGTTCACCGCCCCGGCGGCCCGCTCCGCGAACAGCCGGGCCGTCGGCCGCCCCTCGGCCAGCGCCCGGGGCTCGGTGCCGTACAGGTTCAGCGCGGCGCCCGTCTCGCCCTCCACGTCCAGCGGCAGCGCCAGCACACAGCGCACGCCGGCGGCGCGTGCGTAGTCCGTGTACGCCGGCCAGCGGGTCTCGGTCGCCACATCGGGGACGTACTGGGTCCGGCCCGTCTCGGCGGCGTCCACGCAGGGTCCCGAGCCGTTCTCGTACTGCCGCAGGTCCAGGCCCATCGGCAGGCCCGTGCTGCCCGCGAGGGTGAGCAGGCGGTCGGACCGGCGGACGGTGATGCTGCACGCCGCCGCGCCGGACACCTCCTGCACCGCGCGGTCGGTCAGATCACGCAGCAGGGTGTCGAGTCCCTGGCTGCGCACCATGGCGTGGTCGAGGGTGTCCGGGGTCTCGGGACTCATGACCGTACGGATATCCCGTCACCGGTCGTTAACGCCTCGCTGCCCGGGTGCGCCCTGCGCGTCGACGATGCGGCGGGCCAGGTCGCGCAGTTTCACGTTCTCCCGCTGGGACGCCTTCACCAGGCTCTCGAAGGCGCCGCCCGCGTCCATGTCCATGCGCTCCATGAGGATGCCGGTGGCCTGTCCGATCAGGTCCCGGGTGCGCATGGCCTCGGTGAGCTGCTCGCGCACGGTCGAGGAGTCCAGGGCCAGGCCGACGTGCGCGGTGAAGAGGCGGCCGACCCGGGCCGCGTACTCGTCGAACGCGTGGGGTCTGCCCGCGTAGGCGGTCAGCACGGTCAGCCGGCGCCGGTCGGCGCGCAGCCGCAGCGACAGGGCGGAGCGCAGCCCGAGGCCGGCCAGGGCGGCACCGGCCTCGTCGACCCGGCTGTCCTCCAGCGTCGCCACGGGCGCCGTCCACAGGCGCTCCCACAGCGGATGCGGCGCCCGCGCGGCGGGAGCTGACGCCCCGTCGGACCCGCTCAGGGGCTCCGTCTCGGTCTCGGCGGACCGTACGACCTCGTCGGTCCAGGCCAGCGAGCGGCGGCGGTGGCCGCGCTCGATCACCGAGATGCCCGCGTGCTCGGCGCCGGGCAGCAGGGCGACCGCCAGCTTGACGGCGGTGCGCAGGGTGCCGTTGGGGGTGGCCGTGGCGTGCAGTTCCCGAGCCGCCGCGGTCAGGTTCTCGGCCAGCTCGAACCCCGTCGCAAAACGCGGCAAATCAGAAAATTCGGACGCAGTCACCACGAACCTCTTCGGCATGCACGGCCGTTCGACCGTGCGCAGGAGAGCTCCGCAGCACATTCCCGACTGCGAGCACAGGACGCAGAGCACTTTAGCTGCTCGGTTGCGCGCGGGTGACGCCCGGCCGACGGTCCGCCCGGCCGCCTTCCGTGCCCGGCCGTCCACGTGATGGAATGGCCGTCAGGTCAGGAAGCGGCCTTGCCGGAATCCGGATGAAACGTCTGCCAGGTGGCTAAACATGACCTTCCTCCCGAATCCGCCCGAGCGGTGCGATCTGTCGGGTTGCACCGTCCTCGCCCTCCCCGCGGAGATCGACTTCTGCAACGCACGTGAACTGCTCCCCCTCGTCCTGTCCACCGCTGACGCCCGCGACGAAGAACTGCGGCTCCTGGTCCTGGACCTGACCGCGACCCATTTCATGGACTCCCAGGGCGTCGGCCTGATCAGCCAGGTCCACCACCACCTGGGCGGCAGCGCCCGGCTGCGGGTGGTGGCCGCGCCGCAGTCCGTCCCCAGCCGCGTCCTGGAGCTGTCCGGGCTGCGCCGGGACGTGCCGGTCTACGACAACCTGACGGAGGCGCTGTGGTCGTGATCCCGGGCCCGGCCGCCCCGGCGCGCGCCGGGGCCTGACCTACGCTGACGGCATGGCACCGAACATCGCGACCAACACCCGCGTCCCCCTCGACGGGTTGCTGGACTTCGTCCGCCCCCGGCACCGCGCGATCCTGCTGACCCGCCGGGCCGACGGGAGCCCCCAGGGCTCGCCGCTGACCTGCGGGGTCGACGACACGGGCCGGATCGTGGTCTCCACGTACCCGGAGCGCGCCAAGACCCGCAACGCCAAGCGGGACCCGCGGGTCAGCCTGATCGTCCTCAGCGACGACTGGAACGGACCCTGGGTGCAGATCGACGGCACCGCGGAGGTCATCGACGCCCCGGACTCCGTGGAGCCGCTGGTGGAGTACTACCGCAACATCGCCGGCGAACACCCGGACTGGGACGAGTACCGCCGGGCCATGGTCCAGCAGGGCAAGTCGATCATCCGGGTGACGCCGGAGAAGTGGGGGCCGGTGGCGACGGGCGGATTCCCGGCGCGACTGGCCGCGGAGTGAGGCGGGGCCGGCCGCCGGCGGGCCGCGGGAGGTCGCCGGCGGGCCGCGGGAGGTCGCCGGGTCAGTCGCCGGCGGGCCGGGTCAGGTCGTAGAAGGTGGCCGAACCGGCCGTGACCTCGGTGAAGTTGGCCTCGACCCAGGACGCGATCCGCGCGGACGTACCGCTGCCGGAGCCGCCCATGCCGCCGCCGTTGCCGCCGGAGACGAAGTAATGGATCTTCCCTTCGGCCACGTACTCCTTGAACCGGGCGAGCGTCGGTGACGGGTCCGTGCCGTTGAAGCCGCCGATCGCCATCACGGGCTCGCCGGTGGCGAGCTGGTAGCTGCCCGCGTTCTGGGCGCCGATCGCCGCCGCGGCCCAGGTGTAGTCGTCGGCGTCGGTCTCCAGGAGCTCGCGGGCCGCGGAGTCGACCTCGGCGCCGCCGAGGAGACCGCCCATGCCGCCACCGCCGCCCTCACCGGGGGCCGCGCCCCCTCCGGGGAAGCCGTTGCCCTGCGGAGGCTGGTTCTGGCCCTGGCCGGGGGCGGCGCCGCCCGTGCCGTTCTGCTGGTTCCGGCCGGGCATGCCGCCGCCGGGCATCCCGCCGCCCGGGAAGCCGTCGCCCCGGCCGCCGCCGCCACCCGGGCCGCCCCCCATGCTCGCGCCGGCCGGGCCGGCCGTGACGATCGAGCCGGTGTGGCCCTCCTGGAGCGTGCTGAGCGTGTACGCCGTCGGACCGGCCAGCGAGGCCGCCAGGCCGAGGCCCGCCGCCGCGCACGCGACCCGGCGCGGGAGCCGGCCCGCGAAGACCAGGCCGAACGCCGCGAGGAGACCGCCGACCAGGACCAGCCATTTCAGCCAGGGCAGATAGCCGGAGGTCCGGTCGAGCAGGACGTACCCCCAGGCCGCGGTCGCCGTGCCGGCGGCGGCCAGCGCGAGGGACACCCACGTCTCGCGGCGCCGCCGCCACAGCGCGACCGCGCCCATGCCGACGACGGCGGCGAGATAGGGAGCGAGGGCGACCGTGTAGTACTGGTGGAAGATGCCGGCCATGTAGCTGAACACGGCCGCGGTCGTCACCAGCGAACCGCCCCAGACCAGCAGCGCGCCGCGCGCCGCGTCGGTCCGCCCGGCCCGCCGGGTCAGCACCAGCGCCGCCACCAGCAGGACCAGCGCGGCCGGGAGCAGCCAGGAGATCTGGCCGCCGATCTCGGAATTGAACATCCGGTCCCAGCCGGTCTCCCCCCACTGCCCCGTGCCGCCCGCGCCGGCACCGCCGCCGACGCTGCCGGTCTCCTCCCCGTTGAGCCGGCCCAGGCCGTTGTAACCGAAGGTCAGCTCCAGGAAGCTGTTGTGCTGCGAGCCGCCGATGTACGGCCGCGAGGACGCCGGCCACAGCTCGACGACCGCGACCCACCAGCCGCCGGAGACGACGAGCGCGGCCGTCGCCAGCGCGAGCTGGCCCAGCCGTTTGCGCGGGGCGACCGGCGCGCGGAACGCGTAGACCAGCGCGAGGGGCGGCAGGATCAGGAACGCCTGGAGGGTCTTGGCGAGGAACGCGAAGCCGACCGCCACGCCCGCCCACACCAGCCACTTCGTCCGGCCGTCCGCCAGCGCGCGGACCACGAGATGGCAGGCCAGCGCCATCAGCAGCGCGAGCATCGCGTCCGGGTTGTTGAACCGGAACATCAGCGCCGCGACCGGGGTCAGCGCCAGCACCGCACCGGCGATCAGACCGGCCGCGGGACCGAACCAGCGGCGCGCGGAGGCGGCGACCACACCGACGGTCGCGACCCCCATGAGGACCTCGGGGGCCAGGATCGCCCAGGAGTTGAGCCCGAAGATCCGGACGGACAGTTCCATCGGCCACAGGGCGGCCGGGGGCTTGTCGACGGTGATGGCGTTCGCCGCGTCCAGCGAGCCGAAGAAGAACGCCTTCCAGGACTGGCTGCCCGCCTGCACGGCCGCCGAGTAGAAGGAGTTGGCGTAGCCGGAGGCGCTCAGGTTCCACAGGTAGAGCAGCGCGGTGGCCAGCAGCAGGGCGAGGAGCGCCGGGCGCGCCCAGCGGGGGTCCTCGGGCCGGCCGCGCCACAGTCTGCGTACGGCCGAGGGCCTGCTCCGGGCGGGCGCCGGCGACGGGGTGTCCGTACCGTCGTAGCGCTCGTAGTGCGTGGTCATCGGATGTCCCTCGGGTCGGAATCGGTCGGGCGCACCGGGTGCGTGCGCGGGGTGCGCTCCACGGGCCGCTTCGGCAGCGGGCCGCGGTGGTGCTCGGGTGCCGGGGCGGGGGTGTACGGCGGGGCGGGGGGCGGCGCGGGCCGGTGGGGGTCGTGGTCGTCGTCGCGGCGGTCCGGGAAGACCCACGCCCGGAAGAGCAGGAAGCGCAGCACCGTGGCGGCGAGGTTGGCGGCGATGAGCACCGCCAGTTCGGTGGAGTGCGCGGGGTCGGTGGTGGCCGCGTTCAGGGCGGCGAGCGAACCGCTGGTGAGGACCAGGCCGATGCCGAAGACGACCAGGCCCTGCGCCTGGTGCCGGATCGCGCCGCCGCGCCCGCGCACCCCGAAGGTCAGCCGCCGGTTGGCGGCGGTGTTGGCGACCGCGGAGACGAGCAGCGCCAGCGCGTTGGCCGCCTGGGAGCCGCCGAACTGCCGGAAGAGGCTGTAGAGCAGCAGATAGAACAGCGTCGACAGGACGCCGACCACGACGAACCCGACGAGCTGCCGGGCCAGGCCCCTGGGCACGTCCGCGAGGTCCCGGTCCCGCGGATCGTCGCCGAACGGCCGGGCGAGCCGGTCCAGCGGCAGCGACCCGGTGGCCAGCGCCCGCCCCACCCGCCACACGCCCTTGAGGTCCTCGGTGGCCGTCCTGACGATGTGCACGGTGGAGTCCGGGTCGTCGACCCAGTCGACCGGCACCTCGTGTATCCGCAGCCCGGCCCGCTCGGCGAGCACCAGCAACTCGGTGTCGAAGAACCAGCCGGTGTCCTCCACCAGCGGCAGCAGCACCCGCGCCACGTCCCGCCGGATCGCCTTGAACCCGCACTGGGCGTCGGAGAACCGCGCCTGGAGCGAACCGCGCAGAATGAGGTTGTACGAGCGCGAGATGAACTCCCGCTTCGCCCCCCGCACCACCCTGCTGCTCCGGCTGAGCCGGGACCCGATCGCCAGGTCCGAGTGGCCGGATATCAGCGGGGCGACCAGCGGCAGCAGCGCGTTGAGGTCGGTGGACAGGTCGACGTCCATATAGGCGAGGACCGGGGCGTCCGACGCCGACCAGACGGTTCTCAGGGCCCGGCCCCGGCCCTTCTGCTCCAGCCGGACGGATCTGACCTCGGCCAGCTCCGCCGCCAGTCGCGCGGCCAGGAGCGGGGTGGCGTCCGTGGAGGCGTTGTCCGCGACCGTGATGCGGAAGCCGTACGGGAAGGTGCGCGCGAGATGCTCGTGGAGCCTGCGCACGCAGGGCTGGAGGTCCTTCTCCTCGTTGTAGACGGGGATCACTACGTCCAGGACAGCCGTACCGGCTCCGGCGGCCGGGAGGTGCTCCCGCGCCGGCAGGTCGCCGGGAGAAGAGTCGGTTCGCATGACACCGACTGTTCTCAACTCCCCTGTTCCACCCGTGTGGTGAGGCTGTGCTGCACCTGTGAGCGGTCCTGCGGCGAGGTCTGCGGCTGGGTTCGCGGCCGGATCTGCGGCGGGCTCTGCGGCCGGGTCTGCCGGGCGGGGCGGGGGTCCGGTCGGTCCGGGGGCTCGGCGAGCGCGGGCAGGCGCACGGTGAACACCGTCCGTCCGGGCACGCTCTCGACGGTGACCGCGCCGCCGTGCGCGCTCGCCACCGCCTGCACGATGGCCAGGCCCAGACCGGTCGAGCCGGTGGCGCGGGAACGGGCGGAGTCGCCGCGTGCGAACCGTTCGAACACGTGCGGGAGCAGGCCGGGTGGGATGCCCTGTCCGTCGTCCTCGACGTCCACGCACACCCAGGGGCCGCTCCTGCGCACCCGGGCGGTGACCGTGGTGCCGGGCGGGGTGTGGTTACGGGCGTTGCCGAGCAGGTTGACCAGGACCTGCTGGAGCCGGGCGGCGTCCGCCGAGACCAGCGCCGGTTCGTCGGGCAGGTCAAGACGCCACAGGTGGTCCGGGCCGGCCGCGCGGGCGTCGCTGACGGTGTCCACCACGAGCGGTACGAGGTCGGTCCGCTCGAACTGCAACGGCCGTCCGGCGTCCAGCCGGGCCAGCAGCAGCAGGTCCTCGACGAGCAGCGTCATCCGCCCGGCCTCGGACTCGATGCGGCCCAGCGCGTGCCGGGTGTCGGGGCCGACCTGTTCCCTTCCCCGGCGGGTGAGTTCGGCGTAGCCGCGGATCGACGCCAGCGGGGTACGCAGCTCATGGCTGGCGTCCGCGACGAACTGCCGGACGCGTGTCTCGCTCGCCTGCCTCGCGTGCAGCGCCCCGTGCACATGGTCCAGCATCCGGTTCAGCGCGGCGCCGACCCGACCGACCTCGCTGTGCGGGTCGCACTCCGACTCGGGCACCCGCTCGTCGAGGTTCACCTCGCCGGAGTGCAGGGGCAGTTCGGACACCCGGGTGGCGGTGGCGGCGACCTTGCGCAGGGGGCGGGTGGCCACGCCGACGAGCACCCAGCCGGCGATGCCGGCCGCGACCAGGCCGGCGGCGGTGACGCTGACCTCGACGAGGATGAGGGTGCTGACGGTGTTGGTGACGTCGTCGGTCGGCAGGGCGACGTAGTACGCGTCGTACCGGCTGGTGATGTACTCGACGCGGTACTCGCCCAGACCGGGGAGGTCAACCGAGTGCGCGTCGCCGTCCTTCGGTACGGAGGCGAGCGCCGAGCGCTGTGCGGTCGTGAGGTCGGCGGCGTCCATGCTCTGGAAGACACCGTCGCTGTCGTTGCGCTGTTCGGCGACGGCCGCGCTGGTGATCGCGCCGTCGGCCACGTAGGCGGCCACGGTCCCGACCTGTGTCGGACCCTGTGTGACGAGGTCCTCGACCTTGTCGTCGGCCGTCCTGGTGTCGTTGGCCCCGGACGTGTCCGGCTTCCCGGGATCGGGAAGGGGGAGCCCCCCGCCACCGTCCCGCTTGTCCAGCACCCGCCCGCCGACCGCGCGCATCGCGGTCTCGTGCAGCTTGCCGTCGAGCTGCTCGTACAGGTGCGACCGCAGCGCCACCGCGGTCACCGTGCCGATCACCGCGCACACCACGGCGATCAGCATCACCGACGCGACGACGAGCCGTGTCCGCAGCGTGCGCGGCTTGCCTGCTCGCCGTCGCGTACGCGGTCGCCGCCGAGGGGTCATGACACCGCGGGCTTGATCAGATACCCCGCGCCGCGCCGCGTGTGGATCATCGGCTCCCGCCCGGCGTCGATCTTCCGCCGCAGATAGGAGATGTACAGCTCCACGACGTTGGCCTGGCCGCCGAAGTCGTAGGACCACACCCGGTCGAGGATCTGCGCCTTGCTGAGCACCCGCCGCGGGTTGCGCATGAGGAAGCGCAGCAACTCGAACTCGGTGGCGGTGAGGTGGATGCTGTCCCCGCCCCGCGTCACCTCGTGGCTGTCCTCGTCGAGGGTGAGGTCACCGACGACCAGCACGGATTCGGACCGCCGGTCGGCCGCCCCGGCCCGGCGGATCAGCCCGCGCAGCCGCGCGACGACCTCCTCCAGGCTGAACGGCTTGGTGACGTAGTCGTCCCCGCCGGCCGTCAGCCCGGCGATACGGTCCTCGACCGCGTCCTTGGCGGTGAGGAACAGCACCGGCACCTCCGGCAGCTCCCGCCGCAGCCGGCCCAGCACGCTCAGTCCGTCCATGTCGGGCAGCATCATGTCCAGCACCACGGCGTCCGGCCGGAACTCCCGCGCGGTCTGGATCGCGCCGGTCCCGTCACCGGCGCTGCGGATCTGCCAGCCCTCGTAACGCAGGGCCATGGACAGCAGCTCGGTGATCGACATCTCGTCGTCCACCACCAGCACTCGGACGGGGCTCCCGTCCGGCCTCAGCAGTTCGGTACGCCCCTGGGGCGAGGTCGTGGTCATGCTCCACACCCTGTCGGGACGCTCTGAGAGCATGCTTTTCCCAACCTGTGATTTATCTGAGAAACCCACAGGCTCTACGGCATGGGCCTGCCGGGGCCGCGCAGATGCCCTGGCACCTCAACGGCGGCCCATCAACGACGGCCCACCGCTCGCGGCCTCACCCCGCGTCAGGGGAGGCGGCGGACCACCGATCGTCCCCCCGCCCACATCAGGGGAGACGGCAGACCACCGATCGTCACTCGATCCGCGTCAAGGGAGACGGCAGGCCACCGATCGTCCCCCCGCCCGCATCAAGCAAAGACCGGCCCACCGATCGTCCCCCCGCCCGCATCAGAACAGCCCCTCTTGCCGCACCTCACCCCCCGACGCCCGTGGCGTCCGCAGCGCCCGCACCGGCACCTCGACCCGGCCGCCGTCGCTCCCGCCGCTGCTCGCGCCGCCTCCGACCGGTACAAGGCCCCACCCGGCCATCAACCGTGTGTCCAGCACGACCACCCCCAGCTCCGTACCCAGATGAAGATCCGGCCCGGCCGCCGCCACCAGCTCACCGCTCACCACGCCCGCCGGAACGAGTTCGGCCACTTCCCCGACGACGGCCGTCCGCTCTCCCCCGAGCCCGAACGCCCGGACGTGGTCCACCGGCCGGAACGGCTCCCGGGTGAGCGACTCCGGCCATCCCCCGAGCGCCACCGCCCGCGCGTGCAATTCCGCGATCTCCTCCGCCCGTTCGCCCTCCGTCCCCGGCAGCGCGAACCGCACCGCCCGCTTCTCGGCGTACGGGGTCCGGTCGGGCACCCGGAGGGCGGCGCGGAGCAACTCCTCGGTGCGCCGCGCGGCCATCAGCGGGCCGCTGCCCAGCCAACTGAAGCAGACCGCGCCCTGCTCCAGCAGCCGCGCCGTCCCCCGCTCGACGGCGGTGATGCCGACCTTGGCCAATCCCGGCCCGAACCACGCCAGATACACGCGGTACGGCCGGGGATCGTCGGCGATCGTGTCGGCGGCGACGGAGTGCGCCCGGTCCAGCCGCGCGCACTCCTCGCACCGCGCCCCCGTACTCCGCCCCGGCACGACCGCCCGCAGCGGACACGGGTGCCCCCGCGCTCCCACACACGTCCGCACACCCCCCTCGGCGACCTCGAAGGCCACCCTCTTCCCCCAGGTCAGCGCGCTGCGCCGCCCCCCGTCCCAGACCAGCACGGGCCCGTCCGCCGACCATCGCAGCCCCGAGCACGTCCACGCCTGTTCCATCCCTCACGACACTAGACGCACCCACTGACAACGCCCGGCCCGACGGCACCGCCCCCCTTCCGGCGCCCTCACTCCGACGGCACCGCCCGCTTCCGGCGCCCCCGCCCCCACGGCGCCGCTCAGCTCCCCGCGTCCCCCGCCCCCGTCCGCTCCCGTTCCCGCTCCCGCGCCGCGGCCTTCCCCTCACCCACGACGACGATGACGGCCGGCCCCTGCCGCTCCCCGCGTTCCCGCCCCCGCTCCCGACGCCCCCGCCCGGCCAGCCGGCACCCGAGGCACCCCTCGTGCCCGCCCCGCGCGCTCACGTCCCGCGCCCGCAACGGCCACTGCTCCCGGGGCCGGCGCCCCGGCGGCTTCCCCCACCCGGTGAGATGCAGCGCCCAGGTCACGAGCAGACTGACGACCACCACCCCGAGCCCACCCGCCACCACACCCGCCGAGCCCGTACAGACCCCCAGTCCGACCACCCCGGCCCCGACCGTCGCGATCCCGAACCCGGTCCAACCGGCGACCGTGTGCCCCTCGTCATACAGATGTACGCTCACGTCTTCCCCCTCGCAGCGACCCACCCAAGTCTCTTACGACGTAAGCAATTTAGCGCAGAAAACACTCACGCACTAAGGAAACCGACAATGCAAGGTACGCCGCGTCCGGCCGCCACCCCGGAACTGGCACTGTCGGCGATGAACCACCTGATCGCGACCCACCTGGTCGGCCAGCAGGAGATCGCCCAGCAGGCGGGACTGAACGTCACCGACCTCACCTGCTTCGGCTTCGTCATCGAGGCCGGCGAGGACCTCCTCACCGCCGGCGACCTGGCGGCCCGCGCCCACGTCACCACGGGGGCGGTCACCGGCATCCTCAACCGCCTCGAACGCGCCGGCTACATCACGCGCCGTCCCGACCCCGCCGACCGCCGCCGCGTCCGGGTCGCGGCCGAGCCGACGGCACTGGCCCGGGTCCAGGAGGTCTACGCCCCCTACTACACCCGGATGAACGACCTCTTCGCCGACTACTCCGCCGACGAGATCGCCGTACTCCACGACTGGCTGTCCCGCGCCAGCACCCTGGCCGCCCAGTACCTGGAGGATCACTGCCGCCCCGACGCATGAGGGACGCGGCCGGACCCCTCTTCGGCGACGGCACGGCAAAGCCCCCTCGGGATGATCCCGAGGGGGCTTTGGCCTGCTGTGCACTCGGCAGGATTCGAACCTGCAACCTTCTGATCCGTAGTCAGATGCTCTATCCGTTAAGCTACGAGTGCTTGTTCTGTTGTTGTCTGCCGCTTTCGGTCCTTTCGGCCCGCTCGCGGCGACAGGAAGAACATTACATGACTGCCGCCGTCATGTGAAATCCGTTCGGCACACCCCTTGTGAGCTGCGAAAACGTCGGGAGAACGACGAAGCCCCGGCCGGGGCCGGGGCTTCGGTGATCCTGTGCGGAGGCGGAGGGATTTGAACCCTCGATGGGCTTTAAGGCCCAAACCGCATTAGCAGTGCGGCGCCATAGACCGGACTAGGCGACGCCTCCATACAACACAGCCTCTCGCGGGCGAGCGCGAGCGGTGCTTGCCGATGATGACACAGTCGAGCGCGGTGTCACCAATCGCCCCCCACGGTACTAGGGAGGCAGCCCGCAGGGCAAAGCCCTTCCGCCGGTCGCGCAACGTCCGGGGCGCCCGCGCGTTAGTCAGGTCATGTCGCAGCTCACTCGTCTCCTCGGCGCCGCCGCCGTCTGTGCCGCCGCGCTTTCCTCCCTGTCCGTCATGCCCCCGGCCACGGCCGCCGCCGCCCCCGTCGCCGGCCCGGTCGCCGGGACCGCCGCTCCTCCGCCCGTACGGGACGAGGACCGCGTGGACCGGCTCACCGTCACCGTCCGCGACGCGGGGAAGGCCGCGGACGGGACGTACGAGCTGTACTGCCGTCCGGAGCGGGGAGGCACCCATCCCGATCCGGACGGGGCCTGTGCCGCCATGGAGCGGAGCACGCGCGCCGGGCGCGACGTCTTCGCGCCGGTGCCGGAGGGCAGCGTCTGCACCATGCAGTACGGCGGTCCGGCCACCGCGCGGATCACCGGGACCTGGGCCGGGCGGCCCGTCGACGCCACGTACGACCGGCGCGACGGCTGCCAGATCCGGCGCTGGGACCGGCTCGTACCGCTGCTGCCCGACCTGCGCTCGCCCGGAGCCTCCTGAGGACGTGCGGCCGCGGTAAAGGTTCCCCGCAGGTCCGGCGACGGTCTCGCGAGGGTCGCGCGACGTCAGGGCGCTCGGGCACCCGTTCCGGGTCACCTCGTCGTGCGACCTCCCTCCCATCCGGCGCCGCGGGCACCACCCCAGCCCTTAGACTCCCTCGCGTGACACGTCGCGGGCAGGTTGGCAATATGGCCCGAGCGGTCGGCAAGGTGCGGTAACAGGGAGGAAGGCGTCTCGTGAGCAGCAGGCCATCCCGAGGCGCTGCTCGCCTCGCAGCCATACTGGACGCGCTGCCCGACGCGTTGGTGCTGGTGAACGCCAACGGGACCGTCGTCAACGCGAACACCATCGCGCTCGAAGCCTTCGAGACGCCCGGCACCGCCCTGGTCGGGCGCGGGCTGCTCGATCTGCTGCCGGAGTTCGACTCCAAGCTGATCCCCGGCTCCATGCGCCGCCCCGAGCACATCGACCCCCGGGCGCGGACCAAGCCCACCCGGATGGTCGCCCGGCGCACCGACGGCAGCGAGTTCCCCGTCGAGGTCACCAGCGCCAACCTCCAGACCGGCCAGCAGAGCTACGACACCTACGGCTACACCGGCGACGAACTGCTGATGCTCGTCGTCCGCGACCTCTCCGGCACCGTCGACACCGAGGCCGAGCTGGCCCGCTCGCAGCGGCAGACCGAGATGATCCTGCGGGCCGCTTCCGAGGGCGTCGTCGGCACCGACACCGACGGACGGATCGTCCTCGTCAACCCGGCCGCCGCCCAGATACTGGGCTACCGCGCCAGCGACCTCGGCGGACGCGAGCTGCACACCCTCGTCCTGCACTCGCGCGCCGACGGCTCCCCGTTCCCGTACGACGAGTCGCCGCTCGCCGACACCCTGCGCTCCGGGCGCAAGCACCGGGTGCGCGGGCAGGTGCTGTACGCCAAGAGCGGCGAGCAGCTCCCGGTGGACCTGACCACCGCGCCCGTCCGCGACGGCGACCAACTCGTCGGCGCCGTGATGACCTTCACCGACCGGCGGCCGTACGACGCCGTCGTCAAGGAGAAGGAGGACGCGGCCGAGCGGCACGCCGAGGAGGTGGAGCGGCTCGCCGCGGAGCACGCCGCCGAACTGACCGCGCTGCGGCAGCGGCACGCCGGCGAACTGGCCGAACTGCGCGAGCAGCACGCGGAGGAACTGGCCGCGGGCGAGGAGCGGTACGCCGCGCTCGGCGAGCGCGAGAAGGACCGGTACGAGGCGCTCGCCGCCCGGCACGAGCAGTTGCTGACCCTGCTCGGCGCCTCCCTGCGCGGACCGCTGGAGGAACTGCGCCGCGAACTGGCCGCGCTGGCCGCCGACGACGCCGGGCAGTTGTGGCCCGAGGCCAACCAGGTGCTGCACCACCTCTCGGCCGGCTACTCCCGGATCACCACCCTGATCGACAACGTCCTCGGCTACCAGCGGCTCGACGCCGAGGGCGGGGGCGTCACGCGGACCAAAGTGATGCTCGACGCCGTCGTCACCGCCGGCGTCGACGGGGCCGTGGAGCTGATCGGGCCGGGACGGGTGCAGTTCGCCGTGCACGCGCCGCCCATCGAGGCCGAGGTCGACCCCCGGCTGCTCGCCACCGCCCTCGCGCATCTCGTCGCCGACGTGGCCGGGGTCGACGCGACCGGCAACACGCCCGTGTCGGCGGGCGGATACCTCGACAACACCGTCGTGGTCGCCGCCGCCCAGCGCGGCGAGGTGGTACGGATCGAGGTGCGCGGGCCGTACGCCGGTGGCGACCCGGTGCACGAACCGATCGTGCGCGGCATCGTCCGGGCGCACGGCGGCGTACTCCAGACGCACGACGTGCCGGGGATGAGCGGCAGCGCGTACGTCCTCGAAGTCCCGATCGGGGGAGGGGCGGGGGCCGTGGCGGCCCAGCCCGGCCACGGCCCGGTGGGGCAGGCCGCACTGCCGGCTGGTGCGGGGGCCGGGGACGAGGCCGAGTTCGAGGTCGGGGCCGGGGTCGGGGGTCCCGTCTCGGGTGACGGTCCGGTTGTAGGTGACGGTCCGGTTCCGGGTGAGAGCGGTGCGGGCGAGCAGGGCTCCGGCGGGGGCGGACGGCGGCGGGCCCGGCGGGCCTCGGTCGACGCCTTCCTGGAGGGCGAGGTCGGCGGTGGTCCGGCGGACGGTCCCGGTACGGACCCGGCGGCCGTGCCGACCGGCCGGCGCAGGCGTCGGGCGGCAGCCGCTCAGGACCCGGCGCCGGTCGCCGAGCAGGCGGTGCCCGCCCCCGAGGCGACGGCGGGCGAGGCGTCCGGCGGAACCGGACGCCGGCGCGGGCGGCCCGCGGAGGGCGCGGCCCCCGAGGTGCTCGGCGGGGCGGTCACCGGAGTGGTCGGCGACGCGATCACCGGCGTACCCGGGGCACCGGCTTCGGGGATGTACGAGGCACCGGGCGCCGGCGTGTCCGAGGGCGCCGTCCTCACCGCCGCCGAGCACGCGGCGGGAACGGCCGCGTCCGGCACGGGTCTGGGCGGGACCGTACCGCCGCAGGGCGTGCCCGTCGCTCCGCAGGGGGCGCCGGAGCCCGCCGGGCGGCGTGCGCGGCACGCGCCCGGGGAACAGCACGCGCTGCCGCCGGCGCTGCCCGCGCAGGCCGGTGAGTCCGGTCCCGACGACGCGTCCCAGCCGACCGGGCGCCGCCGCCGTGCCCTCGCCTCCGCGGCCGAGCGGGCCGCCACGCAGGAGGCGGCTCCGCGTCAGGTGTTCGCCCTTCCCCCGGCCGACGCGGACCGGCCTGCCGAGGAGGCGGGAGCCGGTGGTGCGGCCGGTGCCGCTGGAACGGCGGGTGCCGGTGGAGTGGCCGGTGCCGGTGGAGTGGCCGGTGCCGGTGGCGCGGGGGTGGCGCGGATTCCCGTGCCCGCTGCCGCCGCGGACTCGCTGATCGACGACGGTTCGCATGGCTCGCACGGTTCGCACGGCGACGGTCGGCACGACGCCGTCCCGCACGACCAGGCCGACGACCACACCCCTCCGCAGCCGCACCCGACCAGCGCGCCCACGGGCCGCCGTCGCCGGGCGGGCGAGGCGGGGGCGCCGATGCCGTCGGTGCCGCCGGTTCCGGGGGCGTCCGTGCAGGCGGTGGCGCCCGGCGTGCCCGTGCGGCCGCCTGTGCCGGCCGGGCAGCGGCCGGGGGCGCCCGGCGGGGTCGTACCGCCGCAGGGGGCGGCCGGTGTTCCGGTGGGCGTTCCGGCGCAGGGTGCCGCCGTGGCGGGGCCGGGTGCCCAGGCCCCGGCTGCTGCCGCGCAGGGCGGCGTACCCGGGCACGGTGGCGCATCGCCGCGGGTCAGCGCGTCGCCGCAGGGCGGTGCCCCCGGTGCCGCGTCCCAGGCCGGTGCCTCGCCGCAGGCCGGTGCCGCCTCCCAGGCCGGGGCACCGCCCCACGCCGGTGCCTCGCCTCGCACCGCCGTACCCGCTCAGGCCGCCGTACCCCCTCAGGCAGCCCCCGCCGGACAACCCCTGCCGCAACCGCAGGCCCAGCCCCACCCCCAGCAACTCCCCCAGTCGGCCCCCGCGGCCCCCGGCCCCTCCCCCCAGCCCTGGCCCGCCGCGGGTGCCGCCAGGGGCGGTGGGACCCCCGTACCCCCGCACACCCCCGCACCCGTGCCCCAAGCCACTCCCGGTCACGGCACCCCCCTCCCGCCCGAGAACGCCCCGCGCGTCGCCCAGCCGCTGCCGGCCGAGGCGGCGGGGCCGGTCGATCCGAACTCCACGCAGGGGCGGGCGATCAGTGTGCGGACGTTGGGACAGGGAGTGCCGTTCAATCGGCAGGCCGCCCAGGCGCAGCAGTCGGCGACGCCCGCCCCGCATCAGCCGGGCGGCTCGGGCCGCCGCCGCAAGCTGGGTACGCCGCCCGACCCGGCCGCTGGCGCGGCCCGTCCGCACCCGTCGGCCGAGCAGCCGCCCGCACCGGCGCGCCGGGCGCCGGGAACCGAGGGCGTCGGCCGTTCGTACGCCATAGGGGCGCCGGACAAGGACGCCGCCGAGGGGCCGGAGCCGCTGGACGGTCCCGGTGGGGCCGTCGAGGTCGCGGACCCGCCGCGCCCGCAGCCGATGGACGACGAGCTGCCCCCGGAGCCGCTGGACAACCCGCGCCGGCTGCTGGTGTGGCCCGCGCCGGACGTCAGTACGCAGCAGGCGCTGAGCGACCGCGGCTACCGGCCGGTGATCGTGCACTCGCGCGAGGAGGTCGACGCGCAGATCGCCGCGTTCCCGGCGGCGCTGTTCGTGGACCCGCTGACCGGGCCGATCACGCGTACGGCACTCCAGTCGCTGCGCCAGGCCGCGGTCGCCGCCGAGGTGCCGGTGCTGGTCACGGCCGGGCTCGGGCAGGCCTCGCGGGACGCGGCGTACGGCGCCGACCCCGCCGTCCTGCTGAAGGCGCTCGCGCCCCGGGACAGTGAGCAGCATCCGCCGCGGGTGCTGCTGATCGAGGAGCACGCCGAGATCGCGCTGGCGCTGACGGCGACGCTGGAGCGGCGCGGGATGCAGGTGGCGCGGGCGGCGAGCGACGCGGACGCGGTGGCGCTGGCCGGGCGGTTCCGGCCCAACCTGGTCGTGATGGACCTGCTGCGGGTGCACCGGCGGCAGGCCGGGATCGTGGACTGGCTGCGGGCGAACGGGCTGCTCAACCGCACCCCGCTGGTCGTCTACACCGCCGCCGTCGACGCGGCCGACCTGCCGCGGCTGGCGTCCGGGGAAACCGTGCTGTTCCTGGCGGAGCGGTCCACCAGCGGCGAGGTGCAGTCCCGGATCGTGGAGCTGCTCGCCCGCATCGGCACGAACTAGCGGAGCGGTTCGGTACGCGCGGCGACGGTACGGGCGGTACGGGCAGTACTGCCAGAGGGCTGTCCGCGGTGCGGGCAGAATGCCAGAGGGCTGTCCGCGGTGCGGGCAGTACTCGGGGAAAGCTGCCGACGGTAGGTGAGGAGCGCTAGGGCCGCGCGATCAGTCTGCGGGCCGCCTCCTTGATGGAGGCGCGCAGGCGGTCGGCGTCCGGGGTGTCGCCGCCGATCAGTATGCGTTTCATCTGGGGGACCACCATCGCCCAGTTGGTCATCGCGACCAGCAGGAAGAGCAGGTCGGGCGCCGGGATGGCGTCGGTGATCACGCCGCGTTCCTGGCCGTCGCGGACGGCGGCCACCTTGCGGGCGTAGTGCGCGTGGCGTTCGGCCTCGTGCGGCAGCTCGGCGACGCCGTACTCCATGCCCTCCCAGAAGAGCAGGCGCAGGAGTTCGGGGTGGGCGGCGTGGTAGTCCATGAGGCGGTCGACCCAGCCCTCGACGTCGTCCGGGTCGACCGGGACCGAGATGGCCAGGTCGAGCATCTTCTTCTCCAGGACGGTCGCGAACAGCTCCGTCTTGTTGCCGTAATAGGCGTAGATGAGCTGTTTGTTGGCCTTGGCCTCGGCCGCGATGCGGTCGATGCGGGCACCGGCGACACCGTGCGCGGCGAACTCCGCGACGGCCGCCTCGAAGATGCGTGCCTTGGTGGCCTCGGGGTCCCTTGCTGCCATGGGCCCAGGGTAGTCGGACCAGGCAACCAACTATTTGGTTGGCGATACGGGAATGCGCCGAGGATACTGGCCGTTCTTCCAACCAACCAGTTAGTTGCTCGCGTGCGCGAAGGAGTCCGCCCGCCCATGTCGTCACCAGCCGCAACCACCCGGACCACGCCCGACGGGAAGAGCCGTGGCCCCCACCAGGAGAACCGTTCCGGCCGCTCCCTCCGCTCGCGGCTCTTCCTCCCCCTGATAACCGTCTGCACCGCGGTCACCGCGGCCAACATCTACCTCGCGGCCCCGCTGCTCTCCCTCATCGCCCACGACTTCGGTTCCACCCCGTCGGCGGTGGCCTGGCTCGCCTCGGTCGCGCAGTTGGGCTACGCGGCCGGCCTGCTCTTCTTCGCCCCGCTCGGCGACAGCGTCAACCGGCGCCGCCTGGTCGCCGTCCTCGCCCTGGTCGCCGCCGCGGCCCTGATCGCCGGCGCGCTGGCGGGCGGTACGGCCGCGCTCGCGGGCGCCGTGCTGATCGCGTCCGCCGCGACCGTCGTCCCGCAGCTCCTCGTCCCGCTGGTCGCCGAACGCGCCCCCGCCGACCGCCGCGCCAGCCATGTCGCGGCCGTCATCGGCGGCCTGTTCACCGGCGTCGTCGCGGCCCGGGTGGTCGGCGGCCTGGTCGGACAGGCGTACGGCTGGCGGGTGGTGTTCGTGGGCGCGGCCGTGCTGACCGCGCTGCTGGGCCTGGCCACCGCCTACGTCCTCCCGGCGGAGCGGCGGCGGCGCAGCGGACCGCTGTTCGCCGGGCTCGCCGCGCTGCCGGGTGTGGTGCGGCACTCGCCCGACCTGTGGCGCGCGTGCGTGCGCCAGGCCGGGATGTACGGCGCCTGGAGCGCCGTATGGACCTCGCTGGCGCTGCTGCTGACCGGTGACGGGTACGGCCTGTCGACCGCGGCGGCCGGGCTGTTCGGCCTGTTCGGGCTGACCGCGAGCGTGGTCGCGCCGCTGGCCGGCGGGCTGGTGGACCGGTTCGGTGCCGCCAAGGTCGTACGGTCGGCGTATCTGCTCGCGGTGGTCTCCGTGCCGCTGTTCTGGCTGGGCGGGCACGTCATGGCGGCGCTGTGCGCGGCGGCGGTGCTGGTGCACGCGGCGCTGGTCGCCTCGCACGTCGCCAACCAGACCCTCGCCCTCACCACGACCTCCACGCCGGCCACCGCCAACACCGCCTACGTCGTCGCCGGCTTCGCGGGCGGCGCGCTCGCCTCGGCCCTGGCGGGCCCCGCCTTTGGCCACTGGGGCTGGGGCGGCGTCTGCGCGGTGGCGGGGGCGTGGCTGGTGCTGGGGTGGTCGGCGACGGTCGTACGGAAGCGGTGACGGCGTAACGGGGACGGTCGCACGGGGAAGCGGTGACGGGCGTACGGGGGCGGTCACTGATCCACACGAGGGGCGGTCCCGGTCTCCGTACATGAGGAACGGCCCGGCCGTACGAGACCGTGGCCGTTCCTCCTCCTCCCCCCGGGGGCGTCGCGGCGGTGGTCAGAGGCGGGTGACGTCCAGTTCGCCGGCCGCGTACCGCCGTCGCAGTACCTTCTTGTCGAACTTGCCGACGCTCGTCTTCGGCACCGCCTCGATGGCCGTCCAGCGTTCCGGGAGCTGCCACTTGGCGATCCCGCCCTCCCCGGCGAGGAAGGCCCGCAGCGCGGTGAAGTCGGCGGTGGCGTCCTCGCGCAGGACCACCGTGGCCAGCGGGCGCTCGCCCCACTTCTCGTCGGGGACGGCGACGACGGCGGCCTCGGCGACGTCCGGGTGGG
Organism: Streptomyces sp. NPDC000134; assembly: GCF_042899225.1. Classification (NCBI taxonomy): domain Bacteria; kingdom Bacillati; phylum Actinomycetota; class Actinomycetes; order Kitasatosporales; family Streptomycetaceae; genus Streptomyces; species Streptomyces sp. NPDC000134. The sequence continues at coordinate 108,093 of NZ_JBIAZN010000021.1, forward strand.
CCATCAGCGCGTTCTCCAGTTCGACGGACGAGATCCACTCGCCGCCGGACTTGATGACGTCCTTGGCGCGGTCGGTGAGCGTGAGGTAGCCGTCGGGGGAGATGGTGCCCACGTCGCCCGTCTTCAGCCAGTTGTCCTCGCTGAACTTGTCGGCGGGACGGATCGGCTCGGCCGCGGGGCCGTTGTAGTACGCGCCGGCGATCCACGGGCCGCGGACCTCCAGCTCTCCGGCCGACTCGCCGTCCCAGGGCAGGCGCTCGCCGTCCGGGCCGGTGAGGCGGGCCTCGACGCCCGCCGGGAACCGGCCCTGGGTGAGGCGGTAGGCGAACTCCGCCTCGGTGCCGACCGCGTGCGCCGGCGGCCGGGCCACCGTGCCCAGCGGGGACGTCTCCGTCATGCCCCAGGCGTGGCAGACCCGCATGCCGAGCTTGTCGAACGCCTCCATCAGCGACGGCGGACAGGCCGAGCCGCCGATGGTCACCTGGGTGAGGGAGGCGACGTCGCGGGGGCGGGCGGTCAGCTCGGCGAGCAGCCCCTGCCAGATGGTGGGGACGGCGGCGGCGTGGGTCGGCCGCTCCGACTCGATCATCTCGGCGAGCGGGACGGGCTGGAGGAAGCGGTCCGGCATCAGCATGTTGACGCCGGTCATGAACGTGGCGTGCGGCAGGCCCCACGCGTTCACATGGAACTGGGGGACGACCACCAGGGAGGTGTCCTGGTCGGTCAGGCCCATCGACTGCGCCATGTTGACCTGCATGGAGTGCAGGTAGATGGAACGGTGGCTGTAGACCACGCCCTTGGGCTCGCCGGTCGTGCCGGAGGTGTAGCACATGGCGGCGGCCGAGCGCTCGTCCAGCTCGGGCCAGTCGTACGTCGTCGGCTTCCCGGCGATCAGGTCCTCGTACTCGTGCACCTGTGCGGTGGCGCCGTCGAGGAGGGAGCGGTCGCCCGGCCCGGTGACGACGACGTGCTCGACCGTCTTCAGGTGCGGGAGCAGCGGGGCGAGCAGCGGCAGCAGGGAACCGTTGGCGATCACGACCCGGTCGGCCGCGTGGTTCACGATCCAGGCGATCTGCTCGGGCGGGAGCCGCAGATTGAGGGTGTGCAGGATCGCGCCCATGGAGGGGATCGCGAAGTACGCCTCCACGTGCTCGGCGTTGTTCCAGGCGAGCGTTCCCACCCGCTCGTCGTCGCCGACCCCGAGGTCCTCACGCAGGGCGTGCGCCAACTGGGCCGCGCGGGCGCCGATCTCGGCGAAGGTACGGCGGTGCGGTTCGCCCTCACCTGTCCAAGTGGTCACCCGGGAGGTGCCGTGGACCGTCGACCCGTGGGTCAGGATCTTCGAAATCAGCAGCGGTACGTCCTGCATCGTGCTCAGCACGGTGTCCTCCCGGGGCGACATTGCCTACGCGGCGGCAAGGGGTGCGCTGATTCTGCGCACATACCGCGTGGTATGTCACTAGGAAGGATGATCGATCACCCGGCGGAGCCCGGGGGGGCGGGGAGGCCGGGGCCCGGGGAAGGGCTGGGGCCGGGGAGGCCGGGGGCCGGGGAAGGGCTGGGGCCGGGGAGGCCGGGGCCCGAGAAGAGGCTGGGGGCCGAGGGAGCTAGGACCCGAGGCGGGGTTGGGGACCGAGGGGGATTGGGGGCCGAGGGGGGAGCCGGATGAGTCCGAGGAGCACGCCCCGCGGAACCGTCCTCCTCGCCCCTCCTACCGGACGAACCCCAGCTCAGGGTCGTCGCGGAGCTTGCCCAGGGCCCGGGAGACCGCCGACTTCACGGTGCCGACGGAGACGTCGAGCACTTCGGCCGTCTGGACCTCGCTGAGGTCCTCGTAGTACCGCAGCACGACCATCGCCCGCTGCCGCGCGGGCAGCCGCATGATCGCCCGCCACATCGCGTCGTGCAGTGCCTGCCGCTCCGCCGGGTCGCCCCCGGTGGGCACGGGCTCCGGCTCGGGCAGCTCCTCGCAGGCGAACTCGTCGACCTTGCGCTTGCGCCACTGCGAGGTCCGCGTGTTCACCAGGGCCCGGCGCACATAGCCGTCCAGCGCCCGGTGGTCCTCGATCCGCTCCCAGGCGACGTACGTCTTGGCGAGCGCGGTCTGCAGCAGGTCTTCCGCGTCGCTCGGGTTGGCGGTCAGCGACCGGGCGGTACGCAGCAGCACCGGCTGGCGGGCCTTGACGTACGACGCGAACGACGGGTACGGCAGGGTCCGCGTCGCTGCGGTAGCGGCGTTCGAAGCGCTGGTGCAGACGGGTGTGGTCATGGCTCAACGCTAGGAGCGGCGGCGCGTCACCGGATCGGCCGCAGGTCCCGAAGCCGACTCCCCCTCAGGTTGTAGGGCCGGTGCCGACTGCACCTCCTGAAGGTGGACGAGGGGAGGAGGCGGAGTGCGGGTTCACCCCTGGGGGTGACCTCGGAACGGCGGCTTCCGGCCACCGTGTGGGGGATTGCGGTCGGCGTGCCGGGCAGGACCCCGGCCGCCGCCGCGCCCAGGGACACGGAAGCGTCCGCGCGACGGCACCGGAGTACCGCCGCGCGGACGTGAAGCAACACCTAGGAGGCTGGGAAACTGATGGAACTCATGGGACTCATGGAACTCATGGAACTGCGGGCACTTGGAACTTCGGGCACTTCCGGAGCCCTTGAGGCACTTCCCTCCGCGGGAGGCCGGTGACGGTGTCCCCACGTCGGCATCGGCACGGCACCGGCACCGACCGGCACCGGCACCGATATCGACACCGGGACCGGCACGGACACCGGCACCGTCACCGCCCCCTCAGCTCACCACAGCGGCGAGAAGCTGACGGCCACGTTCTCGTTGCCCTGGTTGATGGCCGTGAACGCGGACCCGTCGACCTGCGCGGTGTTGCTCTGGTTCGAGGCTCCGGAGCCGACCGCCTGCTGCTGCGTGGTCGACGAGTTGCCGTGGTTGTTCCCGCCGACGCCGCTGCCGACGATCCCGGCGAAGGCTTCCGAGGCGGTCGCGCTCGATCCGTTGTCCGCGAGGGCGCCGGAGTCCGCGCTGGCCACGCCGACGAAAAGGGCGGCGGCGAGGGGCAGGGCGGAGACGGCGGCGATGACACGGACGGTACGGATGCTTGCCATGTTTCCTCCTGAAAGCTGCGCTCCGGCTCACCGCCGGCCGCGCGTGAATTCCTGAACCAGGCCATTTCCCAAGGCAGTTGGCCACCCGCCTCGGTGTGTTCCGACGTCGCGTGATCAGAGTTGCCCACCCGGCCCCGGCGAACCACCCCGGACGAACCGATTCCCCCTCAAGCGTGAGGACAAGTCGATAAACCTTTTTGCATCTCTTGCCTCCCACTCAGGACATGCCGGACCACCACACCCCAAGCCCCACAAGAGGTGAACCGTTACGCCACCTCCACCCCCGATCCGACCGCCCCGGCGTACCGCACACCACCCCCTTCCTTTTCTCGAACATATGTACGACTATGGAGTCATGGCCACCCACGACCGGCAGGCCACGACGCTGGCCCTCGCGCACGCCCTGTCAGCCGCCGAACGCGGCCTGGCCGTCATCCCCCTCTCCCCGACCAAGCTGCCGGCCCTGCGCTCCCCGCACCGCGACGACCCCGTCCCCCGGCCCTGCCACGGCGAGTGCGGACGCCTCGGCCACGGGGTCCACGACGCGGCCACCGACCCCGCCCGCATCCGGGAACTGTTCGCGGCCGCGCCCTGGGCCACCGGCTACGGCATCGCCTGCGGACTGCCCCCGCACCACCTCATCGGCATCGACCTGGACACCAAACCGGACCGGAACTCCTCGACCGCCCTGCGGGAACTCGCCCTGCGCCACCTGTTCACCATCCCGCCCACGGTGGTCGTCCTGACCCCCAGCGGCGGACGGCACCTGTGGCTCACCGGCCCGCCCGACGTCGTCGTCCCCAACTCCGCGGGCCGCCTCGCACCCGGCATCGACGTCCGCGGCGCCGGCGGCTACCTCGTCGGCCCCGGCTCGGTCACCCGGCACGGCGCCTACACCACCGCGCCGGGCACCGCCCATCTCCCGCCCGCCGCCTGTCCGCCCGCTCTGCTGCGCCTGCTCCTGCCCGCGCCGCGACCGCAGGGCCCGGCACCGGCGGGTACCGGCGGACACGGCCGCGGTCTCGACCAGTTCGTCCTCGCCGCCCACGAGGGCCAGCGCAACACCCGCCTCTTCTGGGCCGCCTGCCGCGCCTACGAGGACGGCATCGGCCCCGCCCTCAAGAACGCCCTGATCGACGCGGCCGTCCACACCGGCCTGACCGAAGACGAGGCCCGCACGACCATCGCCTCGGCGGCCCGCATGACGGGCCACCGCCCGTGACGGACGGGGGCCCAGCGAGAGGCCCCCTCCCTCCGCCCCTCAGCTCCTCAGATCCCTCAGTCCCTCAGGCGGAACCAGGGGTACGGGACAGGGCGGTCCGCAGCGCGAAGGCACCCAGCAGGCCCCCCGCCGCGTACCGCTGGACGGTCATCGCACGCGGCCGGGCGACCAGGAACCCCGACACCCGTGCCGCGCTCAGCACGACGAGGGCGTTCACGGCGACCCCCACGACGATCTGGACCGCACCGAGCTGGAGCAGTTGCGCCCACGCCGGGCCCGCCTGCGGGTCGAGGAACTGCGGCAGCAGGGCGGCGTACACCAGAGCGATCTTGGGGTTCAGCAGATTGGTCAGCAGCCCCATCGAGAACAGCCGGGCGTCGGAGACCGGAGCCACGTCCGAGGCCGGCGCGAACGGCGAACGGCCGCCGGGCCTGAGCATCCCCCAGGCGAGACAGGCCAGATAGACGGCCCCGGCGAGCTTGACCACCAGGAAGGCCACCGGCACGGCGGCGAACAACGCGTGCAGCCCCGCCGCCGCGGCCACCAGATAACACACGAACCCCACGGCGGTCCCACCGAGACCGACCAGACCGGCCCTGCGCCCCTGGGCGATCGCGCGGGAGGCGAGATGGATCATGTTCGGCCCGGGAGTCAGCGCCATCCCCAACTCGACCAGCGCCACTCCCCCGACGGCGGCCGGACCGATCACCGCTACCTCCTGGTCACGTCGAACGCTTCACGAGGCATCACCAGCACCTCCCCCACCCGCCGCACCCTACGACCCCACCACTCGACGGCTCCACGCACCCAAGGGACGAGGTGACCTGCGAGCCGGCCCTCCCCCGCGCGACGAACGCGGAAAAACGCTGGTCAGCCACCACCCGCCCCCGGTTATCCTGCCCCGTCCTGAACATGCCAGGGAGGTCCACCGTGAGCAGCCCCATGTCGTCACCCTTCCCCGAGCGGATCAGGCTCTCAGGAGAGGGCCTCGTCCTGCGTGACTGGACGGAGGACGACCTGCCCGCGATGCCGGACCTGTTCGACCACCCCGACATCGCGTACTGGACCCCGATCGTCTCCCCCTTCGACGAGGCGGCCGCCCACGCACGGCTGGACCGGGACCGGCGGCTGAGGGCCGACGGCACGGCCATCCTGCTCGCCATCACCGTCGACGGCGGCGCACCGCTCGGCGAGGCGATGCTGCGGCGAGCCCCCGACGCCATGGAGATCGGCTACGCGGTCGGCCCGGCGCACCGCGGCCAGGGACTCGCGGTCCGGGCGGTACGGGTGATGACCGCGTACGCCTTCGACCGACTCGGCGCGGAGCGGCTGATCCTGGAACTGGAGGCCGAGAACACCGCCAGCGTCGCCGTCGCCACCAAGGCGGGCTTCCGCCTGCTCGACGTCCCCCTGATCACCGGCGAGGAGAAGGGCCGCCCCTACGCCCTCCAGACCTGGGGCCTGCCCCGCCCCTGACTCCACGGCGACGGCCCCCGACCGTTCTACCCGGTCAGGGGCCGTAACTCCGCGGTGGGTGTGGGATTTGAACCCACGGTGACGTCGCCGCCACGACGGTTTTCAAGATCTTTCACCACTCTGGCGGCAGCTCGTTCCGTCGCAGGTCAGACGAGTATAGGAGCCTTGGCCATACCACCACCGTCCTTCCCGTGCCCCCTGCGTGCCCTTCGCTCGCTGCCGTGCCTTCCGCGAAGGGAGCCTCAGCCCATCGCCACGGTCGCAACGACGGCGGCGATAGCCGACAGGAGCCCACCGAGCCCCAAGGCAGCGTTCCACTTCTCCTTAGCCGTTGGGAACACAGCGCGGCTGAAGTCGCCGGCCTTGCTCCGGGTGACGATCAACTTGATCTTCTGCCACCGATGCTGCCGCCTGTGGCATCCCATCAGCACGCCATAGGCGTTCTCGCGACAGTACGTCTTCTTGTCGCGGTTCACCGCCCCACACCAGACCGGCACTTGGAAGGCCGTGTAGGCAGAGACAGCGACCGACAGAGCCGCGATGATCGGCAACGCCCACTGCTGGCTCCATCCGACGATCAAAGCCGCAGTCACCATGTATCGCCAGTACAAGCGCACCACTTTGCCCATGGCGACGCACAGTAGCGACCGAAGCTAAAGATCAACAGAAAGTAACAAGTCGCTTTCTGTAGTTAGTTTCATGCCTCCGTCCGCTCGGACCAGACGGTGCCGAAACAGCGGAATTCCCCTGATCGGCGCGCGACCAGGGGGACTTCGGGTGCGATACCAACTCAGTGGTGCGGATCATTGTGGTCACTGCTCGTGAACCACGTATCCGACGCCTCTGCAACCTGATCGTCACGACCGGCAACTGGCCGGGCATAGTGCCGGGTCGTGACGCTCGCGTTCGAATGACCGAGTCGGTGAGCGGCGGTCATCACGCCCTACCGATCGGCGGCCCATGTCCCGTGCAAGGCCCGGAGATCGTGCGGAGTCACGTCGGTCAGCCCCGCCGCCGACACCGCCGGATCGAAGTACGCCTTGCGCCACTGGTTGTAGCGCAGCGGCTTGCCGCCGGGGGTGATGAACAGGAGCGCGTCGTCCCCGCCGGGGAGAGTCTCCAAGTGCCGGTCGAGTCGCTTGGCGAGGGACGGGCCGACGCGGAGGAGCCGCTTCTGATGTGACTTCGGGGTGTCGAAGACCAGGGTGCCGTTTGCTTTCGCCAGGTTCTCGTCAACCAGGACGAAGCCGCCGGAGACATCGATGTCCGTGCGGCGGAGAGCGAACGCCTCGCCGACCCGCAGGCCCGCGTATGCGAGAAGCGCGATCAGCAGATCGTGCGGCTTGGCTGCGTTCCGGACGATCCGCGAGGCTTCGAGCGGGGTCAGGATGTGCGGCTCCGTCTGTGGCATCCGTGGCAGCTTCACGCCCCGGCACGGCGTCTGCGGGATCATGTCGTTGTCGACGGCGGACTGCATGATCCGTGACAGGACCCGGTACGCCTGCCTAATTCGGGACGCGCTGAGTCCCTTGGTGCGCATCCCGCCGACCCACTCGGCGACCGTCATCGGCCGGAGACTGGACAGCTCACGGTCGCCCAGCGCCGGAACGATCAGCGAGTTGATCAGTGACCGGTACGTCGCTTGCGTCTTGTGCTTGAGCTGCAGGGACACGGCGGCAAGCCAGCGAGTCGACCAGTCCCGCACGGTCGTCCGACCCTCCGCCAGATCGATCCACCGACCGAGCTGGGAACCGTACGAACTCACCGCCGGCACCCTCGTCGTCCTTCCCGAGGGCGGGCCGCACGCCGGGGCGGGTGTCGTGAACCGGATGGCCGCCATCGGCATCACCGTCAACCATGCCGTCGAGCAGCCGGAGCCCAGGCAGGCAACCGCCGAAGAGGCGTCGCTGCTCGAAATTCAGAAGGCCGCGCTCGTCACGCACATCCGCCGGACCTACTACAGCGACCAGGGGCGGCCGGTCGAGACGGCGGACATCATCGTGCCCGCCGCTCACTGCGAGATCGTCTACGAAATTCCGATCAACCGGTAGACGACTCGGTAGCGCCGCTCAGGGCGTGCCCCAGTCGTGCCCCTTCCGCGCCCGGTCGGTCGGGAAACCAGGGGGAGCAGTGGGGCCCGGCTGGTAGCGAGCATGGCTACGGCCCCCGACCATATGTACTGGTCGGGGGCCGTAACTGCGCGGTGGGTGTGGGATTTGAACCCACGGTGACGTCGCCGCCACGACGGTTTTCAAGACCGTTCCCTTAGGCCGCTCGGGCAACCCACCCCGCGCCGGTCGTGATCGGCGGCGCGGGGACCAGGGTAACGGGTCGGCGAGGGCGGGTGGGGGTCAGTCGTCGCCGGTCTTGGAGCCGAGGGTGAGTTCGACGGTGTGTTCCTTGCCGCCGCGCTCGTAGGTGACCGTGACCTTGTCGCCGGGCTGGTGGGTCCAGATCTCGCCGATCAGGGTCGGGCCGCTGTCGATGACGTGGTCGTCGAGCTTGGTGATGACGTCGCCGGGCTTGAGGCCGGCGTCGGCGGCGGGGCCGCCCGGCTCGACCGGTTCGGCGCCGCCGACGCCCTGGTCGGTGATCTTGGCGCCGTCGGTGGTCTGCTCCAGGGAGACGGAGGCGCCGATCTTCGCGTACACCGGCTTGCCGGACTTGATCAGTTGCTGGGCGACGTACTTGGCCTGGTTGATCGGGATGGCGAAGCCCAGGCCGATGGAACCGGCCTGGCCGGTGCCGCCGAGGCCGTTGCTCGCGGACTGGATCGCGGAGTTGATCCCGATGACGTTGCCCTGGGCGTCCAGCAGCGGGCCGCCGGAGTTGCCGGGGTTGATGGAGGCGTCGGTCTGCAGGGCGCTCATGTAGGACGCCTTGCTGGTGGAGCTGCCGTCGCTGGAGGCGACCGGGCGGTCCTTGGCGCTGATGATGCCGGTGGTCACGGTGTTGGACAGGCCGAAGGGGGCGCCGATGGCGATCGTGGAGTCGCCGACGGCCACCTTGTCGCTGTCGCCGAGGGCGAGCGGCTTGAGGTTGGACGGCGCGTTCTGGAGTTTGATGACGGCGACGTCGTAGCCCTGGGCGTGGCCGACCACCGTGGCGTCGTACTTCTTGCCGTCGGGGAAGGTGGCGGAGAGCTTGCCGCCGTCGACCGCCTCGGCGACCACGTGGTTGTTGGTGAGGATGTGGCCCTGCTTGTCGAAGACGAAGCCGGTGCCGGTGCCGCCCTCGCCGCTGTTGCTCTCGGCCTCGATGGTGACCGTGCTGGGCAGCGACCGGGCGGCCACGCCCGCGACCGTGCCCGGGTCGCGCTTGAGGGAGCCGCCGGTGTCGGAGGCGGCGACCGTGGTGGAGCCGCTGTCGTCGTTGTTCTCGGCGAGCGTGTAGCCGAGGCCGCCGCCCAGGCCGCCCGCCACCAGCGCGGCCACCAGGACGCCGGCGAACAGCCCGCCGCGCCCGCGGCCGGACTTCGGCGCGGGCTGCTGGTAGGGAGCGCCCCAGCTTCCGGGGCCGCCCGGTCCGCCCTCTCCGCCGGGACCGCCCGTACCGTCGCCGCCTCCGCCGCCGTACGACGGGGTGGCGGGCGGCGGGGGCGGCGGCCAGGAGGCGTCGGGAGCCGAGCCCTGGACGCCCTGCGGACCCGGCGCCGCCGCAGCGGGCGGCGCGTACGGCGGCCGGTGCTGGGAGGCGTCGCCCGGGGCCTGCTGCTGCGCGGAGGCTGCGGGAGAATCCACCGGCACGGGAGGTGCGGACGGGGCCGGGGGTACCGCGGTGCCCTCGTTCTCGGTGCTCACAGCTTCTCTCCTCGATCCACGGCTGTCGTTCGGTCGCACTCAGCCACGCCTGGGCGCGCCGGCCCGACGGTCCGGCGCGGTACCGCTGCACATGTCAGTTTGTATGCCGTCAGCTTTTCCCACGGGCCGTCAGAGCACCATAAGGCGTTGCTGTGGGTTCACGGCCTTTACTTACATCGGTAATTTAGGGCCTTTCGGACAGGAAGTCCTCGCCTCGGCATCCCGTCGGTACCCCGCCTACCCCCGCGCGGTGGCACCATGACGCGGTGACCCACGCACGACAGCACCGCATCCAGGTCGTCGCCCACCGCGGGGCCTCGGAGGAGGCTCCGGAGCACACCCTGGCCGCGTACCGCAAGGCGATCGAGGACGGGGCGGACGCCCTGGAGTGCGATGTGCGCCTGACCGCCGACGGCCACCTGGTGTGCGTCCACGACCGCCGCGTCAACCGTACGTCCAACGGCCGCGGCGCGGTCTCCGCCCTGGAGCTGGCCGATCTGGCCGCGCTGGACTTCGGTTCCTGGAAGACGCGCGGGGGCGCCGGGGTCCGCGACGAGGAGCCGGACTGGGTGCACCGCCCGGAGGACCGCGAGGTGACCTCCGTACTGACCCTGGAGCGGTTGCTCGAACTCGTGGCCGACGCCGGGCGCCGGGTCGAGCTGGCCATCGAGACCAAGCACCCCACGCGGTGGGCGGGTCAGGTGGAGGAGCGGCTGCTGGTGCTGCTCAAGCGGTTCGGGCTGGACGCGCCGCCTCGTGGCGAGGAGTCGCCGGTGCGCGTGATGAGCTTCTCCGCGCGGTCGCTGCACCGGGTGCGGGCGGCCTCGCCGACGCTGCCGACGGTCTATCTGATGCAGTTCGTCTCGCCCCGGCTGCGCGACGGGAAGCTGCCCGCAGGCGTCGGGATCGCCGGCCCCTCGCTCCGGATCGTGCGCAGCCACCCCGGGTACGTCGAGCGCCTGAAGCGGGCCGGCCACCAGGTGCACGTGTGGACCGTGAACGAGACCCGGGACGTGGACCTCTGCGCGGGCCTCGGCGTGGACGCCGTCATCACCAACCGCCCCCGCGCGGTGCTCGACCACCTCGGCCGCCCCGGCCGGGACGAGCGAAACGGGCAAACCGACCACCTGGACCCCTGACCCCTCACGGGGTGTGCACCGGCGCGTTCGGAGCGTGTCCGTCCGTGTCGAGTGCGTCACCGGGCGGGTACCGGCCGGTTTCCGGTTCAGGCCAATGGGGCATCCACACCGTGGCGTGGGGCGAAGGAGGTCTCGGGGGTGGCGTTTGTGGTGGCACAGGAGGTGCCCACGTCGTCGAGCATGGCCGTACCCCATGGCCCTGCGGGCGTGGGGGCAGCAAGACACCGTATGCGTGATCAGTTGCGCACCGGCGGGGTGGCGGAATCGGTCATCGACGATGCCGTACTGATCCTTTCCGAACTTTTGAGCAACGCGTGCAAGCACGGCCGACCACTGGGCGACGCCCTGGCCGGTGACGGCGACGTCCGGGCCGCCTGGCGGGTGGACCCGGGCGGCCGGCTGATCGTCGAGGTCACGGACGGCGGTGGCCCGACCCGCCCGGCCCCGGCGACCCCGTCGGTCACGGCGCACGGCGGACGGGGACTCAACATCATCACCGCGCTGGCCGACGACTGGGGCGTCCGGGACGACGCCTGCGGCGAGGTCACCGTCTGGGCCGTCGTCCACGAGGACGTGTACGACCCGGACGCCGGGCACCGCCGTGCCGACTTCGCCACCCGGGTCGCGGCCCCGTCGGTGTCCGAGATACCGGGGCTGGACTTCGCGGACGCGTTCGACGACCTGGGCTGACCGCGGAACCCGGGACCGTCGCCCGCTCCGGGGTTGTCCACAGGGCCCCGTCGGCCATGGTGTGAACGGCTAGGCTCGCGCCCGTACGAGAAGCCGTAACCGGGAGACCCCACCATGGCCAAGAAGCGACCTCAGACGAAGGCCAAGCGCCCTCAGCTCGACGGAGAGATCCCGGTGGTCGGCGCCCGCGAGCCCTGCCCCTGCGGCAGCGGCCGCCGCTACAAGGCCTGCCACGGCCGGGCCGCCGCACAGGCCGTGACCGAGCTGGTGCAGCGCCCGTTCGAGGGGCTGCCCGGCGAGTGCGACTGGGTCGCGCTGCGCGAGCTGGTCCCCGCCGCCACGGCCGGGCTGACGCTGAAGGACGGCCTCCCCGAGGACGTCCCGTCCGTCACCCTCGCGACCGTCCTGCCGATGGCCTGGCCGGCCCTGCGCCGCGACGACGGCTCGGTCCTCCTGGGCCTGCAGAACGACACGGCGTCCGGCGACATCAGCCGCGACCTCGCCGACACCCTCCGGCGCGCCCTGACCGCCGAGCCGGGCACCCCGGTGCCGGCCCGCCGGGCACCGGCCGACGGCCCCCGGCTGCAGGACCTGCTCGACCCCGAGGGCGCTTTCGAGCCAGTGGTACATGACGGATTCGAGTTCTGGGTCCCCGACGCGGAGAACACCACCGCCGAGGTGTCCGCCTCCCTGGAGCGGGCCAACGCCGCGGCCATCCCGACCGTCAAGCTGACCGGCGTCGACGCCGCGTACTGGTGCGAGACCCCGGAGAAGAACCACCTGCGCTGGGTCATGCCGCACGAGGAGGAGCGCCTGCTGGACGCCCTCGCCAGGCTGCACGCGGCGGGGCGGTCCTCCCTCGGCGAGGGCACCCGGCTGGTCGGGTCCTTCCGCGCTCACGGACTGACCGTGCCGGTCTGGGACCTGCCCAGCGGGGTCACGGCGCAGGACGTGGAGAAGCCCGCCGCCGAGTTCGCCGAGCGCCTCGCCGAGGCCCTCGCCACCGAGGCGCCGCTCAGCCCCGAGGAGCGCCGGGCCCGTGGCGGTCTCACCAACCGGCAGGTCACGCTCAGTTGACGTCCGCCCGCGCGGGAGCGCCGCGCCGCGGCCGACGGGCCGGCCGCGGGGCGGCGCCCCGGGCGGGTGACTCCAGTCACAACTTCCGCTCGGGACAAGCCAGTCGGTGACCGGAAAAGCAGAGATCGAATTTGCTAACCGCCGATCTCTTGTTACGGTTCGAGTAGCCCGGTTGCTGGTGCATCCCCCGTCGCCAGCAACCGGGTCTTTGCATGCCTGCGGCCGCTCACGGTCCGCAGTCGCACGTCAACTGCCCGTCGGCAGGGGCGAGTTGCTCCCCGTGCGGAGCAGCAGCGGGCCATGGCCGCCGCGGTCCGCGAACTCCTCGAACTCCGCGAAGGCCGTGCAGGCACCCGCCGGACCCCGGACGCGCTCCCGTGGTGTGTCGCACGATCCCGGCTCGTCCCCGGCACCGACCGCGCAGCGCGACTGGGCGGTGCGGCCCGCGGGTCCCAGCAGACCGAGCACCGCGTGCAGGGGGTGCCCGGCCGCGTTGCGGTAGTAGGCGCGTGCCCAGGTCCGCTCACCCTGGGTCAGGACGCAGGTCTGCGCCTCGATGCCCTCCGGGGAGGCCGGCTCGGGTCCGCAGCGCACGGCGGTGGCCGGCCCCAGGCCCAGCGGCGGCGCGGCGGGGGAGGGCGTGGAGGCCGGCGCACCGCGCCCGGCCCGCTCCGGCCCCTTGCCGTCCACGGCACCGGTACCGGAACCGGCGCCCTCGACGCCTCCGACACCAGCACCGGCACCCTCGACGCCTCCGACACCAGAACCGGCACCCTCGACGACTCCGGCACCAGAACCGAGGCTCTCCAGGACTCCGGTGGCGCGCTGGCCACCCCGCCCCGGCGGCCCCCCTCCCGTCCGGACGCGTTCGGAGCCCGCCGTGGCCACCGCGTACGGCAGGACGACCGCGCCCGTCACCACCCCCACGAGGGCGAACAGACGCAGCCGCCGGGCGGCCGCCCCGGCACGGTGGCGTCCGGCGCACGCGCGGTGCTCTCCAGGGTGCAGCGGCATGAGGCGGACGATAACGACCGCGGCCGGCCCCCCGGTCCGTGCACGCCGGGCGCCGCTACACCTCGGGGGCGCTCACACCCGTACGAGTGAGGGCGTCGACCACCGCGTCGACCACGGCCTCGACGTCGGGCACCCAGGGCGAGGCCGAGCCGGGCAGCGGGGCCCGCTCCCAGCGGACGGCGCCCCGGCCGGTCTCGGACGGCGGCAGCGCGAGGTAGCCGCCCTCGCCGTGGAAGCGGAGGGAGCCGGGGACGAAGTCCTTGGCGTAGAGCAGCTCGCCCAACTGCTCCATGGAGTACGGCTTGACCAGGATCGACCAGCGGGTCGGGGAGGCGACGACCGGGCCGAGCCGGATGCCCGTCCGGTCGAGCGCGGTCAGGGCGCGGGCGGCCGCCGGCGCGGGCAGGGACACCGCGCAGGGCGCCGTGCCGCCGGTGGCGAGGACGATCGGTGCCGCCGGGCGGTTGGTCCACCACCAGCGCACCATGCGCGCGTCGGTGCTGGCCGCGAGGAGGCCGGGGTCGAAGGGATGCGCTCCGGGCACCGTGCACTCCGGGTCGGGGCAGCAGCAGCGGGAACGTCCCCGCGGGTCCGCCGCCACGCCCGGGAGGACGGGCCACTGCCATTCCGTGGCGCAGGTCAGGGCCGCACTGAGCAGGTCAGGCCCTGTGTCGCGCTGGGACAGGAGCCCGCGTCGCCTTCCGAGGATCTCGCGCATGAGCGCTCGTTCCTTTCCGTTGCACGCCTGGCAACACCGTGGTCCGCATCACACCATGTGTCGATCACTTCGCTGTGCGTAGCTGTTGGCGCATCACACCCCTGCTGGAGGCAAGGGGAACCCCTATGGGCCGAGCATTGCTGCTGTCCGCGGCCGGTCCGTCCATACTGCGTCCATCAAAAGCATGGGCGTGGCGCGGGGGTGGCGAAGTCTGGCGTTTTGCCGTCCCGCGTATTTCTCTCCGCCTCCGCCACGGGAGGATGGGGCACGGTCGTCGGTGGATAGGACGCCCGGTTCCACCGCCAGGTTCCGGGTGGCTTGCCACCAGCCCTGGCCTTCACCGAGTACGTACCCATCACGACCGCTGTGACGCTCCGTGGAGCACCCCCAGTCGACCGCAACAAGCCGTCCTCCAGGGTAGTTTCAAGCCAACTTTGCTTTTTCGCAAGATGTCGAGAAGGAAGTCGCTCACGTCCCCCGGACACCAGGAATCCCAGCAGGACAATGCTGGACATCCCCTCACGAGTGCGTGTACATGTGGAGACACTGCTAGCGGCGCAGAATGACATGGGGGTTCGCGATGCTTTTGAGCAGTATGCGCCGGTCGGAAAGCCGGTTGCCATGAACGCCCCGCTCCCTCCGAAAGTGGCCGGAATCGATCCCACGGTTCCCTCACCGGCACAGACTGTCGCGCCTGTCACTCCCGTACCACCGCCGGACTCCCCCGCCGCACCGGGCGCCCTCCTCCAGGACCGGCTCGCGGGCTGGGTCTCCGACCTCACCACCCTGCACGAACTGACCGAACGGCTGGCCCGGACCGGCACCCTCGCCGACGCGGCGCAGGAACTGCTGCGGGCCGGTGCCGCCCTGGTGGGCGCCCGGCGCGGCCTCGTCGTCCTGGAACCGGCCGACGGACTCGGCCCCGGGACCACGACCGGCCTGGGACTGGCCCGCGCCGACCTCGGCCACCTGGAGACCGTCCCGCGCGCCTCCTCGCCGTACGGGCGGGTCCTGGAGGGCCTGCCGGTCGGCGAGGGCGGGATCGCCGAGCCCGACCTGTTCGCCGGGGAGGGACTCGACCCCCGGCACCGCGAGGTCGCCGTCCGCCTCGGCTACGCCGCCAGCTTCACGCTCCCCCTGCGCACCGAGACCGCCGGCCGCCTCGGAGCCGCCGTCTGGCTGTACGACGAGCCCGCCGAACCGCGCGAGCGGCAGCGGCACCTGGCCGGGCTGTACGCCCGCTACGCCGCCGAACACCTCGCCCGGCTGCTGGAGACGGAGCGCACGCGCACGCGCATGTCGACGCTCGCCGAGGAACTGCTGCCCTCCCGGCTGCCGCGGGTCGCCGGGGTCCGGGTCGCCGTCCGGCACCGCACCGGGCCGCGCGGCGGCGGCGACTGGTACGACGCGCTGCCGCTGCCGGACGCGGCGCTCGGCCTCAGCGTCGGCTCCGTCACCGGGTCGGGACCGGCCGCGGTCGCCGCGATGGGACGGCTGCGCGCCTCCTTGCGGGCGTACGCCGTGATGGAGGGCGAGGACCCGGTCGCCGTCCTGTCCGACCTGGAACTGCTGCTCCGGCTCACCGAACCGGCCCGCTCGGCGACCGCCCTGTTCGGGTACTGCGAGCCCGCGCTGCGCCGGATCACGCTGGCCGGCGCCGGGCACTGCCCGCCGCTGCTGACCGGCGCCCGGCGCACGAAGTTCGTGGAGACCGCCGTCTCCGCGCCGCTGAACATGCTGGCCTGCTGGGAAGCGCCGAGCGTGGAACTCCAGGCAGAGCCTGAAGAGACGGTTCTGCTCTATACCGACGGGTTGCTGCGCCGCACCGGCGACCCGGCCGACCGCGCCTTCGCCAGGCTGCACGCGGCGGCGGCCGGCGTCCCCCGGGCCAAGCGGCGCGACCCGGACGCCGTCGCCGACCACGTCCTGCGCACCGTCCTGCCGGACGGGGCCGACCGGGCCGACTCCGAGGAGGACGTCGTCCTGCTGGCGATCGGCTTCGAGTAGCCGCCCGGTGTAACAGGTCCTTCGCCCCTGGGCCCCCTTCCACGCGACCGTACGATGGGGGGTGGTCCAGTGCCGTATCGAGGAGGATGACCGTGGCGGAGGAGCTTCCGGAGACCCCGGAGACCACCGAGGAAGAGCCGATCAAGCAGCGGAAGAACGGCCTGTACCAGGGCGTCTCCGACGAGCTGGCCGAGAACATGAAGTCCGGCTGGGCCGACACCGAGCTGCGCGACCTGGAGCCGATCGCCCAGGCCGCCGAGACGGCCGCCCGCCGCGCCGCGCTGTCCGCCCGCTTCCCCGGCGAGCGCCTGGTCGTCCCGGCGGGCAACCTGAAGACCCGCTCCAACGACACGGAGTACCCCTTCCGCGCCTCCGTCGAGTACGCGTACCTCACCGGCAACCAGACCGAGGACGGCGTCCTGGTCATGGAGCCCGAGGGCGAGGGGCACGAGGCCACCATCTACCTGCTGCCGCGCTCCGACCGGGAGAACGGCGAGTTCTGGCTGGACGGCCAGGGCGAGCTGTGGGTGGGCCGCCGGCACTCCCTCACCGAGGCCGCGAAGCTGTACGGCATCCCCGCCGCCGACGTGCGGGAACTGACGGGCAAGCTGCGCGAGGCCACCGGCCCGGTCCGCGTGGTGCGCGGGTACGACGCCGGCGTCGAGGCCGCGCTGACCGACAAGGTCACCGCCGAGCGCGACGAGGAACTGCGCGTCTTCCTCTCCGAGGCCCGCCTGGTGAAGGACGAGTTCGAGATCGGCGAGCTGCAGAAGGCGGTCGACTCCACCGTGCGCGGCTTCGAGGACGTGGTGAAGGTCCTCGACAAGGCCGAGGCGACCAGCGAGCGCTACATCGAGGGCACGTTCTTCCTGCGCGCCCGCGTGGAGGGCAACGACGTCGGCTACGGCACCATCGCCGCCGCCGGCCCGCACGCCTGCACCCTGCACTGGGTGCGCAACGACGGCCCGGTCCGCTCCGGCGACCTGCTGCTGCTCGACGCGGGCGTGGAGACGCACACGTACTACACCGCCGACGTCACCCGCACGCTGCCCATCAGCGGCACGTACAGCGAGATCCAGAAGAAGGTCTACGACGCGGTCTACGAGGCCCAGGAGGCCGGGATCGCGGCGGTGCGGCCGGGCGCCAAGCACCGCGACTTCCACGACGCCGCGCAGCGCGTGCTGACCGAGAAGCTGGTCGAGTGGGGGCTCGTCGAGGGCCCGGTCGAGCGGGTGCTGGAGCTGGGCCTGCAGCGCCGCTGGACGCTGCACGGCACCGGTCACATGCTCGGCATGGACGTCCACGACTGCGCCGCCGCACGCGTGGAGGCGTACGTCGACGGGACGCTGGAGCCCGGCATGGTGCTCACCGTGGAGCCGGGGCTGTACTTCCAGGCCGACGACCTGACCGTGCCGGAGGAGTACCGGGGCATCGGCGTCCGCATCGAGGACGACATCCTGGTCACCGAGGACGGCAACCGGAACCTGTCGGCCGGGCTGCCGCGCCGCTCCGACGAGGTCGAGGCGTGGATGGCCGCGCTCAGGGGCTGAGCGCCGCGCGGGAGTTCACACCGCGACCAGCGGGGCGTCCTTCCGCCACTTGAGGATCTTGTCGAAGCTCACCACGGCACCGCGCCGGCCCGGCGCGGTGCCGACGTGCACATGGTCGGCGAGTTCCCGGATGAGCCCGAGTCCCCGGCCGTGCTCGGCCTCCACGGGCGCCGGCCGGGCCACGGGGGCGCCGGGGAAGCCGGGCCCGGTGTCGGTGACCTCGATGCGGCAGCGCTCGCCGTCCAGATAGGCGGTGACCCGGTACGCCTCGCCCGCGCCGTCCGGGCCGTCGTCCCCGCCGTGCTCCACGGCGTTGGCGCACGCCTCGCTGAGGGCGACGGAGAGGTCGTAGGAGATGTCGGGATCGACGCCCGCGGTCTCCATGGTGCCGATCAGCAGGCGGCGGGCCAGCGGCACGCTCGCGGCCTCGCGCCGCAGATGGAGTGACCACCAGATGCTCATGCTCCAGCCTCCCGGCCGCGGCTCGACATACCGTTACGTATTGCCCGGTGTGCCCGCACGTAAGCGCGGCGTTGACGTGAGAACGCCCATACGGCGGATGCGCCCCGGTTGCGCCCGGTGTATGAGGGACGGCCCGCCACAGAAGGTGGCCTTCCGGTCGTACGGCATCTTGCGGACCTGCCGTACGCCGGGGGCGGGACCGGTGCGATGATGAGGCCGCCATGACTGCCCCCCACCCTGCCGGGAAGGACCTCCGGTTCCTGCGGGCCGCGGTGTTCGCCGCGGTCTGCGTCGTGCTGGCCGGGGCGGGGCACTCGCTGGCCTCCTGCGCCGGCGTCCCGGCGTGGTCGCTGGGCGTGGGGTTCCTCGGGGTGGTCGCGGTCGCCGCGCCGCTCGCCGGACGCGAGCGCTCGTTGCCGGGGATCGTGGCGCTGCTGGCGGCCGGGCAGATGGCGCTGCACGCGCTGTTCGGCCTGGGGCAGCACGGGAGTACGACGGCCGCCGCCGCGGATGCCGGTACGGCGGCCGACGGGTCCCTGGTCCAGCAGGCCGCGCGGCTGGTGTGCGGGACCACCGCGGCGGCGATCAGCCCCGCCCAGGCGCAGCGCATCCTCACCGACGCGCGGATCGCCCCCGGGACGCACGCGCGCCACTCCGCCGAGGCGGCGGCCCCCGGCGGGGATGCGATGGGCTCCCTGCTGCCGTCCCTGCCGATGCTGCTCGGACACCTCCTCGCGGCGGTGGTCACCGGCTGGCTGCTGCGCCGCGGCGACCTGGCCCTGGCCCGGCTCGTCGAGCTGTCCGCGCACTCGGCGCACTGTGTCGCCGAAGGGGCACTCGTCCGCTCCCTGCGCGCGGCGCTGGCGCTGGTGCGCCTGCTGTGCGCCGGGCCGCCGGACGCCCCCGAGGCCGCGCGCCTGCCGCGCACCTGCCCGCTCGCGCCTATACGGCTGCGTACCACCGCACTCCAGCACTCGGTGATCCGGCGGGGTCCGCCCGCCGCCGCGCTCGTCCTCGCCGCCTGACACGACGCGCCCGCCGCTCCGCCGCACCGGTGGAGGGGGACGCCGTCGTGCGGCACGCGCGTGTGCGCGTCTCTCCCTCACCGGGCTCCACCCGGAGTCCGCGGAACTCATCGAAGCGGAGTGTTCTGTCATGAAGGCTTCCCGTATCGCCGCCGCCGGCGCCCTCGCCGGTGCCACCGTCCTGGTCCTGTCCTCCCCCGCCTTCGCGCACGTCAGCGTGCAGCCGGCGGGCGAGGCCGCCAAGGGCGGCTACGCGACGGTCAACTTCAAGGTCCCCAACGAGCGCGACAACGCCTCCACCACCAAGCTGGAGGTCACCCTGCCCGCCGACCACCCGCTGGCGTCGGTGATGCCGCAGCCGGTCGACGGCTGGGAGGCGAAGGTCACCGTCGGCACGCTGGACAAGCCGATCGAGTCGCACGGCGAGAAGATCACCAAGGCCGTCACCAAGGTGACCTGGACGGCGGACGGCGACGGCATCCGGCCGGGCTTCTTCCAGCAGTTCCCGGTCTCCCTCGGCGCGCTGCCCGAGGACGCCGACGAGCTGGTGTTCAAGGCGGTCCAGACGTACTCCAACAAGGAGGTCGTGCGCTGGATCGAGGTGCCGCAGGAGGGCCAGGAGGAGCCCGAGCACCCGGCGCCCGTGCTCGAACTGTCCGACGCCGGGGACGACGCCCACGGCGCCTCGGGCGGCAAGGCGGCCGACGACACCGAGGCGGCGGCCGAGACCACCACCACCGAGGCCGACGACGACTCCTCCGGCGGGACCGACACCACCGCCCGCGTCCTGGGCGTCGCCGGCATCGTCGTCGGCGCGGCGGGCGTCGCCTACGGCGTGTTCGCCGGGCGCCGGCGCGCGGGCGCCTGACGCACTCTCGTCCGGTGCGCGCCGGGGTCCCGCCCCGACCGGGGGACCCCGGTGCGCGCCGGTGCACACACAACTGGGACATTTCTCTATGCGCAAGAAGACGTTCGCCGCGGCGGCCCTGCTCGCCGCCGCCTCCCTGACCCTGTCCGCCTGCGGTGGCGGCGACGACGCCGGCCGGCCGGTCTCCGTGGTCTCCGAGGACCCCGCCGCCCACCAGGCCGCCACCGTCCTCGACAAGCCGTTCGAGAAGCCGGACCTGGTCCTCACCGACACGCGGGGCGAGGAGTACGACCTGCGCGAGCGGACCGCGGGCAAGCCCACGCTGATCTACTTCGGCTACACCAACTGCCCCGACGTCTGCCCGCTGACGATGAACAACATCGCCGTGGCGAAGAAGCAGTTGCCCAAGGCCGAACAGGACGACCTGCGCGTGGTGTTCGTCACCACCGACCCCGAACGGGACACGCCCGCCGCCCTCGGCAGTTGGCTCAAGGGCATCGACCCGCAGGTCATCGGCCTGACCGGGGACTTCGACACCATCCAGGCCGGCGCCCGCACCGTCGGCATCTCCATCGAGGCGCCGAAGAAGGACAAGGACGGCAAGGTCGTCTCCATGCACGGCACCCAGGTCATCGCCTTCTCCCCGAAGACCGACGCGGGGTACGTGCTGTACGGCGAGGACGCCACCGTGGACGACTACACCAAGGACCTCCCCAAGCTGATCAAGGGGGAGAAGCCGTGAGAGGCCCCGCCCTGTGCGCGGCGGTGCTGACCGGCGCGCTGGCCCTCACGGGGTGTGGATCGGAGGACTCCGGGGCCAAGGACACGGGCGCGCGGCTCTCGGTCAGCGGCGCCTACATGCCGCAGCCGGTCTCCGACTCGATGGCGGCCGGGTTCCTGACCATCGCCAACGACGGCGGCACCGAGGCCGAGCTGACCTCGGTGACCAGCGACGCCGGTGAGGTCACCGTGCACGAGACGGTCGACGGGGTGATGCGCCGGGCCGACCGCCTCCCGGTCCCCGCCCACGGCAGGCTGGTGCTGCGCAGCGGCGGCAACCACCTGATGTTCGACAAGCTGAAGCGACGGCCGAAGCAGGGTGAGACGGTCTCCGTCGAACTCCACTTCGCCGGCTCCGACCCCGTCACGGTCGCGATGCCGGTCAAGCCGGCCACGTACCGGCCGACCGCCGGGAACTGAGGGAGGGACCACCTTGACGCAGACCGCCGCCCCACGGGCCCGCACGCTGGTACTGCTGCTCCTGGCAGCGGTCTGCGCGCTGTTCGCCGCCGCCGGCCCCGCCGCCGCGCACGCCGCGCTGACCGGCAGCGATCCCCGGCAGGGGGCGGTGGTCGACCGGGCCCCGGCCCGGGTCTCGCTCACCTTCTCCGAGTCGGTCTCCGTGGCCGACGACGCGCTGCGCGTCCTCGACCCCCGGGGCAAGCGCGTCGACCGGGGCGATCCGTCCAACGTCAGCGGCACCACGTACGGCGTCTCGCTCCACTCCGGGCTGCCCGACGGCACCTACACCGTGACGTACCAGGTGGTCTCCGCAGACAGCCATCCCGTCTCCGGTGCCTTCACCTTCTCCATCGGCGCCCCCTCCGAGACCTCCGTCCCGGCCGGCGGTGAGGCGGCGGGCGGCGGGTCCGTCGGCTGGCTCTACGGCTTCGCGCGGTACGTGGCCTACGCGGGGTTCGTGGTGCTGGTCGGCGGCGCGGCCTTCGTGCTCGCCTGCTGGCCGCGCGGCTCGGGGGTGCGGGCCGTGCAGCGGGTGGTGGTCTCCGGGTGGCTGGCGCTGACCGCCGCCACCCTCGCCATGCTGCTGCTGCGCGGTTCCTACACCGGGTCCGGCACGGCCGGCGACATCTTCGACCTGGGACTGCTCGGCGAGGTCCTGCAGACCAAGACGGGCGCGGCGCTGGTCTCCCGGCTGCTGCTGCTCGCCGCGGCGGCGCTGTTCGTCGCGGTGCTGTTCGGGGCGTACGACAAGCGGGAGGACGACGAGAAGAGGGACCTCACCTTCGGGCTCGCCGTCGGCGGGACCGTGGTGGCGGCGGGGCTCGCCGCGACCTGGGCGATGTCCGAGCACGCCTCGGTCGGGCTCCAGGCGGGGCTCGCCATGCCGGTCGACGTGCTCCACCTGCTGGCCGTCGCCGCCTGGCTGGGCGGGCTCACCGCGCTGCTCGTCGCCCTGTACCGGGCGCCCGCGGCGACACCGGTGGACGCCTCGGCCGTACGCCGGTTCTCGAAGATCGCCTTCGGGAGCGTGGTCGCGCTGGTGGTGACCGGCGGCTACCAGTCCTGGCGGCAACTGGGCTCCTGGTCGGCGTTCACCGATACGCGGTACGGGCAGTTGCTGCTCGCCAAGATCGGGCTGGTGGCGGTGCTGGTGGGCATCGCGTATCTGTCCCGGCGGTGGACGGCGAAGCTGGCCGAGGGAGCGGTGCCGGTACCCGGGCCCAGGGGCGGGGTCCGCGCACCGGAGAGGGAGCAGGTCGGGGCGGCGGGGGCGTCCGACGGGGCGGTCGGCCCCGAAGGGCCGGGTGGCTCCGGGGCCGTCGGGGACGCCAAGCGGGCCGCTCAGCTCGCGCGGCAGCGGGCCGCGGTGGACGCCGCGCGGCAGAAGAAGCTGCGGAACGCCGATCCGCGGCGCTTCGGACTGCGCCGCTCCGTGCTCGCCGAGGCGGGCGTCGCCGTCGTCCTGCTGGCCGTCACCACCGTGCTGACCCAGACCGAACCGGGGCGTACGGAGCAGGAGGCGCGGGCCGCCGCCTCGTCCTCCGCCGCCTCCGGCGATGCCTCGGCCACCGGGACGGTCTCCCTGGAGCTGCCCTTCGACACCGGCGGCAAGGACGGCGAGGGTGTCGTGCGGATCGAACTCGACCCGGCCCGGGTGGGCGCCAACGACGTGCACGTCTTCGTCGAGTCCCCGGACGGCCGTGCCGTCGACGTCCCCGAGCTGAAGCTCGCCTTCACCCTGAAGTCCAAGGACATCGGGCCGCTGCCCGTCACCCCCGACCACATCATCACGGGACACTGGTCGGCCAGCGGGGTCCAGTTGCCCCTGGCCGGTGACTGGGAGGTCGCCGCGACCGTACGGACCTCCGACATCGACCAGGTGACCGTCTCCAAGAACGCGCAGATCGGCTGAACCGCACCATGGCTGACCAGTCCATCCCGGAGGCCCGTATCCCCGCGGCCTCCGCCGAATCCGCCAACGAGGGCACCGAGAGCGCGGGGAGGGCGGCCGGGACCGCCGACGCCCCCGGCTCGGCGGGCGGCATCTCGCGGCGGAAGCTGCTCGGCACCGCCGGTGCCACCGGGCTCGTGCTCGGCGCGGCGGGCGGGGCCGCGGGGTACGCCGCCGCGCCCGCCGAGGCCACGCCGCTGACCTCGCTGGGGGAGGGCCGGGCGATGTTTCACGGGAAACATCAGCCCGGCATCACCACGCCCCTACAGGCCTGCGGCCATCTCGTCGCCTTCGACCTGGCGGCGGGCGCCGGGCGCAAGGAGGCCGCCGCGCTGCTGCGCCGCTGGTCGGACACGGCCCGGCGGCTGATGGCGGGCGAACCGGCCGGTTCCGGTGACACGGACGTGGCCCGGGACGCGGGGCCGTCCTCGCTGACCGTCACCTTCGGGTTCGGCCACAGCTTCTTCGCCCGGACGGGACTGGAGAAGCAGCGCCCGGCCGCCCTCGATCCGCTGCCCGCCTTCTCCTCCGACCATCTCGACAGGGCCCGCAGCAACGGCGACCTGTGGGTGCAGATCGGCGCCGACGACGCGCTGGTCGCCTTCCACGCGCTGCGCGCGGTCCAGAAGGACGCCGGGCCGGCCGCCCGGGTCCGCTGGCAGATGAACGGCTTCAACCGGTCGCCGGGCGCCACCGCCCACCCGATGACGGCCCGGAACCTGATGGGCCAGGTCGACGGCACCCGCAATCCCAAGCCCTCCGAGGCCGATTTCGACCGGCGGATCTGGGTGCCGGAGTCCGGCTCGCAGGACCCGGCGTGGATGGCGAACGGCTCCTATGCCGTCGTACGCCGAATCCGGATGCTGCTCGACGACTGGGAGGAGTTGTCGCCCGGGGAGCAGGAGCGGGTCATCGGGCGGCGCAAGGCGGACGGGGCGCCGCTGTCGGGGGGCGGCGAGACGACCGAGATGGACCTGGAGAAGACCGACCGGGACGGGAACCTGGTGGTGCCGATCAACGCGCACGCGCGCATCACGCGCCCCGACCAGAACGGCGGTGCGGCGATGCTCCGCCGGCCCTTCTCGTACCACGACGGCTTCGACCGGGACGGGGTGCCGGACGCGGGGCTGCTGTTCATCTGCTGGCAGGCCGATCCGCTGCGCGGCTTCGTGCCGGTGCAGCGCAAGCTGGACCGCGGGGACGCCCTGTCGGCGTTCGTCCGGCACGAGGCGAGCGGGCTGTTCGCGGTGCCGGGCGGGGCGGCCGAGGGCGAGTACGTGGGGCAGCGTCTGCTGGAGGGGTGAGCCCCGGCGAATCCCGGCGCTGGGGGCGCGTACGGCCCATTAGGGTGAGGTCATGCCAGCCAGTTACGCCTATCTCGGTCCCGAAGGCACCTTCACCGAAGTCGCCCTGCGGACGCTTCCGGAGGCGGCGACCCGCCAGTTGGTCCCGTACGTGTCCGTGCAGTCCGCGCTGGACGCGGTGCGCGGCGGCGAGGCCGAGGCGGCGTTCGTGCCGATCGAGAACTCCGTCGAGGGCGGCGTCACCACCACCCTCGACGAGCTGGTCGCCGGGCAGCCGCTGATGATCTACCGCGAGGTGCTGCTGTCGATCACCTTCGCGCTGCTGGTCCGCCCCGGCACCAAGCTGTCGGACATCAAGACGGTCACCGCCCACCCGGTCGCCCAGCCGCAGGTGCGCAACTGGATCAAGGCCCACCTCCCCGACGTCGTCTGGGAGTCCGCCGCCTCCAACGCCGACGGTGCCCGGCTGGTCCAGGAGGGCCGGTACGACGCGGCCTTCGCCGGTGAGTTCGCCGCCGAGCGGTACGGGCTGGAGGTGCTGGAGTCCGGCATCCACGACGCGGAGAACGCCCAGACCCGATTCGTGCTGGTGGGCCGTCCGGCCCGGCCGGCCGCGCCGAGCGGCGCCGACAAGACGTCCGTCGTGCTGTGGCAGCGCGACGACCATCCCGGCGGGCTGCGCGACCTGCTGGGCGAGTTCGCCACCCGGGGCATCAACCTGATGCTGCTCCAGTCCCGGCCGACCGGCGCGGGCATCGGCAACTACTGCTTCTGCGTCGACGCCGAGGGGCACATCTCCGACCGGCGGATGGCCGAGGCGCTGATGGGGCTGAAGCGGATCTGTCTCCAGGTGCGGTTCCTCGGCTCGTACCCGCGTGCGGGCGTGGACCCGGCCACGGTGCGTCCGGCGCTGCGGGGGACGTCCGACGACGAGTTCGTGGCGGCGGCGGACTGGGTCGCCCGGTGCCAGGACGGACGCTTCTGACCGTCGGGGTCCGCCCGTCCCGTCCCCTCGGGCTCCCGTCCCGTCCCCTCGGGCTCCCGTCCCGACCCTCCGGCCCCCGGTCCCGAGCCTCGGGTTCGCCGAGTCCGACTGTCGTACCTGCCGATTTAAGTTATCCACAGAAGTTATCCACAGGTCCGCTTCTCGACCTGGGGACAAGTCGACAACGAACCGCCATGCAGTCGACAAATCGGCCCACAGGGCACATCTCCGTCCACAGGTCCCCAGGTCACCCCTCGTCCACCTGTTTCACGCCCGCCATCCTCCGGAGGGACGCGTTTCCACTCGAAAGTGGGCTCGTGGAGGGTTTGGAAGAGGAATTCTTCGTCCTTGATGTCCGATTAGGAATGATCGATTCCCGAGTCCACAGATCTTTCGCACAGCCTGTGGATAACTTTTCCCGACTGTGGATTCCTGTGGACAGCGCCGCCCCCAAGTCCCGTTCCGCACAAGGGAATCGGGTCAATTCCCCGCCGATACCTCCGTCGTTCCGGCGAATCGGACGAACCGCCTTGACCGGCGCCCGGCAATAGTGAGTCGAAGGCCGTCACCCCGCACCGGTAGCCTTGGCCGCGTGATTGACCTTCGCCTGCTTCGTGAGGACCCCGACCGTGTGCGTGCGTCGCAGCGCGCCCGTGGAGAGGACGTCGCGCTCGTCGACTCCCTCCTCGCCGCCGACGAACGGCGCAGGTCGTCCGGCGTCCGCTTCGACGAGCTGCGTTCCGAGCAGAAGGGCCTCGGCAAGCTCATCGGCAAGGCGACCGGAGACGAGAAGGCCGAGCTGCTGAAGCGCGCGAGCCAGCTCGCCGCCGACGTCAAGGCCGCCGACGCCGAGCGCGACGCGGCCGACGCGGAGACCCAGGCCCTGCTCGCGAAACTCGGCAACCTGGTCCACCCCGACGTCCCCGTGGGCGGCGAGGAGGACTTCGTCACGCTGGAGACGCACGGCACCATCCGCGACTTCGCCGCCGAGGGCTTCGAGCCCCAGGACCACCTGGAGCTGGGCCAGCGGCTCGGCGCCATCGACGTCGAGCGCGGCGCCAAGGTCTCCGGCTCGCGCTTCTACTTCCTGACCGGCGTCGGCGCCCTGCTGGAGCTGGCCCTGGTCAACGCGGCGATCGCCCAGGCCACCGCCGCCGGTTTCACGCCGATGCTCACCCCGGCGCTGGTCCGCCCGCAGGCCATGGGCGGCACCGGCTTCCTCGGCCAGGCCGCCCAGGACGTCTACCACCTGGACAAGGACGACCTGTACCTGGTCGGCACCTCCGAGGTCGCGCTGGCCGGCTACCACATGGACGAGATCCTGGACGCCGACCGCCTGCCGCTGCGCTACGCGGGCTTCTCGCCCTGCTTCCGCCGCGAGGCCGGTTCGCACGGCAAGGACACCCGGGGCATCTTCCGCGTCCACCAGTTCGACAAGGTCGAGATGTTCTCCTACGTCCTCCCCGAGGACTCGCAGGCCGAGCACCAGCGCCTGCTGGAGTGGGAGAAGCAGTGGCTGACCTCGCTGGAGCTGCCGTTCCGGGTGATCGACGTGGCCTCCGGTGACCTGGGCTCCTCGGCCGCGCGCAAGTTCGACTGCGAGGCGTGGATTCCGACCCAGGGCAAGTACCGCGAGCTGACCTCGACCTCGGACTGCACCGAGTTCCAGTCGCGCCGCCTGTCGATCCGGGTCCGCGAGGGCAAGCAGGTCCGCCCGCTCGCCACGCTCAACGGCACCCTGTGCGCCGTACCGCGCACGATCGTGGCGATCCTGGAGAACCACCAGCAGGCCGACGGCTCGGTGCGCGTGCCCGAGGTGCTGCGTCCGTACCTCGGCGGCCGGGAGATCCTGGAGCCGGTGGCCAAGTGAGCGACGCCCCCACCGGCCCGGACTTCCCGTACCGCCTGGTCGCGACCGATCTGGACGGGACGCTGCTGCGCACCGACGACACGGTGTCGCGGCGTACCCGTGACGCGCTCGCCGCGGCCACCGCGGCGGGCGCCGCCCACATCGTCGTCACCGGCCGCGCGGTCCCCTGGACCCGGCACATCCTGGACGACCTCGGGTACGACGGCCTGGCCGTCTGCGGGCAGGGCGCGCAGGTCTACCACGCCGGGGAGCACCGCCTGCTGACCTCGGTCACGCTGGACCGGCAGCTCGCCGGGGTGGCCCTGGCCAAGATCGAGGCGGAGACGGGCCCGCTGTACCTGGCGGCGAGCCGTGACGGGCTGGACGGCGAGGTGCTGGTCGGCCCCGGTTACCAGGTCGGCGGGGCGCTCCCGGCGACGCCGTTCACCGACGCGTCGGACCTGTGGTCCGCGCCGCTGAACAAGATCTACATCCAGCATCCGACGCTGTCGGACGACCAACTGGCCGAAGTGGCCCGGCAGACCGCGGGCGGTTTCGTCACGGTCGTCATGGCCGGGGCCGGCATCGTCGAGCTGCTCCCGCTGGGCCTGTCCAAGGCCACGGGGCTCTCGCTGGCGGCCCGTCGGCTGAAGCTGAAGGCGGCGGACACCATCGCCTTCGGCGACATGCCCAACGACGTACCGATGTTCGCCTGGGCTGCCCGGGGCGTGGCGATGGCCAACGCCCACGCGGAGCTGAAGGCGGTGGCGGACGAGGTGACCGCCTCGAACGACGAGGACGGTATCGCGGTGGTGCTGGAGCGGTTGCTCGACCGGGGCTGAGCGACCGCCCCGGTGCCTGTTCCAGCTCGGCCGGAGTCGAGCGAAGGCTCCGGCGGTGGCCCGCTTGGCTCGGGCGGGGCTGAGCGACGGCCCACGGTGGCGTTCGGCTCAGCCCCGCTCGGCCGGTCCCCGGGGGTGGGGCGGTCCACGCGGGCGCGATGCGCCGCGTGCTCGAAGCGACCGCCCCGGGCAGGTCCCGAAGCACGGCGGGCTCGGCGGAGGGTCGGCGGACGCTCCGCAGCCCGCCGCGGGCTGCCCTGCCGGAAGCCGGACATCGCGCCGTGCGGCGGCGACGCCGGCCCCTCTCCCGGTACGCGCGGCCGCCGGCGATCCCGGCGTCCGCGGACCTCACCAGTGTGCGGGCCGCGTCCGGGCGGACGCCACCGGTCAAGCGGCGGTCCGCCCGCCCCTCACTCCTCCCCGGCCAGCGTGAGCGTGCGCAGCTTCTGGCCCGCGTACCAGGTGGCCACGACGGTCACCGCGACCAGCAGGACCGTCGCGGTGGTCAGGCCGACGTCGGAGGTCACCAGGTCGCCCCCGGCGACGTTCTCGGCCACCGCCAGGGACCACTGCTGGACGCTGAGGGTGCGGGCGCCGGGCACCAGGGAGCCGAACAGGGCCTCCCAGACCAGCGCGTAGACGAGCCCGAACACCACCGCGTGCCGGGAGACCGTGCCGAGCAGCAGGAACAGCGCGGCGTACGCGATGGAGGCGACCAGCGCGGCGACGGTGTAGGCGACGGCGATCTGCTGGCCGTTGCCGTTCAGGATCAGGCCCGCGATCATCGTGGGCACCGCGGAGAAGACCATCGTCACGGCGATCGCGACGATCAGCTTGGTGAAGATGATCGTCGGCCGCTTGATCGGCTTGGACAGCAGATACACCACCGAGCCGTCGTCGATCTCCGGGCCGATGGCCCCGGTCCCGGCGATGACACCGATGATCGGCACCATGGTGGCGAGCGCGAAACCGCCCAGGACGTCCGAGGCGGTCTGGTCGTCGGCGCCGGTCAGGGCGCGTACCGCCACCGCGATGACGATCAGCAGCAGGGGCAGGACGCCCAGGATGAGGGCCCGGCGACGGCCGAGCAGGGCCCGGTAGGTGAGCCGGGCGACTGTGGGGTCGTACATTCTTCGGCCTCCTACGCCGCGACGAGATACGAGAAGACGGACTCGAGGGACTCGTCGGACGGCGAGACCGTGAGCAGCCGGATGCCGTGGTCGCGGGCGACCCTCGGCAGCAGGGCCGTGAACCGGCCGAAGTCGACGGCCTGGACGCGCAGCGCGCCCTCGGCCAGGTCGACCTCGATGCCGGACGTCGACGGGTCGGCGATCAGGGCCGCGGCGAGGGCCCGGTCGTCGCTGGAGCGGATGAGGTAGCGGTGCGGCCGGTCGGTCATCAGTCGGCGGATCTTGCGGAAGTCGCCGCTGGCCGCGTGCCGTCCGGCGACGACGACCTCGATGTGCCAGGCGAGCTGCTCGACCTCTTCGAGGATGTGCGAGGAGAACAGGACGGTGCGGCCCTCGTCGCCCATGCGGCGCAGCAGGTCCATGAGCTGCATCCGCTGGCGCGGGTCCATGCCGTTGAACGGCTCGTCCAGCAGCAGGAGCGAGGGGTCGTGCACGAGGGCGCTCGCCATCTTCACGCGCTGGCGCATGCCCTTGGAGTACGTGGCGATCTTGCGGTCCTGCGCGTACTCCATCTCGACGGTGGCCAGCGCCCGCTGGGCGGCCTGGGCGCCGAGGCCGTGGAGTTCGGCGTTGGCGAGGACGAACTCCTTGCCGGTGAGGAAGTCGTACATCGCCTCGCGCTCGGGGACGATACCGATGTGCCGGTAGATGGCCTCGTTGCGCCAGACCTGCTGTCCGTCGAGGGTGACGGTGCCGGTGGAGGGGGCGAGGAAGCCGGCCATCATGTTGATGAGGGTGGACTTCCCGGCGCCGTTGGGGCCGAGGAGGCCGGTGACGCCGGGGCCGATCGTCATGGTGACGTCGTTGACGGCGACCACGTTGCCGAACCACCGGGAGACGTGGTCGATGCTGAGGGTTGTCACAGCCCCACCTTCTTGTAGCGGCGGATCAGCAGACCGTAGGAGCCGGCGATCAGGCCGAGGGTGACGAGGACGTAGACCAGGCCCTCGGCGGTCGACGGGCCGCTGCCGCCGGGGAAGCCGGAGGTCGCGCCGAGGAACGCGGTCTGCACGCCGTCGATGAGGGTGATCGGCGAGAACAGGCCGATCCAGGCGATGGCGCCGGAGCTGTCCTGGACGTCCGCGATGGCCTGGAGGGTGGAGACCGCCCCGTAGGGGATGGTCAGTACGGCGATGACGGCGGCGATGCCGAAGCCGCGGCGCGGGGTGACGGAGGCGACGACCAGGCCGATGCCGGCGAAGAGCAGCGAGAGCAGTGCCACGGAGACGAGTCCCTGCGCGAATCCCTTGGTCTGGTCCGCGAAATCGAGTTTGGCGAGCAGGGCGCCCACATAGAGGACGAGCAGCGGCGCGGCGGTCAGCAGGAACAGCGCCGAGGTCAGGGCCGCGAACTTGGCGCGGACGTAGTCGGTGGTCTCGATGGGCCGCGAGAAGTACAGCGGTACGGTCTTGAAGCGCAGGTCGCGGGAGACCGCCTGGGGTGCCTGGGAGGCCAGGTAGAGGCTGATCACGGCCTGCAGCACGACGGCGTACGTCGTGTACTTCAGCGGCAGCTCGTCCGCCTTGGTGGCGACGGACACCGCGACCATGATGCCCGCGGGCAGGCACATCACCGCGAACAGCAGCATCGGCAGCACCTTGGTCCTGGCCGAGCGGCCGAGGCCGTAGGCGCCGCGCAGGGACTGCGAGTACAGGGAGCGGCGGGCGTAGCCGCGGCCGAGGCGGGGGCCGTCGTAGCCGCGGTAGCCGATGTTGTGGATGCGGGTCTGGTCGCCCGCCGCGGCGGGTGCGGGCTGTTCAGTTGCCATGGCCGACCGCCTCCTTCCGCTCCGCGTCGCTGTCCTTGAAGACCTCCGAGATGTGGTGCCGGCGCTGCTCCATGCGCACCAGGCCCAGTCCGAGGTCGGTGATCACGTCCCGGACCAGGTCGTACGTCTCCTCGCCGGTCGTGGTGAGCAGCAGTACCCGGCCCGCGCCGGGCAGCCCGCTGCCGTCCTCGACGCCCACCCCTCGCGCGTGGAGCGCGTCGCGCACCGCGCGGGTGCCGTCGGGGTGCTCGTCGGTGTCGGTGACCTCGATGGCGAGGGTCGTGGTGGTCTGGGTGAAGTCCGTGGTGGAACTGGCCCGCAGCAGCTTGCCGCCGTCCACGACGACGACGTGGTCGCAGGTGCGTTCGAGTTCGCCCAGCAGGTGCGAGGTGACCAGGACCGAGATGCCGAAGTCGGTGTGGATGCGCCGGATCAGGCCGAGCATCTCGTCGCGGCCGACCGGGTCGAGGCCGTTGGTGGGCTCGTCCAGGAAGACCAGCCGCGGGTCGTGCACCAGGGCCTGGGCCAGCTTCACGCGCTGCTTCATGCCGGTCGAGTAGCCGCCGATGGGGCGGTAGCGCTCCTCGTACAGGCCGACGTGGCGCAGGGTGTCCGCGGTGCGTTCGCGGGCGGCGGTGGGCGGCAGGCCGGACATGCGGGCCATGTGCACGACGAACTCGGTGGCCGAGACGTCGGGCGGCAGGCAGTCGTGCTCCGGCATGTAGCCGACCTGCTCGCGGATGGCGGCGCCCTTGCTGGCGACGTCGAGTCCGAGCACTTCGGCGCGGCCTTCGGTGGCCGGGGAGAGGCCCAGCAGAATTTTGATGAGCGTGGACTTGCCGGCCCCGTTGGCTCCGACGAGACCGGTCACACCCGGTCCGACGTCCACGGTGAGCCGGTCAAGAGCGGTCACCCGGGGGAACCGCTTGCTCAGGCTTTCGGTCGCGATCACAGTCACATCCCTGACGGTAGTGACGGGCGCCACGCCGGTCGTCAGCCCGCAGGGCCGTCTTGGTGTCCGCCTCCAGTCGTACGGGACCTTAGGGGGAGCCCTGCTTCAGGGCTACGGCCCGGGGTCGGGGTCGGGGTTGAAGTGAGGGTGAGGGTGGGACTCGGGTGCGGGCGCGGCTCGGATGCGGGCGCGGCGAGCCTGTTGACGTTGCGTCTAACAACTGGAAGATTCGGCGGCATCGCGCGGGCGGCCGGACGGAGGAGACGTGACGGGATTCGAGGGCGCGAGGGTGCGCCGCGTACGGACGGGCGGGGTCGAGCTGTGCGTGGCCGAGCTGGGCGACCCGAGGCGGCCGACCGTGCTCCTCGTCCACGGCTACCCGGACAGCAAGGAGGTCTGGTCGGAGGTGGCCGACCGCCTCGCCGACCGCTTCCACGTCGTCGCGTACGACGTCCGCGGCCATGGCCGGTCGACCGCGCCGCGTCCGCTGCGCGGCGGGTTCACGCTGGAGAAGCTGACGGACGACTTCCTGGCCGTCGCGGACGCGGTGAGCCCGGACCGGCCCGTGCACCTGGTCGGCCACGACTGGGGCTCGGTGCAGTCCTGGGAGTTCGTCACCGTCGGCCGCACCGAGGGCCGGATCGCGTCCTTCACCTCGATGTCGGGCCCGTCCCTGGACCACTTCGGGCACTGGATCGCCCGGCGCGTGAAACGGCCCACCCCGCGCCGGGTCGGCCAGTTGCTCGGCCAGGGCGCCAAGTCCTGGTACGTCTACCTGCTGCACACGCCGGTGCTGCCCGAACTGGCCTGGCGCGGCCCGCTCGGCAAGCGCTGGCCGGGCCTGCTGCGCCGCCTGGAGGACCTGCCCGCCGGTGACTACCCGACCGCGTCCCTGCCCACCGACGCGGCACACGGCGCGTGGCTCTACCGCGACAACGTACGGCCCCGGCTGCGCCGCCCGCGTGCGGACGCCCGCGCCCACGCGCCCGTGCAGCTCGTCACGCCCCTGGACGACGCGTTCCTCTCCGAGCGGCTCTACGACGGCCTGGAGCAGTGGGTGCCGGAACTGACCCGGCGCACCCTGCCCGCCAAGCACTGGGTGCCGCGCACCCGGCCCGACCTGCTCTCGACCTGGATCACCGAGTTCGTCACCGCCGTCGAGGGCGGCCGGCCCGAGGTGGCCGGGCGCGGACGGCACTCCGACCGGTTCGGCGGCCAGCTCGTGCTGGTCACCGGGGCGGGCGGGGGCATCGGCCGGGCCACGGCACGCGCGTTCGCCGAGGCCGGGGCGCGGGTGGTCGCCGTCGACCGGGACGGCGAGGCCGCGGCCCGCACCGCCGAGCTGGCCCGCTCGTCCGGCGCGCCCGCCGCGTGGGCCGAGACCACCGACGTCTCCGACGAGCAGGCGATGGAGAAGCTCGCCGAGAAGGTCGCCGCCGAGTACGGCGTGGTCGACGTGCTGGTCAACAACGCCGGGATCGGCCTGTCCGGCTCCTTCTTCGACACCACGCCGGAGGACTGGAAGAAGGTCCTGGACGTCAATCTGTGGGGCGTCATCCACGGCTGCCGGCTGTTCGGCGGGCGGATGGCCGAGCGCGGACAGGGCGGCCACATCGTCAACGTCGCCTCGGCGGCGGCCTACCAGACCTCCCGCGCGCTGCCCGCGTACAGCACCTCCAAGGCGGCGGTGCTGATGCTGAGCGAGTGCCTGCGCGCCGAGCTGGCCGGCCGGGGCATCGGGGTGACCGCCGTCTGCCCCGGCCTGGTCGACACGGGCATCACCTCCACCGCGCACTTCGCCGGGGTCGACGCCGAGGAGGAACGGCGGCTGCGGCGGCGCACGGCCCGCCTGTACGGGCTGCGGAACTATCCGCCGGAGAAGGTCGCCCGCGCGATCCTGGACGCGGTGGTGCGGGACCGGGCCGTCGTGCCGGTGACGCCCGAGGCGCGCGGGGCCCGGCTGCTGTCGCGTTTCCTGCCCCGGGCCCTGCGGGCGCTCGCCCGCGTCGAACCACCGCTGTAGGGGCGGGAGTTCTCCACAGCCGTCCCCAATTCCGCTGTGGATAACTGCGTTTGCTGTGGATCAAACCTCACCGGCGAACCCGTTCGCGTGACGCGCGTCTCTTTCGGCACACACCGGCCGGGTGAACCGACGGGACGAGGGGAGCACCGGCACCTCGGACCGACGGAAACGAGGAGAGTACCGGCACCTCGGACGGACGCGGCAGTGATCAGGGGGGCCACGGACGTTTCACGTGAAACCGGTGACGCGGCTTAGAGGTCCTAACAGAAGTTATTGATCAAGTAACCATCAGCCTGTCTGCTCGTTGGTCGGGTCGTGGGGAAGCGGGAGTCGCGGCCGTGGATCGTG